>JACVCT010000001.1 GCA_016741895.1 Gemmatimonadaceae bacterium | reverse complement strand
CGCGTACGCCGCCGGGAACGATCGCGCGGAGCCCTGGGTGGACCCGGTCACTTATGCGGCCGGCCTGCGTGTGCCCTCGCCACTGGGGGACCGGGTGCTGCTGCGCATTCTCCGCGAAACACAGGGCGTGGCCGGGACGGCTGGCGAAGACGAGATGCGGCGGTGGACCCGCCGCCTGGCCGAAGCCACCGGAATTGATGCCGCGCCAGAGGGTGGATGTGCCCTCGTGGTGCTTCGGGATGCTGTCCAGGCGGGACGGATCGCTGCCGATTCCGAGGTGGTGGTGTACAACACGGGCAGTGGCGCGTCCTACCGCGCCTGAACCTATATTGGGACGAACGGCAGGACCGACTCACCGAGGAGACGAGATGAAGGGCAATACGTGGATGCACGCCGTGACGATGGCGGTGGTGGTGACACTCGGCGCAACGCCGTTGGCCGCCCCGCTTGCGGCGCAGGAGTGCAACATCAACGACAAGAGTCCGTTCCAGCTGGCAAGCGCCCGGCAGTACGTGTCGATGGCGGCCAACTCGCGCAAGGATGACGAAGTGCCGCGGCATCTGGCGAACTCCATCCGTGTGCTGACTGACGCGCCGGAAAAGATCAAGAACGAGCCGGGACGCCAGTTTCTTCTGCTGCGCACGTACCGTCAGTTCCTCGAGAAGAACGAGGGCGTGTACGAGATGAAGCGCGGAGACATGGGCTTCACCACGAACAAGGAAGGCACCCACAACCTGTTGCTGGCCGTGGACTCGGCCGCATCAGCGGTGGAGCGGCTCATGCCCGAATGTGCCGCCGAGGTGCGCCCGTTCCGCACGCGCTTCTTCAGTGACATCCTCAACAAGGCCATCAACGCGATGAGCGCCGATCAGGATGACTCGGCCTCGTACTACGCGCACATGTCCATGCTGGTGGCCGGCAAGGACCCGCGGCCCTGGAACGTGCTTTCCTCGGTGTATCAGAAGCGCGGGCAGATGGACAGCGCGACCATCGCCATGGAGCGCGTCATCGAGTATTCGGGCAGCGACACGCTGTATGCCCGCGTCAAGCAGCAGAGCCGCTACAACCTTGCGGTGCTCAATCTGCAGCAGGCCGAGGCCGGGGAAGGGGCGGCCAAGGAAGCCCAGATCACCAAGGCCCGGGGATTACTCGAGGCCTTTCTGAAGGATACGCCGGGTGACGCCAACGCGTCGCAGGCGCTCGGCCGGGCACTGCGCCTATCCGGCGACACGGCGGCGGTGGCCAACATGTTCGGCGACATGGTCAAGGATCCCGCCAAGTTCACGGCCGACCAGTTGTTTGAGGCGGGATCCAACGCGGCGGCGGCTGGTCGCTCGCAGGATGCAATCAACCTCTTCGAAGCCGGGTTCACCAAGAACCCCAATCACCGCTTCGCGCTCTACAACTACGCCACCACGCTCTTTGACCTGAAGGACACGCAGCGCATGGGACCCGCCATCACCCGGCTCATGACGCTCGACCCCAACTTCGAGCGCGGCTGGCGTCTCATGGCCGGCTACTGGCAGCGCATGGCACAGGCCGAGTCGGACGCGGCCAAGAAGAAGGTGTTCAACGACTCCGTGCTCTTCTACCTCGACAAGCAGCAGAAGACCACGCCAAAGATCGAGATCACCTTGGCCTCGAAGGCGGGCAATGCCTATCAGGTGAGCGGCTCGGTTACGAACGATGGGCAGGCGACCGGCAGCTGGACGATGAAGCTGGAGCTGCTGGATGAGGCGGGCGCGGTGGTGGCCACCAAGGACGTGGCGATCGGTCCGGTCGACGCGGGCTCGGGCACCACGTTCAGCGTGAAGGTGGACGCTCCCAAGGCGGTGGCCTTGCGCTACGCGCCACTCAAGTAGTCGGGGGCAGCAAAGCACTCGCTGGCGCGCACCGAAGTGCATGAATTTGATTGACTTCGGTGCGTCCAGTTCCTAGATTTTCTCAAGTGGGCGGCAGCGCAAGGTTGCCGCCCGCTTGCGTCACCGGGGGAAGGCCAGCGCGCCGGTCCCCCTTTTTTGTCCCGGGTATCATGGTTCGCGTCACGCACATCGAGCCGGGCAGCCTCGCTGAGTCTCTCGGCCTGGTGCCCGGCACCGAACTCCTCACGGTCAACGACCGTCAGCTGGAGGATTTTCTCGACTGGGAGTTTCTCACGGCCGAGGAATCGTTCGTGGTTTCCGCGCGCCTGCCCGATGGCAGCGAGTTCACGAAGCAGGTCGATCGCGGCGATGGCCGTCCCATGGGCCTCGAGCTGGCGCCGCCCACCGTGCGCCGCTGCGCGAACCGCTGCGAGTTCTGCTTCATCGAGGGCCTGCCCAAGGGCCTGCGCAAGGGCCTGTACATCCGCGACGACGACTATCGCCTGTCGTTTGCCTACGGCAACTTCGCGACCTTGTCGAATGTGAAGGAACGTGACATCGCAAGGATTCTCGAGTACCGCCTGTCGCCTCTCTACGTGTCGGTGCACGCCACGCCCTGGGAAGCCCGCAAGGTGCTGCTCAACAACCCGCGTGTGCCCAACATCATTGAGCAGTTGCAGCGTCTGGCCGACGGTGGCATTCAGTTCCACTGTCAGATGGTCATCGTGCCGGGCCTCAACGACGGCGACGTGCTCGAGCAGTCGCTGACCGATCTATGGAATCTGGGGCAGGCGGTGTTGTCGGTGGCCATCGTGCCGGTGGGCGTGACCCAGTTCTCACACCTTTACACCGGCAAGCCGATGGACGCCACCAACGCGGGGGCGCTGCTCGACCGCGTGCACGCCTGGGAAGCGCGGGCGCTGGCCGAGCGCGACGACCGCTGGGTGTTCGGTTCCGATGAGCTGTATCTGCTGGCCGATGTGCCGCTGCCGGACGAGGAACACTACGGCGAGTTCGCGCAGATCGAGAACGGCGTGGGTGCTGTGACCTCACTGCGTGCCCGGGTGCGCGATGGGCTCGATCAGCTTCCGCGTCTCGATGGCAAGCGCATTGGCGTGGTGACCGGGGTATCCATGACACCGCTCATGCCTGAGCTTCTCGAACAGATCAGCGCCGTCACCGGCGCCCGCTTCGACCTGATCGCGGCGGAGAACTCGCTGTTCGGTCCCACCACCACCACGGCCGGACTGCTGGTGGGCGCCGACATCCGGCGCGTGCTCGCCGGCCGTCATGACCTCGATCTGGCACTCATTCCGGCAGAGTGCATCAACGACAACGGGCTGTTCCTCGACGAGGAGTCCTTCGTTGCCGTGCGGGAATCGCTTCCCATGCCGGTCTATCCTTCCTACGATTTCATCGATGCGCTCGTCCCCGAAGGGGACGCGGCGGTTCGATCCGCCGCCTGAGCCCATATATGAGTTTACCTGTCGTTGCCCTTGTCGGACGCCCCAATGTGGGCAAGTCGCATCTGTTCAACCGTGTGATCGGCGAGGCCACGGCCATCGTCAGTGAGGAAGCCGGCACCACACGTGATCGCCACTTCGGCGAGGCCGAGTGGGCGGGGCATCACTTCTGGCTGGTGGACACCGGTGGGCTGGTGGAGGACTCCGACCTGCCCATGGACAGTGCCATTCGCCAGCAGGTCATGCAGGCCATCGAGGAAGCCGATCTGCTGCTGTTCGTGGTCGATGCCAAGGTTGGTGTGCATCCCAGCGACGCGCGCATCGGCGACCTGCTGCGCAACTCGCGCAAGCCCTGGCTGCTGGTGGCCAACAAGGTCGACAATCCGGACAGCACGGATTTCTACGAGTTCTACCGGCTGGGCGTGACCGATGTGTATCCGGTGTCCGCGTCCAACGGCAAGGGCTCGGGCGATCTGCTCGACGCCGTCGTGCAGGCCATTCCCGAGAAGGCCGACGAGCCGTCCAACGCCACACGCGTGGCTGTCATCGGCCGACCCAATGTGGGCAAGTCCAGCATCGTGAACCGGCTGCTGGGTGAAGACCGGCTGGTGGTGAGCGATGAGTCGGGCACCACGCGCGACGCCATCGATGCGCCCATGTCCTATCATGGGAAGGAACTGGTGTTCGTGGACACGGCCGGCCTGCGCCGCCAGTCGCGCATCGACGATGGCATCGAGTTCTATTCGTCGCTGCGCACGCGCCGCGCCATCGATTCGGCAGATGTGTGCGTGCTGGTCATCGACGCCACCGAGGGCTTGCAGAATCAGGATCTCAAGATTGCGACCATGGCCTGGGAGGCGGGTCGCGGCCTGATTCTGGTGGTGAACAAGTGGGACATGTACGAGGACAAGACTGACAAGAGCGCCGACAAGTTCCGCAAGGATGCTGTGGAAAAGGTGCCCTATCTCAACTTTGTGCCCTTCCTCTTCACATCGGCCAAGACCGGACAGCGCATCACCAAGGTGCTGGACCTCGTGCTGCAGGTGCAGGAACAGCGCACGCGTCGCATCAGCACCTCGCAGGTGAACGACGCGCTCGAGGAACTGCTGGCCCGTCGTCAGCCGCCGCAGGCCGCCGGCCGCGAGGTGAAGCTCAACTACGCCACACAGGTGGAAGTCGAGCCGCCCACGATCGCGGTCTTCGGCAATCATCCCGAAACGATTCCCGAGCACTACATCCGCTTCCTGCACAACGGCTTCCGCGAGAAGTGGGGATTCCACGGGTCGCCGCTGCGGGTCATCCTCCGGAGAAAGAACAGCTGATGGCAACGCCGTCGATGTTGGCGGGTGGAGTGGCGCTGGCCTATGTGGCCGGGTCCTTTCCGACGGCGTACCTCGTGGGCCGTGCCAACGGCATTGACCTGCGCACGGTGGGGTCGGGCAACCTCGGCGCCACCAATGTGCAGCGCACCCTGGGCTGGGGTTGGGGTGGTCTGGTGTATCTCGTGGACTTTCTGAAGGGCTGGCTGCCCACGCTGCTGCTGCCCGGCGCACTGGGCGTGTCGGCGGGCTGGCCGTGGGGCGTGTGTTTTGGGGTGGCAACCATCGCGGGCCACGTCAAACCCATCTTTCTGCTGGGCCGTGGAGGAGGGAAGGGCGTGGCCACCGCGAGCGGTGTGTTCATGGCGCTCGCCGCACTGCCCACGGCCATTGCCATTGCAGTCTTTGCCCTCGTGGTGGCAGCCACGCGCTACGTGAGCCTGGGCTCGATGGTGGCGGCCGTGGCACTGGCGTCCGTGCTCCTGTTCACCGCCGGGCCCCGCTCACCGCTCTTTGCGGTGTCGTGTGCAATCGCTGCATTTGTGATCTGGGCGCATCGCGAAAACATCGGGCGTCTGCGCCGCGGTGAAGAACGTCGCCTCGGTCGCGCGGGCGGTGCGGGGAGCGTGTCATGAACGGCGTGATGCGTTGTGCCGTCGTGGGCGGCGGCGCGTGGGGAACGGCCATTGCCAATCTGCTTGCGCGCAACGGCTGGCCCACCATGCTGTGGGCACGCGAGCTCGATGTGGTGGAGTCGGTCAATACGCAGCACGAGAACCGGCGCTTTCTGCCCGACCTGCCGTTGACGCCCGCGCTGTTGGCAAGCAACGACATGTCGCATGTGCTAAGTGACGCCAGCCTTGTGGTTTATGCTGCGCCTTCGCATGTGCTGCGTCTGGTCGTGCAGGCCTCGCAGCCCGCGCTGGCACCAGGCGCCGTGCTGTCGGTGGCCACCAAGGGTATCGAGCGGGAAACGCTGGCACTCATGACCGAGGTGGTGGAACAGGCCGCTCCGGAGCATGAGGTGGTGGCCATCAGCGGGCCCAGTTTCGCCGCCGAAGTCGCCAGGGGGCAGCCCACAGCCATCGTGGCCGCGGCCGCGTCCCACGACGCCGCCAAGCTGGTGCAGCGTGCCCTCAGTGCGACGGTCTTTCGGGTCTACACCTCCGATGATGTGATCGGTGTGGAATTGGGTGGTGCGCTCAAGAACGTGATGGCTGTGGCCACGGGCATCCTCGATGGTCTGGGGCTTGGCTTCAATCCGCGCGCGGCGCTCATGACACGCGGGCTTGCGGAGATGACGCGACTTGGCGTGGCCCTCGGGGCCAAGCCGGATACCTTCGCGGGGCTGGCCGGTCTTGGTGATCTCGTGCTGACCTGCACCGGGGCGCTGTCGCGCAATCGTGCGGTGGGCGTTGCCATCGGGCAGGGCCAGACGCTCGAAGAGGCCCTCGCCGGCAAGGACAGCGTGGCCGAGGGCGTGCTCAACACCGAGAGCGCCAAGGCGCTGGCCGACAAGGCCGGGGTGGAGATGCCCATCATCGACGCCACCCATCGCATTCTGTTCGAGGGGCAGTCGCCGCGTGATGCGGTGGCGGAGCTCATGGCGCGCGAACTGCGACCGGAGCGCGACTGATCGTGGCTTCGCCGCGCGGGGAACTGCTCCAGGAGTTCTACTCCATCGGCGACGTGTGCGCGCTGACCGAGCTCAAGCCACACGTTCTGCGATATTGGGAGAGCCAGTTCAAGGTGCTGAGCCCGGCCAAGAATCGCAGCGGCAATCGCGTGTACTCACGCCGCGAGGTCGAGCTCATCCTGCTGGTGAAGCACCTCCTGTACACCGAGAAGTACACCATCGACGGGGCCCGTCAGAAGTTGGATGAACACCGGAAAGGTGGTGCCATCCGTACCGCAGCTCGCGCAGCACTCGAAGTGGAAGTGCTCGAGAGCATCGAGCGTGAACTGGCGGAACTGCAAGCCCTGCTGGACGATACGCCGGACGACCGGCGCTGATTTCTCAACTCCCTCATGCGCATTCTTCTCAGTAACGACGACGGAATTCTCGCCAAGGGCCTCGCGGTGCTCGAGCAGGCCTGTGATCCTTTGGGCGAACTGCATGTCGTGGCGCCCGATCGCGAACAGAGCGCGACCAGCCACTCGCTCACCCTGCATCACCCGCTGCGTCCCGTGCGTCTGGGTGAGCGCCGCTGGCAGGTGGACGGTACACCCACCGACTGCGTTATGCTGGCCTGCGAGATGCTGCTGGAGCAGCAGCCGGACTTCGTGATCAGTGGCATCAATCACGGCCCCAACATGGGCGAGGACGTGCTGTACAGCGGCACCGTGGCCGCCGCCATGGAGGGACTCGCGCTTGGCATTCCGTCCATCGCGCTGTCCTTCGCCGGCAGCGTGCTGCGCGCGGATGCCGTGCTGGATACCCAGGTGGGGCAGGTGCGCTCGCTGCTGCATCACCTTACATCGCTGCCCCAGTTTCCCGCGGATACGCTGCTCAATGTGAACCTGCCAGCCGTGCCCGGGCCGGACATCAAGGGGGTGCGGCTCACGCGACTCGGACGCCGCGTATTCAGTGACTCCATCAAGAAGATGCAGGACCCCTGGGGCCGCGACATCCTGTGGATTGGCGGCGGCACGGTGGAGTGGAGTGGCAGTGACGACTCCGACTTCCGCGCCGTGAAGGACGGCTACATCTCCGTGACCCCGCTGCATCTCGATCTCACGCACCGCGACGTGCTCAACACCGCGACCGACTGGTGGCAAGCCCCGTAGAGCCGGAGTTCCGCGGCGCCAGACGGCGTCTTGTGGAAACACTGCAGGACAAGGGAATTCGTGATCTCGCGGTGCTGCGCGCGGTGGACATGGTCCCGCGCCACATCTTCGTGCCGGAGACGGTGCGGCATCGGGCCTACGAGGACTCGGCACTTCCCATCGGCAACGGGCAGACCATCTCGCAGCCGTCGGTGCATGCCCGATCGGTCGAGCATCTGCAGCTGACCGGCAAGGAAAAGGTGTTGGAGATCGGCACCGGCTCCGGCTACCAGACGGCCTTGCTGGCCGAGTTGGCGGCGCAGGTGTTTTCGGTGGAGCGTTACCGTGAACTGCTGGACCGCGCGCGGCCCATTCTGCAGCAGGCCAATGTGCGCAACGTGTCCCTCTCGCTCGGGGATGGCACGCTGGGTTGGCGTGAGTATGCGCCCTACGACGGCATCGTGGTGTCGGCCGGAGCGCCGCATGTGCCGCCGGCCCTCAAGGAGCAACTGGCGGAAGGGGGCAGGTTGCTCATTCCCATCGGGGACCGGGAAGAACAGATGCTGACCCTCTTCACCAAGCGTGGCGGTCGGCTCGAACGCCGTGACATCACACCGGTCCGCTTCGTCCCCTTGATTGGGGCAGGGGGCTGGCCGGGCTGATCGGTGCGGTCCTGAATTGCGCCCGCGGCATTCCTGCGCCAACTTCGCGATTCCTCGACCGGATCTCCCATGGCCGTTCCCGCCCGCGTTTCCACCGATCCGCATTCACCCATGAGCGAGCCGTCCGCCACGCCGCGTCCGTACGTCGGACCGAACGCCGCAACCGCGGCCGCGCTGGAGTTTGCGCGCGGGCAGCTGGACGCGACGAAGGCCGGACCCTATGTGCCGGCAGCCTGGCGCCGAGCGGACGCCGAACCGCAGCGGGTGGCCGAGCTGACGCCAACGGCTCCGATGATGGCGCTGCCGGTCGCGGGCGAATCCGAACGGGTGCAGCCGGTCGAGGCCGAGACGGGTACGGCGGAATCGGATGATCTGCCGTGGATCGATTCGTTCCTGGCCAGCACGCCGCCGCTGCCCATGCTGGCGATCGAGGACGCAGCGCCGTCAGCGGAGCACACCTTCGTCGACGTGACGGCCAGTGTGACCGAGATCGTGGCGGTCGAGCCCGAGCAGTCACCGGAGCCGGTGGCCGAGCTGTCACCCGAGCCGGTGGCCGAGCTGTCTCCGGAGCCGGTGGCCGAGCTGTCACCCGAGCCGGTGGCTGACGTCGTGGAAGACACCTGGCCATTGGACGAGGCCACCCCGGATTTCGAGCGACTGTCCCAGCAGATCGATGCATCGCACGGTCCCGAAATCCCCGTGACGCCTGCCCGGGGAGCAGCACCAGTGGCCACGTCGCCGAACAGCGAGCATCGGGCCATGGCGCCGTGGTCGGATGAAGAGTTCATGGACATCATGCCGGTGCGGCGCGTGCTGCGCACTCCGATGTCGTCGCAGGCGGTGGACTCGTCGTCGCAGTGGGCCGAGCGGGCGCGGGCGGCCCAGGTGGCGCGCGATGCCGCCCAGGATGCGGGAGTGGGCCGGGCCAGCGAGGCCGCCGAGGCCCTCGAGATGTTGGCGCGCCGCGTGCGCAGCGGCGAACTGACGGTCCCGGAGTTCGACGGGCGCATGGGTGAATCGGCGGCACTGGTCGCGGCCCTGGCAGCCGTGCTCGGCGTGCGTCTGCGCTGATGGTCCACACGCGCGCGGCAGGTCACGACTAGATGCTGGTGCGCGCGTTTGTGGTGGAAGGTCTGGTGCAGGGCGTGGGCTTTCGCTGGTTCACGCGCGAACAGGCACGTCGCCACGGCCTGCGCGGGTGGGTGCGCAACGAGCCCGATGGACGGGTTCGCGCGGTGGCGGCGGGGCCGGGCCCATCACTCGATGCTTTCGAGGCGAGGCTGCGCGAAGGGCCGGCCGGCTCGCGCGTGGACGCCGTGATTGTGGAGCCCGCGGGGCCCGTCCTCATTGACGACCTGCCGCAACCGTTTAGCGTGCTGCGGTAGTTTGGCGGTCGCCGCGCGGCCTTCATCCATTCCAGCTCATGCCCCAGACAGTCACAGGTCGCGCCGTGGTGGACCGCCGAGTCCTCGCCACCCGCATTCTTGCCACCCTCCGCGATGTCCCGGACTTTCCGTCCCCGGGTGTGCTGTTCAAGGACATCACACCGCTGCTGGCGGACGCCGCGCTGTTCGCCGACGTGGTGCAGGCCATGGCCGACCCGCACCGGCGATTCGATGCAGACGCCGCGCCCAACGCGCCAGCAGCTGCGGTGTCGGATGTGACCCACGTGGTCGGTGTGGAGAGTCGCGGTTTTCTTTTCGGGGCGCCGCTGGCACTCGCCCTTGGCGTATCCTTTGTGCCTGCCCGCAAGCCGGGCAAGCTGCCTTGGCATGCAGAGCAGGAGGCCTACACGCTCGAGTACCGGCAGGATGTTCTCGAGATGCATCGCGACGCGTTTGCCGGGCACCCGTCGCCGCGGGCCCTCGTTGTGGATGATGTGCTGGCCACTGGCGGTACCGCCATGGCGACCTGCCGTCTGTGCGAACGACTCGGCGCGACCGTGGTGGGGGTGACCGTGCTGCTGGAGATTCCGGCACTGGGTGGCCGTTCACGTGTTTCGCATCCGGTGGACGCCCTTGTGGCCAGCTGACTAATTTGTCGGTGCGACAACCCAGCCCCCGTAGCTCAGTTGGATAGAGCAGCAGTTTCCTAAACTGTTGGTCGGAGGTTCGAATCCTCTCGGGGGCACTGCAATGCAATCGGACCGGGTGCCTTCCAGGCGCCCGGTTTGCTATCTTTCAGGACTAGGCGGTACCGGTGGGCGTCGCGAGCCACTCCTGCGTGCACCGGACCATGGTCCTCATCCTTTATCCGTTGGCTACCCGCATGGCGCAGGCGCCCCGTACCGCAGGCTCTTCGGCCTCCCTGAGCGACGATCCGATCGAGTCGCTCACCACCTGGTTGCAGGTGAACAGCAAGCCGATCGCCATGGTGCTTGGCGGAGCGGCCGTGGCGGCTGCGGCCGTGTTCCTGTACCGGAGCACCACGGCTTCCACCCGCGAGAAGGCGTCGGCCGCGCTGTACACGGCGCAGCAGCCTTTTGTCGAGGGCAAGTTCGGAGAGGCCGAAACGGCCCTGAAGAAGGTGGCCGACGGGTTTGGCAGCACCGCCTCGGGCCAGCAGGCCACGCTCATGTTGGCGCAGGTGTACTTCGAGCAGAAGAAGTACGACGAGGGCATCAAGGCGGCCGAACAGGCGGTGGGGTCGGCCAGTGCCGAGTTCAAGCCCAGCCTGCACGCCATGGCCGCTTCGGGTTACGAGCTCAAGGGTGACATGACCAAGGCCGCCGAGGCCTATGGCAAGGCGGCCGCGGCGTCCCGGTTCGAGACCGAGAAGCAGACCTTCCAGGCGGCGCAGGCTCGCAGCCTGATGGCGGCCGGAAAGGCGGCCGAGGCCAAGCCCATCTGGGAGTCGCTGGCGCAGCTCGACGGCACGCAGGTGCAGCAGGAAGCGCAGGTCCGGCTTGGTGAAATTGCCGGCAAGCAGCCCTGAAGAACGGCTGAGTCCTGAGCAGGAAAGCGCGGCCCGATCGCACGTCGATCGGGCCGTTTCTTGTACTGGTAAGCGGGTCTGCAGGGGAGTGTGCAGTACAAGATCAGTAGGGCGTCATTAACGCGACGTCGATCGTTGTTTTTCAAAGCATTTAGTGCGTATAATACATGTTATGTAAACCAAGCACCGTGGATAACTGTGGGAAAAGTCCACGTTGAAATCTCCCTGATATCCCCTCAGGTGCCGTAGGTCGTTGTCAGTAAATGACTTGACCGCTTCCGGTCAAAGTGCGCAGGCACCCCAACTGTGCCCGCCGTTCGGACTGTCCACCTGTCCACATTCCGCGCAGCACAATTTCGTGGCCTCTGACATGCATGGCGACATCGTCGTGTGCCGGGCGCCCAGTGGACCGGCCACAACGGCATTTCTCCGCCAATCCGGCGTCGGTCGTCGTGATCGCGCCGACGCAAAACCGAGAGCAATTCCCGGGGCATTTCCGGCGGCACGCCGGCGCCGATCAGGCCGCGCTTTGGCCGCGATTTGGCCGCGATTGGGACGCGGTTTGGCGCCCCGAATCAGCCCGAAACCGGGCCCAGCGACCCGATGGTGCCGCGAAAGACCTCGCGGCCCTCACCGCTCAAGGTAGGTCGGTACCCGGCCCCCTCGCCGCCCGCTTCTGCAAGCGTGACCCGCAGATCGAGCCCGCTGCGGGTCTCCAGCACCACGTCCGGCAGCGCTGCCAGCCCCCAGCGCGCCAGGAGCACCGCTGTGGCCACGGCGCCCGTTCCGCAGGCCAGCGTCTCCCCTTCCACGCCGCGCTCGAAGGTGCGGTAGCGCCAGCGACCGCCAGGAAGCGGCGAAACCCAATTGACGTTCGCTCCGGCGGCGCCGGTGCTGGGGTGCCAGCGCAGACCTGGGCCCCGTGCCGCCACATCGACCTGATCGACATCCGGCGTCAGCAGGACGAGGTGCGGGATGCCTGCCACGGCAAAGCCCACCCGCTGCTCGTTTGTGGCCAGCTCGATGGGCATGCTGGCCCGGATGTCCGTGACCGCCTGCAGGTCGATGGCTGGCCTGCCGCCCCCCATATCGGTGGACGCAATCCGGCTGACGATGGCGCCGGCGCCGGTCTCGAGAACCATGCCCGAGGGATTCGTCATGCCCAGAGCGGTGGACAGCGCGGTGGAACAGAGCGTGGCATTCCCACAGAGATCGGCGGCGGATCCGTCGCTGTTGAAGTAGTGCACACGCACATCGCTGCCGCCGCCCAGCGGCTCGAGAACAACCACGCCATCAGCGCCTATCCCATTCTGGCGATGGCAGATACGGCGTATCGCCTCAGGTGTCGTGACAATCGCCAGCGGCACCGTTCTGGCATCGAAGAAAACAAAGTCGTTGCCCGACCCCGTCATCTTGACGAAGGGCAAGCCCGCGAGCGGATCGGCGCTGGACATGAGCGAAGGAGTCAGACCTGACCGGTGAGTGCCCACCAGCGGAGCCGCCACACCATCCACACGGCTTCGCGCACGATGCGCTTGGACATCTTGGACTCGCCCTCGGTTCGGTCATGGAAGACGATGGGGATTTCCGCGATGCGGAACCCCTTCTTCCAGGCCCGGAAGCTCATCTCGATCTGGAAGGCGTAACCGTTGGAACGCACCTGATCGAGCGGGATGGCGGACAGCACTTCCCGCCGGAAGCACTTGAAGCCACCGGTGCCGTCGCCCAGCCGCATGCCGGTCACGGCACGCGCGTAGATGTTGGCGCCGTAAGACAGCATGAGCCGGGTCATGGGCCAGTTGACCACCGTGACCTTGCCGTCGCGGTAGCGTGAGCCCAGCACCAGATCCGCATCACGAACGGCGGCCAGGAATTCCGGCAGGTGCCGCGGGTCATGCGAAAAGTCGGCGTCCATTTCAAAGATGAACGCGTAGTCGCGCTCGAGCGCCCAGCGGAACCCGGCCAGATAGGCGCGGCCCAGCCCTTCCTTGCCCGGGCGATGCAGCACATGCACGCGCGGATTTTCGGCCGCCATTTCGTCGGCGAGCTGGCCGGTGCCATCGGGCGAGTTGTCGTCCACAACCAGCACTTCGAGCCGCGAATCCTGGTCGAGGATTTGCGGCACGATGCGCGTGATGTTCTCGCTTTCGTTGTACGTGGGCACAATGACGATGCCCCGCTCACCCAACGCCAGCGCACCGCGCGCTGGGGTCTGCATTCGTGTCACGCCGTAGTCTCTGAGGTCGCGGGCGCCAGGCCGGCTGTTCGCCGCCGGTCCATCACCGCTCCCAGAACCCACCAGAGCAGCGCGGCGCCAAGTGCCATCAAGGTAACGAGTTTGCCTGTGTGATATGGAGCGCTGTCGAAGCGCAGCTGCACCTGCTTGGCCCCTGTGGGCAACTCGACGCCAATGAGCGTGAAGTCGGCTCGCGCGGTGTTGGCCGGCTGCCCGTCCACGGTCGCCGACCATCCCGGATAGTAGTTCTCCGACACCACGAGGGCGCTGCCCGTCGGCGCCGGTCCGTCCAGGGTCACGTCGATGGCCCCCGGTTCGAAGCGCGTGACGTTGGCGCGGAACGGCACGGGCTCGGGCAACGGCGAGTTGACCGGCTGGGCCTCGATCGTGGCGCTGGTATCGAAGATGGCCACACGCTTCACGTCGAAGAGCGGGTTGAGCACGGTGGCCTTGGCGGTGGGGTCGTCGAGCTTGACCCGCATGGGCGCCACCCAGGCCGCCGGGTGGTCGCCCGGCAACTCGTAGAGGAAGGTCATGGTGCCGGCGGCATTGCGCACCGGGCCGGCCACCAGCTTGGCGCCCTGGAACGGCAAGCCGGGCGCGTTGGTCAGGAAGTACCGCGCGTTGGTGAGCGACCAGAAGTTGGGGTTGGCCAGCGAGGCAAAGCCTTCGTTCTTGCCGTAGAGCTCCTGGAAACGTCCGAGCTCATTGCCGTGGTAGCCCAGCACGCCGCGCACGCCGTGCGCCATGAGCGCGTCACCGAGGATGAACGGGTCGTGCGAGGCAAGGTTCTCGCCGAGCGGGATGGCGATCACGCGCGACGGTTCGGGCGCATTCTTGAGAAAGCGCACGATGTCGTCTTCGGCGTATAGCACCGAGGCCGGTTCCGAAAAACTCCAGTAGTGCCGCTCGATGCTCCAGAGGTCGAGCGCCACCACGGCGGTGAGCGCCCAGCCTGCGAGGGTCGCAGTGAGCTTGCCGCGCGCGGCCAGTACCAGCACCACCAGGGCGGCCAGCACCGCCAGCGCCGATCGCCACGCGCCCACGACCACGTTGGACGCGTTGGCCTGAATGGCGTCGCCGCGCACGTCACCCAGCATGGAGAAGGCCAGGTTGGTGAAGGCGCCGGCCGACGCCAGACCGGCTACCAGCACGGCAAACACCGACCAGCCGATGGCGTAGCGCAGGGTCCCCTTCCCTGCCAGCACGCGCTCGGCGCCAAAGGCGGCCAGCACGGCGATGGAGAACGAAACGACGTACAGAATGGTGCTCGGCGCCCGGAAGAACTTGGAGCCTGGTACGATGGCGTAGACCAGCTGATAGAACGGCGTGTTGCCGCCCCAGGCCCAGAACAGCGAGACGATCAGCGCGCCAAGCCAGAACCAGGCGTGACGACGGTGACGATTGAGCAGGCCGCCGCCCAATGCAAAGGCCGCCAGCACCAGCACGCTGGCCCCCACATACTCGCTGTGGAAGTGAATGCCATTGCGGCCCCAGTAGTTGTCGAGAATGCCGGAGAACTGGGGCAGGTAGAGATTGATGGTCTCCTCGAGCGGGAAGGAGAACGACGTGGCGTAGTCGTAGCCCTTGCCGCCGGCACGCGGTGACCAGGGCACGTACTCGCGCACCGGCAGATACTGAATGGCACCCATGGCGCCGCCAAGCAGCACGGCGCCGAGGGCGAGTCCAAGGCGTGGCCACTGGAGGGGCGCAGCGGCTGGTGCAGCCGACGCCGTCGGGGTCTTGATGCCGTTGTCGTCGCTCAGAGCGGTGGGCGACAGGGCCAGCCACAGCGCAAAGGCGCCGGCCGTGAGCAGCATGTACTGCAGCAGCTGCGGGTGCGGCGACAACACGGCCAAGCCCACAATCACGGCGAGCGCGCCCCAAGCGGCCTGACGTCCGTCGCGAATGCCGCGGATCAGCGCCCAGAGCGCTGCCGGCAGCAGCGCACTGACAAACAGCTTGCCGTCATGTCCCGGCGAGGGATAGGAGGCCACGGCGCCACTGAGCAGATACGCCACGCCGCCGATGATGGCCGCCTGCGTCCTGACCCCGGCTGCGCGCAGAAAGCCCGCCGTGAAGAAGCCGGCCAGCACCGTGTGAATGATGAAGCCCCACGTCATGGCGACGTCGGTGGGCAGCATCATGCGCAACAGAAACGTGGGGTAGAAAATGTCGCCGTGCATGGCGGCGACGTAGGGCATGCCACCGAACTGGTAGGGATTCCACAGCGGGAAGCCGTTGCCGGCACGCAGCGACTGTGCGGCGAACTCGCGGAAGGAGTAGCCCGCGATGTACTGGTCGCTATTGGGATTGACGAGAAACGCGCCGCCGAGTGCAGGCCAGGCCAGCAGTAGCGTGGCAAGCACGCACACCCCGGCCGCCCACCACAGGGACAGGCGTGAATCGGGCGATGAGGCAGGCGACGGGTTGGATCGAGCCATGAAGCGCAGTGTCGGAAGAAAAATGCGGCAGGCGCGGGCCGTTGCGCCGGATGGCACGGCGGCCCGCGATTGACGTGCGAAATGCGGGTCAGCGACTGGGCGTGGCGGGCGGGTCCTGCGAGCGACGCAGTGCAGCGCGCTGCCCCGGGCTCAGTGTGAACAGGGCCAACAGACCCGGCAACACCTCCAGCACGGTGAGCCAGATGCGTGAGGTCGCACTCAGTACGGCCGCATCACCCTGCCCCGCCATGCCCAGCCCAACCAGCAGGCCGCCCAGCGCCAGCTCGCGCACGCCGAGCCCTCCGGGCGCAAAGAGCGCCAGGAAGCCCGCCAGATAGGAAGCCGAGTAAACTGCGATGAACACCAACGGATCGCCACTGATACGCGGGGTTACCGCGCGCGAGAACATCCAGAATGCCACGCCATAGGCCACCCAGGACAGCAGGTTGAGGCCCGTGGCCAGCCACAACTGGTTGGCACTGAGGTGCTGGCTGGTGAGCGGCAGCCCGCGGCGCTGGGCAAAGGCCCCCAACAAAGGCGGCAGGAGTCGCGGGAGCGCCGCAACCCCCACGACAAACCCGACGGCCGCGACAATCGACACAACCCGGAAGCCTGGCGCGATGAATTCGAGGCCATCGGCGCCGAGAACCACGGCGATGGCCAGACCGGCGCCAAGGTTGAGGAGCGTCCCCAATACGGAGGATCCCGCGGCGGCGACGCCCGACACGCCCTCCCTGGAGGCCATGTATCCCAGCGCGCCGATGGACCACACCTTTCCCGGGAGCCAACGACCGAGGTTGGCGATGGTCCAGATGCGGGTGGCTGAGCCATACGACAGATGGCCGCCCCATCCGCTCAGCAGGATGCGCCAGCTGTGAATGAGGATGGCGTAGGTGCCAAGCACCACCGTTGTGGCCATCGCCACCCAACTCCACGCGATGTCCAGCGACTGCCAGGAG
Source organism: Gemmatimonadaceae bacterium (assembly GCA_016741895.1). Classification (GTDB taxonomy): domain Bacteria; phylum Gemmatimonadota; class Gemmatimonadetes; order Gemmatimonadales; family Gemmatimonadaceae; genus Gemmatimonas. Next base: position 43,206 of record JACVCT010000001.1, on the reverse strand, counting down.
GCCGCGACATTCTCCCATTGCCTGGACAGCGCCACCGCGATGAAACCGATGGTGAGGAGCAGCAGCACCGCGCGAACCACCGGTTGGCGCAGGATGCGGGCAAAGGCCTGCAGAAGTGAGGACATCAGCCGACGCCCTTTGGCGGATGGCCGGTACGCGCCTGCTGATAGAGCGCGAGGTAGCGTGCGGCTACTGCTGCGGGGGCGAAGCGCTGCAGCATGAGTTGCCGGGCCTGTGCGCCGTGGGCCTGCGCCTGGGCGGCGTGTTCGGCGTCGTTGCCGGCAACCTGCGACAGTGCTGCCGCCAACGCCGGGATGTCCCCCACCGGCACCAGCGTCCCGCCATGCGCCGGGTCCACCACATCCAGCAACCCTGCGTCCGCGTAGGCCACCACCGGTGTGCCGACCAGCTGTGCTTCCACCGCCACCAATCCGAGTCCTTCACCGCGGGACGGCATGGCCACCACGCGCGCCTGCGCGTAGCGCGGCAGCAGATCCGGCTGTGCCAGATGCCCATGCCAGGTGACCCGCGAGGCCACGCCAAGGCGCTCGGCGCGTGCACGCAAGGCCGTGGCATCGGGCCCGTCCCCCACCACATCCAGCGTGAGTGACTGGGCGTCTGGCAGCGCCAGCGCGTCGAGCAGATCGGCAAGCCCCTTCTGCGCGTTCAGGCGACCGACAAAGAGCACACCATTTCGCTTCGGAGCCGCCGCACCGGTCGAAGACTCATGCTCCGACGTGGGGCCACGGAGTGGACTGACATCAACAGGCATCGGCGCCACCTCAACCGGTACAGCGGCAATGCGGCTGGCGGTATCAGCAAGCCAGGTGGACACGGCCGTTCGCACGGCCGCGCGTTGCAGCACCGCGCGCATGAGCGGATGCGCCGCCGGCTTCTTTGCGGCCAGCCGCACATCGCTGCCGTGCATGGTGACCACGAGCGGCGGCCACCACGAGCGCACCGCAGCAAGCAGCGCCAGTCCTGACGGGAACCACCAGTGCACATGCAGCGCGTCATAGGGCGCGCCCTCACGGCGAGCGCGTTGCACCGCGTCGCTTACGGCGCGACGCATGGCCCAGAGCAACTGCAAGAGCGCGAGGCGTCCACTCCACGAGCCGGCCACGGCTTCGGCCATGGTGCCGGTGTACGCCAGCGTCATGCGCTCGTCACTGGCGTAGCGCACCCGCCTGATGTGTACGCCGTCGATGTGGTGGCTTGCGGGCAGTCCGCTGGCCCCGGGCGCCAGAATGTCGACACGCGCGCCGGCCTGTTGCAGGGCCACGGCCAGGCGGAGCACGAAGGATCCGGCGGCGTCCCCGGCGAAACGGGGTACGTTGTGCGTGACAAAAAGCAGGCGCGGCGAACCGCTCACCTGCCGGCCGCGTCGGTGTTGTGGTCGCCGGTCATCCCGGTGGCGCCGGGAGCATCCGCCGACTGACTGGCGTCGATTGCTTCCTGCTGAATGGTCGCGACGTCATCCAGTTCCCGCCGGAGTTCACGCACTTCGGCGCGCTGCTGCGCGATTTGCTCGCCGAGCAGCCCGGTGGCAAAGAACACCGAGCCCAGAATGAGCGTGGTCTGGATGACGGTCCACACCCAACGCTGCCCCTGTCCGCTGATCAGCAGCCAGATCAGCGCACCCACACCAGCCAGCACGCCCACGGCGAAGAGGGCGGCGCCGAGCATGCCGAAGGCGAGCAATGGCTTCTGTCCGAAGCGCAGCTCGAACCACACTGCAAGCATGTCGAGCACACCCACCGGAATGCGCGAGAGACCGAACTTGGAGCGGCCCGAGTGGCGCGGGTACAGCGGAATGGGGACTTCGGTGACGGTGAAGCCCTGCGCCGCCGCCATCACGATCATGTAGCGGTGAAAGTCCGGTCGCATGGGCAGCGAGGCCATGATCTCGCGCCGGTAGGCCTTCACGTTGTTGAGGTCACGCACCGGGATGTGAAAGAGCGTGCGACTCAGTCCGTTGTAGATGCGGGAGACAAAGGCCTTTTCGTACTTGCCCTGCTTGAAGCCGGTGACCATGTCGGACTCACCGGCGAGGATGGGGCCCACCAGCGAGGGGATGTCTTCCGGCTTGAACTGCAGATCGGCCGGGTAGAACACCAGGATCTGTCCATGCGCGTGCAGGTAGCCGGTGCGCAGGGCCTCGGCGATGCCACGCTGCGCGCGATGGCGCACGGGGCGCAGAAACGGATGGCGCGTGGCGAGTTCCTGGAGCAACGCCCAACTGCCGTCACTGGAACCGTCGTCCACCACCAGCACCTCATAGCGCGCCGCCTGTGCGCGAATCATCGCATCGCAGAGCTCCACGAAGAGCGCGAGGTTGCCGGCTTCGTCCTTGGCGGGAACGAGCACACTCACGTCGACAGGCGCGGTGAGCGCGCGACGCGGTGTGGGACGGGCGGGTCGGGTACTGACAGCCATGAATGAGTTGATGCGGGGAGACGGCGACGAGAGCTGCGGCGCGGCCGCTACACGCGCTTGCGCATGCGCGCGGGCAGCACGCCCAGCTGGTCGCGATACTTGGCCACGGTGCGTCTGGCGATCTGCACACCGGTTTCCTGGAGAATCTCCACGATGGCCTGGTCGGTGAGCGGGTTCCGGGGATCCTCGCCGGCGACCAGCTTTTCGATCTGATCCTTGATGCCGCGGGCCGACACGTCGTCGCCGTCGGCGGTGGCGAGGCCCGAGGAGAAGAAGAACTTGAGCGGCAGCACCCCGCGCGGGGTCTGCACGAACTTCTCGTTGGTCACGCGGCTGACGGTGGACTCGTGCATGCCCACGGCCTCGGCCACTTCGCGCAGCGTGAGCGGGCGCAGGGCCTGCACGCCCTTCTCGAAGAAGTCGCGCTGCCGATCCACGATGTAGTGCATGACCTTGAGCATGGTCTGCCGCCGCTGCTCGATGGCCTGGATCATCCAGTTGGCCGAGTTGAGTTTGCTGGCAATGAAGTCCTTGCTCTCGGCGTCGAAGCGTTTCTTGTCACGCGCGAGTTCCTGGTAGGTGCGCGAGAGCTTGAGGCGCGGCAGGTTGCCGTCGTTCAGAAAGATGTGGTAGTGCCCATCGATCTTTTCGACGACGAGGTCGGGAATGATGTAGTTGTCGCTGCCGGCGCTGTAGCGCAGGCCGGGCTTGGGATCGAGCTTGGCGATCTCGTCGGCCGCCCCCTGAACATCCTGCGCGCTGATGCCATAGCGCTTGGCCAGCTCGCTCCAGCGATGGCCGATGAGTTCCTCGAAGGCCTCTTCGACGAGCCGGTGCGCGAGGGAGGCCTGCTGGCCCGCCGCGCGCAGCTGCAGCAGCAGGCACTCGCGCAGGTCGCGCGCGCCAACGCCGGGGGGATCGAGATCCTGCAGCACCCGCAGCATGGCGAGCACTTCGTCTTCGCCGAAGAGCGGGATGTCGCCCTGGATGTCGCGCGACTCGGCTTCGCGCATGAGGCGCTCGTTCACGGCTGAGCGGATCTCATCCAGCGGACAGGCGAGATAGCCGTCGTCGCTGATGTTGCCGACAAACTCCTCCGCCAGAAACTGCTGGCGTGGCGTGAGGTCGAGCAGCGCGAGCTGCTCACCCAGATAGTCGGCGAGATCGGTGGTGGCCACCGTTACGGGCTCGACGTAGTCGCGCTGCTCCGTTTCCTCGCGCGCGCCACCGGTTTCGAAGCCGTCGAGCAGCACGGCCTCCCAATCCACATCGTCATCGCCGGTCTTTTCAGGCTCCGCCTCGGCGGTGGTCTCCGGCTCGGCGAGATCCTGCGGTTCCGGCGTGTCTTCGCTGTCCGGCGAGTCCTCGTCCTCGTCCTCGGGCTCGACCAGCTCGAGGAAGGGATTGGTGAGCAGCTCCTGCTTGAGGTGCTGCTGCAGGTCGAGCAGGGGCATGTACAGCAGATCCATCGCCTGATAGAGGCGCGGATTGACCTTGAGCTCCTGTCGGAGCCCGGTCGTCTGCTGCAGGCCGGTCTTCATCAGACCGCGACCTCGGCATCGTCGTCGGCGAAGCGCTCGCGAAGGCGGGCGGTGAGCGTGGGGCCGAGGTAGATGCGCGCGACTTCGTCATCAAACACGAGCTCACGCACCGTGCCCGACACCTTGACCTGTCCGTCGAACATGATGTACGCGCGGTCCACGATGTCGAGTGTCTGTTCGACGTTGTGGTCGGAGATGAGCACACCGATGCCACGATGCCGCAGGTCCGCGACGATGGACTGGATGTCGTGCACCGCGATGGGATCGACGCCGGCGAACGGCTCGTCGAGCATCATGAACTTGGGTTCGGTGACGAGTGCGCGCGTGATCTCGAGCCGGCGGCGCTCACCGCCCGACAACTGAAAGGCCTTGCTGTTGCGCAGGTGTTTGATCTTCAGCTCGTCGAGCAGGGACTCGAGCCGCGCGCGGCGCGTGGCCTCGTCGAGCGGCAATGTCTCGAGAATGGCGAGGATGTTCTGCTCGACCGTGAGCTTGCGAAAGATCGACGGCTCCTGCGAGAGGTAGCCGATGCCCTGCCGCGCCCGCTGGTACATGGGCATGCCGGTGATGTCCTTGCCGTCGAGCCGGATGGTGCCGGACTGCGGCGCAATGAGCCCCACCAGCATGTAGAAGGTGGTGGTCTTGCCGGCGCCGTTGGGGCCGAGCAGACCCACGATCTCCCCCTGCTGAACGCGGACGGCGACGTCATTCACGACGCGGCGCCCACGATACACCTTGACGAGGCCGTCAGCGCTGAGGATGGAGCCGTCCGGCACGATGGCCGACGGACGGCCGGCCTGACCCTCGGCACTCTGGCGCGGCGCTTCGGCGGACACCGGCTGCGTGTCCGACTCAGGCGCGTCCATCGGTGGCGTGGAAGGATCGGGAAGGTTCGTCATGTCCGGCGTCGGAGGGCGAATGTCGAATAGTATGCATCAAGCCACGCGGGCGCGCGGTCCGGCGTATTCGGGGCGTGCCATGGCAGCGGGGTGGAGTCCCGCCGTCGTGCCAGCATACTCGCCCCTTCCAGTCCGGCGTGCCGGAGGCCCGCCTGGTTGTCAGGCCCCGCCTGCGACACCCGATACTGCTGCAAGGTATCGGGTCTGGGGCGGCGGGTGGTGGTATCCCGACGTCCCAGGCTGTCCCGGGTGGTGAGGCTGTCAGACAGACTGTCGGGGGCGGGTTCGAGATACAGGCCGCTGGCCGCGGAATCCACCCGGACGTCGTGTACGGCCCCGGTATCGAAGTTCACGTAGATCCGGACACCCCGCACATAGTTGATGCCGGGTGGGGCGGTCGGCCCCCTGGAGTTGGCCATGTGGAAGAGCGAACTGGCGTTGCCCAGCGCCCGGATTTCGCGCAAGCGGGTCCGGGTGCCGGCCTTGGTGGGGCCGCCTGCCCGGGGCCTGGCGGTATCTGCCGGAGCCGTTGTGGTGTCGAAGAACGCCAGCACGCTGTCGCCGCGCAGCACGTCCTTGCCCGTGGTCTTCATGCGCAGGGTATCGGGCGTACCGATGGCGACGGCGCGACCAATGGCCCGGACTTCCTGCACCTGGCGCTCCGCGAGCTTGATGCGCAGTGAATCCGCTTCGACATCCTGCTGGGGCGTGGTGGCTCGCGCCCTGCCCTCCCCGAACGCAAAGGCCTCGTCGAGCTCCTGGTTCTTGAGGCGCATGTCGATGCGCTCGGCGTTCAGCACCAGCTGTTCGTTGGTGGCCGTGGCCTTGTGCAGCGCAAACACGCGGTCCAACTGACGATCGGTGCTGTACAGGTTGATGGTGTCCCCCGTGAGCACGAAACGTTGCGCCGTATCGGTGTTGGTGATGCGCGCGCCGCGGATGAGCCGGGCCATCCGGCTGATCTTGTCGAACGAGGCGCTGTCGCTCCGCCCATTGATGCGCTCGCGCTCGATGGTCACGTCGCCCCAGGCCATGAGCAGCGAGTCCCCCGCGTCCTCGAAGCGGTTGGCGCTGATGACGACGGGCGGCTGCAGGCGTCCGGTGCTGTCCTTTTCAATCATGCGGGCGGTGGACCGCTGGGGCGCGATCATGCGGGCGAACGGCCGCTCCTCGTTGGCCCGGTAGTACTCGATGGCGGGTCCCGAGAAGGTGCTGCCCGTGGCCAACTGCGTGACCACGACGTTGCCGTCGGCGTAGAGGCGGCCTTCGCGCGTGAAGTACGTGGCGCGGGCCGCCGTCAGCTGCATCTTGCCGATCTCTTCGTAGACCACGTTGCCATACAGATTCACCACGCCGGCCTGCTGGAACTGTTCGGCGCTGTCGGCGCGCAGGCGGTTCTGCTCGCCCTGGCAGCGCCCCACAAACCCACCGCCGATGAAGGTGTTGGACACCGAATCGGAGATGCGACTGTACAGCAGACGGGTTTCGGGCGGCGATTCCGCAAAATCGAGCACGCACTCGCGGGTGGCCGTGCGCTTCTTGCGTCGCGCCTTTTCCACTGAGTCGCGCGAGACCGAATCGCGGCGCACGGAGTCGCGGGCGAGCGAGTCGCGCAGCGCGGTGACGCGCGCCACCGAGTCCTTGCGCAGGGAGTCCCGCGTCAGCAAGGCGAGTTCGGCCGCTGCGCGCACGGCGGAATCCCGCGCGAGACTGTCGCGGCGGATGGAATCGCGCGCTGCACTGTCGGGGCGCGCGCCAGGCACGATGGTGGGCCGCTGACTGTCGGCTCCGGGCACAGCCGCGCCCGGAGCCGAAGGCCGCGTGCGGCCCGCACCACGACAGCCCGCAATGACCACCAGCACGGCGACCACCGTGAGACGCCACCAGGCGTGACGCCGGGCAATACCGCGAGGGCTCACTGCGCGGGGACCTTCACCGGTGCGACACCCTTGCAGGCCCGCAGACAGCGGAAATTGGTGAGCGCGGGGTCCGACTCGAAGCCGATACCCGAGATTTCCCGCTTGGGCTCGGTGAGCACGAACGCCGAATCGGTGAAGAACTGATTGCGAACCTGATCGTACACCAACTGCTGTGTGGTGAGACGCTTGCCGTCCTCACGGACCACCACCACGTCGCCGCGCGCCTCAATGCGCGACAGGCGCGCATTGTAGGTGGCCTCGCGCGAGGTCATCACACCGTCCTTCATGCCAAGGGAGGTGAAGAAGGTGAGGTTGACCCGGCGCAGTTCGAGGCGTGTGCCGTCGTCATACGTGAAGGTGGTGTCGGCCAGCAACTCGCCCTTGTTGACGCCCTTGTCGGTGAGAATGGTGCTCACCCCAAAGCCCAACTGCTCGGCCGAGTCGGGCAGCAGGGCCTTGGCCGCGCGGGGCGGTGCCTTCTTGTCGTTCTTGGCCGGACAGGCGGCGGCGCCCAGCGTGACCACGGTCACGAGGGAAGCGACGACAAGTCGTATGCCGTGTTGCCACATGGTCGCGGATCTCATGCGGCTCCGGCGCGCATCAGGTCGTGCAGGTGCACAACGCCCACCAGCGCCTCACGGTCATCCAGCACCGGCATCGCCATGATGCCGTGGGTTTCCATCCGATGCACGACTGCACTCCCCAATTCATGTTCGTAGGCCACGCGCGGTGACGCGCTCATCACGTTGGCGACCGGTTCCGACAGCACGTCGGCCTCGCGCTGCATGAGCCGCGTGAGGTCCCCTGCCGTGACCACCCCCAACACGCGCCCCTGTTCCGTTACGATGGCCAGGCCGCGGCGTTTTGCCAGCAGCACCACCGCGTCGCGCATGGTCGCGCTGCGGGGCAGTACCGGCAGTTCGTTGCGTTCCATGACGTCCTGCACGCGTGTGAGCAGCCGACGACCGAGCGCGCCCCCGGGATGCAGGCGCGCGAAGTCCTCGGGGCGGAAGCCCTTCTCGAGCAGCACCGCCACCGCCAGCGCATCGCCCAGCGCCATGGTGACGGTGGTGCTCGTGGTGGGCGCGAGATCGTGCGGACAGGCCTCTTCGCGCACCAGCAAGTCCAGCGTCACGTCCGCGTGCCGCGCGAGTCGCGAGCTGGGGACGGCCGTCATCGCGATCATGCGCACGCCCATGCGCGCCAGCGCCTCAATGAGGCCCAGCAGTTCGTCGCTTTCGCCGCTCTTCGAGATGAGGATGGCGACGTCATCGGGGCCCACGATGCCGAGGTCCCCGTGCACACTCTCCACCGGATGCAGGAAGAGTGCAGGAGTACCCGTGCTGGTGAAGGTCGCGGCCATCTTGCGCGCCACGTTGCCGGACTTGCCCACGCCGGCAATGATGACGCGGCCGCGGCAGTCGGTGAGCAGCGCCACGGCGCGTGCAAACGGCTCGCCCAGCTGGCGCTCCTGCTGCAGCAGCGCCTGGGCTTCCTGCTCGAGGACGCGGCGGCCGCGTGTGATGATGTCGTCGCGGCGCGATGCGAGGTCGGTGGTCGGGTGGGCCGTGTGATCACTCACTGGGTATGCTCCATTTGCGGTTGGCCCGACCGTTCCTTCATGACGCTTCGGCTTTGCACGTAGCGCTCCACTGCGTCGTCCCAGGTCCCGCGGGCCTTGAGCAGCCATTCGGCAAACTCGCGCACGGCACCGTGTCCGCCGCCCGCGTTCAGCTGCAGCGCGGCCACGCGGCGGATTTCCGGAACCGCGTTGCCCACGGCCACGGGCAATCCCACTTCCCGCATGACACCGAGATCCGGCAGGTCGTCTCCCACAAACGCCACGTCGGCGAGCGTGAGACCAAGATCGGCACAGAGGCGCTGGAGCGCGGGCAGCTTGCGCGCCTCGGGATCCTGAATGCAGTGCGGGATGCGCAGCTCACGGGCGCGCATGGCCACGCTCTCCGACACCCGGCCCGTGATGATGGCGAGCGTCAGGCCACTCTCGCGCAGCATGGCCATGCCCAGGCCATCTTGAATGTCGTAGCGCTTGAACTCGAATGGCCGCGGCGCTTCGCCGTCCGGCGAACGCGTTGCGCCGAGGTAGACGCCGCCGTCGGTGAGGACGCCGTCCACATCAAAGCATACCAGGCGCACGCGCTCGGACGCCTGACGGAGCGCGTCACTCAAGTGGGCGATGCGCGAAAGCGGCGGCAACGCGCCACTGTTGCCTGCGTCGCCCGAGACAAAATCAACAGACGGCGAGGAGGTCATCGACGCGCGCGATCCCAGATGTCGACGGCGCGCATGACGAGGTCCGGCAATTCATGCAGCGGAATCATGTTGGGACCGTCGCTCGGCGCGTTGTCCGGATCGGGATGCGTCTCGAGGAAGAGTCCCTGCGCGCCCGCGGCCACGGCCGCATAGGTGAGTGGCGCGATGAACTCGCGCGCCCCGCCACTCGTGCCGCCGGCGCCAAGGCCGGGCTTCTGCACCGAGTGCGTACCGTCGAAAATGGCGGGCACCTGACAGGCCTCACGCATGCGGGCGAAGGCGCGCATGTCCACCACGAGATCACCATAGCCAAAGAACGTGCCGCGCTCGGTGACTGCCATCGGGCCCACCGTGCGTCCCGCGAGTGTGGCGCCGGCTTCCACCTTGCGCACGGCCCCCTTCATGCCCTCCGGGTGCATCCACTGGCCCTTCTTCACGTTCACCGACTTGCCCGTGGCACCTGCGGCCAACAGCAGGTCGGTTTGGCGGCAGAGGAAGGCCGGGATCTGCAGCACGTCCACCACCTGGCCGGCTGCGGCACACTGCGCGGGCTCATGCACGTCGGTAAGGATGGGCAGACCCGTGGCCGCACGCACACGATCAAGCGCCGCGAGACCGGCCTCAAGGCCGGGACCACGCACGCCATCGACGTTGGAGCGATTGGCCTTGTCGAAGCTGGCCTTGAACACGATGCCGCCGGGCACCTGTTCGGCGAGACGCGCCAGCGCCTCACCGACGCGCAGGTTGAGCGCGTCGTCTTCGAGCTGACAGGGACCGGCCAGGAGAAAGAGCCGATCGGACGGAAAGTGGGCGGCGGACACCGACATCACTGATTGACGTGTTCGAGCGCCGGCGCCGGGGCACCACCGGCTTCGTCACGCTTGCGGCGCGTTGCCGCGGCCACGAACCCGGCGAACAGCGGGTGCGGACGCAGGGGCCGTGACTGCAGTTCCGGATGGAACTGGCAGCCAATGAACCAGGGATGCGACGGCAGCTCGATCATCTCCACGAGTGTGTCATCCGGCGAGAGGCCGCTGAGACGCAGGCCGTGTTCGATGAACTTCTCGCGATAGCGGTTGGACACTTCGTAGCGATGGCGATGCCGCTCACTGACCTCGGGCTGGCCGTAGATCTCGGCCGCCTTCGAGCCGCGCTGGAGGCGGCAGGGATAGGCACCGAGACGCATGGTGCCGCCCTTGTCCGTGACCTCGCGCTGCGAATCCATGAGCGAGACCACGGCGTCGCTGCACTCGGGCGCAAACTCGCTGGAGTGACTGTCGCCAAGACCGAGCACATGACGCGAGAACTCGATGATGGCCACCTGCATGCCGAGGCAGATCCCGAAGAACGGCAGCTGCATTTCGCGCGCGGCCCGAATGGCCTCCACCATGCCTTCCACGCCGCGGACGCCAAAACCGCCGGGCACCAGCAGGCCATGGTGCTGCGAGAGGATCTCGCGCGCCTTTTCCGGCGAAGTGAAGTGATCGCTCGAGGTCCACGCGAGCTCCACGCCCACGTCATTGGCGATGCCACCATGAATGAGCGCTTCCTGCACGCTCTTGTAGCTGTCCACGTAGTCGGTGTACTTGCCCACCACGCAGATGCGCACCTTTTCGCGCGGCTGCGTGATGCGCTGCACCATGGCCCGCCAGGCCGTGAGGTCGGGCGTGGGCGCCTGCAGGCGCAGGCGCTCCATCACGCGCTCGGCAAAGCCCTGCTGCTCGAAGACCAGCGGGATCTGATAGATGGTGGGCACATCGGGGCTTTCGATGACCGCGCCGAAGTCCACGTTGCAGAACAGCGCAATCTTGCGCTTCACATCGTCCTGCAGCGGCTTCTCACTGCGGCAGATCAGGAAGTCGGGCTGGATACCGATTTCCATGAGTTCGCGCACCGAGTGCTGCGTGGGCTTGGTCTTCACCTCACCGGCGGCCGCAATGTACGGCACCAGCGTGAGGTGCACGAAGATCGCGTTCTCCTTGCCCACTTCGCGGCGGAACTGCCGGATGGCCTCAAGGAAGGGCAGCGATTCGATGTCACCCACCGTGCCGCCGATTTCCACCAGCACCACATCATTGCCCGGAGCGATGCGCTTGACGGCGTTCTTGATCTCGTCGGTGATGTGCGGGATGACCTGCACCGTCGAACCCAGATACTCGCCGCGGCGTTCCTTGGTGATGACGTTCGAGTAGATGCGGCCGGTGGTGATGTTGTTGGCCTGCGACAGCGGCCGGTCGAGGAAGCGCTCGTAGTGGCCGAGATCGAGGTCGGTTTCCGCGCCGTCGTCAGTGACGAACACTTCGCCGTGCTGGAACGGCGACATGGTGCCCGGATCCACGTTGAGGTAGGGATCGAGCTTCATCATGGTCACGCGCAGGCCGCGTTCAACGAGCAGGCGGCCGAGCGACGCCGCCGCAATGCCCTTCCCGAGTGAGGAGACGACGCCACCGGTGACGAAGATGTACTTCGGCGTGGTGGCCCCCTGGTTGGTCAACATGGAGGACATGGGTGCTGGGCTCGGGGCGGACGATGGGGTGGTGGAGGTCACGATATATGGGCAGCCCAGCGCGCGTTGGCGCGCGCCAGGTCGTCTTCAGTGTCGATACCGCCTTCGGCCGAGGGCACATGCGCCACGCCAATGGCGAGACCATGAGCCAGCGGCCGGAGTTGTTCGAGGCGCTCGACCAACTCCAGCGGATGTGGAGCCCAGCCCACCCATTGCTGCAGGGCGGACCGGGTATAGGCATAGACGCCGACATGCTGGTGCACGAGTGGTGCCAGCAAGGCGGCGTCCTGAGGTTCCCGCAAACAGGGAATGGCAGCCCGTGAAAAATAGAGGGCCCGGCCATCGTCGGTGCAGACGACTTTGACCACGTCCCGTCGGTCGAGGGCCTCCATCGGTACCGGAACCGCCGCGGTGCCGATGGGCGCTCTGCCCTGCCGAACGATGTCCACGGCCCCCTGCAGGGCCGCCTTGGACACGAAGGGTTCGTCCCCTTGTACATTGAGCAGGACATCGAACGCCGCAAATTCAGGACGCCCGGCCACCTCGGCCACGCGGTCGGTGCCGCTCGGGTGTTCGCTGCGGGTGAGAACGACGGGGATGCCACGCGCCTGACAGGCGTCGGCAACTTCGGGATGGTCGGTGGCGACGACACAGTGGTCAGCCACCGCGAGCGCGGTGACGCGCTCGTGGACCCGGACGACAAGGGGTTCGCCCCCGAGGAGGCGAAGTGGTTTGCGGGGAAGCCGGGTCGCGCCAAGGCGCGCCGGAATCACCGCGAGGACTGGCATTGTCCTGTCCGTCGGGTCGGAGTTGCAGCAAAATTCACGCCAGTTAAGATACCCGTTTCGGCGCGCCAAGGCAAACGGGCCGACTTTCCTCTCTTTGTGGTCCGGGATGCCTCTTTCGTGGTGGATCGGTTTCAACGCGCTGGTGCTGTTTCTGCTGGCGCTTGACCTTGGGATTTTCAATCGCAAGGCGCACACGGTCTCGGTGCGCGAGGCTCTCGGGTGGAGCGCCCTCTGGGTCTCGCTCGCCATCGGTTTCGGCGTCTGGGTGGGTCAGGCGCTGGGCCGTCAGGCCATGCTCGAGTTTTACGCCGGCTATTTGGTGGAACAGGCCCTGTCCGTGGACAACCTGTTCGTCTTCATCCTGATCTTCGGCTACTTCCGCATTCCGCCCGAGCTGCAGCATCGGGTGCTGTTCTGGGGCATTCTGGGCGCGCTACTCATGCGTGGCGCCATGATCGGGGCCGGTGCGGTGCTCATCGCCCGTTTCCACTGGATCATCTACGTGTTCGGCGTCTTCCTCGTCTACACGGGGTTCAAGATGGCCTTCAGCGGCGGTTCACACGTGGAGCCCGAGCAGAATCCCGTCATTCGGCTGGTGCGCCGCTTCGTCCCGCTCACCACCCGCTTCCACGGCGAGCATTTCTTCATCCGGGAGCCACTCTCGCCAGGTGGGGTGGCGCGGCTTGTGGCCACGCCGCTGTTCGTGGTGCTCGTCCTGGTGGAGACCACTGACGTGGTGTTTGCGGTCGATTCCATCCCCGCCATTTTCGGTGTGACGCGCAATCCCTTCCTCGTCTACACCTCAAACGTTTTCGCCATTCTTGGCCTGCGCTCACTCTACTTCGTGCTGGCCAACATCATCGGCAAGTTCCACCTGCTCAAGTACGGTCTGTCCGTCGTGCTGGCCTTCGTGGGTGTCAAGATGCTGCTCAGCGAGATCCGTCCCATTCCCATCGGGATCTCGCTTGGTGTCGTGGCCGCGGTGCTGATTGGCAGCGTGCTGCTGTCCCTCGTTATCCCGCCGAAGGAAGAGTCGACGCCCGCCTGAGGCGGGCCATGGCGAGGAAGTTCTGCAGCAGCGCCCGGCCGTGTTCCGTGAGGATGGACTCGGGATGGAACTGCACCCCCCATACCGGGTGCACACGATGCTGCAGCGCGTGAATCTCCGTGGGATCATCCACGGCCGTGGCGGTGATTTCGAGCTCCGCGGGCAGCGTGTCGCGTTCCACGACCAGCGAGTGGTAGCGCATCACGCCAAATGGTGACGGCACGCCGGCAAACAGGCCCGTGCTGTCGTGCGCAATGTGCGACAACTTGCCGTGCATCACCCGCGCCGCGCGGGTGACCACGCCGCCGTAGGCCTCACCGATAGCCTGGTGGCCGAGACAGACACCCAGCAGCGGAATCTCGGCGCCGTAGCGACGGATGACGTCCACCGAAATGCCGGCGTCCTTCGGCGCACAGGGACCCGGCGACACCACGATGGCCTCGGGCTGCATGGCCCCCACCTCGTCCACACGCAGCGCATCGTTGCGATGTACCTCGAGCGTCTCACCCAGCTCGCCGAAGTACTGCACCAGGTTGTAGGTGAACGAGTCGTAGTTGTCGATGACGAGCAGCATGGGACGGCGGAAGCGGGACGTGTGCGGCGCGACGGACCGACGATGTCAGCCGCGCGGGTGGTACTGCTTGTGCACACTCCGAAGATACTCACGATCGACGTGTGTGTAGATCTGCGTGGTGGCAATATCGGCGTGGCCGAGCATCTCCTGGACGGCCCGGAGATCGGCGCCGCCTTCGAGCAGGTGGGTGGCAAAGGAGTGCCGCAGGGTGTGCGGCGAGACGTGTTTCTCGATGCCAGCCAGCGCCACGTACTTCTGCAGAATCTTCCAGGCCCCCATGCGTGTGAGCGGCCTGCCCTGTCCGTTCAGAAAGAGCAGGCCCTTGCCCTGCCCGCGCTCGAGTACCGGACGGAGCTCGCGCAGGTACACGGCCACGGCGCCGATGGCCGAGCGGCCGATGGGCACCAGACGTTCCTTGCTGCCCTTGCCGAACACCCGCACGAGGCCGTCCTCGAGCAGCACGTCCTTCTGCTGCAGACCAATCCACTCCGAGACGCGGAGGCCGGCGCCATAGGCCAGCTCCAGCATGGCGCGATCGCGGAAGGCGAGCCGCTCATCGAGGCTGGGGGCGGACAGCAGACGCGTGACCTCGTCCACCGTGAGCACGTCGGGCAAGCTGCGCCAGCGCTGCGGTGCATCGAGGCGCTCGGTGGGGTCCACGGTGACGAGCCCTTCGGCGACGAGGGTGCGAAACCAGGAACGCAGGGCGGAGAGCCGGCGGCGCACCGTGCTGTTCTCGCGCGGCGCGATGCCACGTTCGGGATCGGCATCCTTGAGCGAGTAGAGATACTCGCGCAGGTGCGCGGGACGCACGTCTTCGATGCACTCGACCCCCTGCGCCCGCAGAAAGCGCGCACAGTCGATGACGTCCCGGCGGTAGGCATCGATGGTGCGCGGTGATGCGCCGCGCTCGGTGGCGTACACGTCGAGGAAGGTCTGCACGTGCAGCCGCGGATACTGCGCCGGGTCGCGCTCGGGGTCGGGCAGCTTGCGGGGACGGCCCATGCCTCAGCCCTC
The DNA here is from genome assembly GCA_016741895.1 of Gemmatimonadaceae bacterium. GTDB lineage: Bacteria > Gemmatimonadota > Gemmatimonadetes > Gemmatimonadales > Gemmatimonadaceae > Gemmatimonas. The sequence goes on along the minus strand of JACVCT010000001.1, from coordinate 28,204 downwards.
CCCGCGATCGGTATCCGCGCCGGCTGCGCGCCGCCGACGCCACCACCAGATGCCACCAGCCACGGCCACGATGCCGAGCGCCACGAGGCCGATGCTGCGCTGCTGCGTCGCAATCTGCGCCAACAATACGTCGGCGTTGCTTCCGGCGCGGAAGGCCAGCACACACACGATGCCATACCACAGCGCGGACGCAGCCGACATGGCGAGCAACGCACGTCCCGCCCCGATGCCCAGCGCTCCGGCGACCGGCGGCACCACCGCACGCACCGCCGGGAGAAAGCGACTCACCAGCACCGCCAGCACACCCTGCGTGGCGAAACGCTCCGAAAACCGTTCCGCCGCGTCGGCCGGAAAGGCACGCGGAAAACGCTGTTGCAGTCGAGGCAGGCCGAACCGGTGGCCCACCCAGTACATGAGCATCGCCCCGCCGATGTTGCCCACCATCGTGGCCGTCCACACGCCAAGCTCGGTTCCGTTGCCGCGCGCCGCCACGAAGGCCCCGAGCGCAATGACGGTATCGGCAGGCAGCGGAGGAAACACGTTCTCGGCAAAGGCCGCCACGACAATGATGCCATAGAGCACGGGATCGGGCAGCCCGATCAGCCAGGCCAGGAGCTCAGACATCATGGGGGCGTGGTGTCAGGTGAAGCGAGTGAGTGCCGCGCAGCGCGAGGCGTCGACTGCCGCTCAGCGCGGCAGCAGCGATGCCGTGCAGAGTACCGCCAGCCCCTCTTCCCGGCCAATCCAACCCATGCCTTCGTTGGTCTTGCCCTTGATGAACACCATGTCGGTGCCCACCTGCAGCGCGGCCGCCAGCGCCGTGCGCATGGCCTCGCGATTGGGGCCGATCTTGGGGGCCTGCGCCACGACGGTCACGTCCACGTTGTGCACGCGCCATCCCGCCTCGTGCACGCGCGCCACGGCCGCCTCCAGCATCATCACCGAATCCCTGCCCTTGTTGGCGGCATCGGTATCGGGAAACATCTGGCCGATATCCCCGAGCGCCGCGGCACCGAGAATGGCATCGGTGACGGCGTGACAGACGGCGTCGCCATCGGAGTGTCCCGCGCAATGCACCGTGGACGGGACATCCACGCCGCCAAGGCGCATGGGGCCACCGGGCGCAAAACGGTGCGAGTCATAGCCGATGCCCACACGCATGGCGGCCACCGTGCCCGCCACCATGCCGCCTGCACTGCTCATGCCGCCACCGTCGCGGCTGCGGCCGGCGCGGCGTCGCCACTGATGATGGAGTAGTCCTGTCGGCGACGGGCGGGCGTGAAGCCCGCATCGCGAATGAGACGATCCAACTCGTCCGTGGTGGTGCGGTAGGTGGTGTTGGCCGCCGAGACGACGTTCTCCTCGATCATGAGCGAGCCGAAGTCGTTGCAGCCATAGCGCAGTGCCAACTGCCCCACCTTCATGCCCATGGTCACCCAGCTCGACTGCAGGTTGGGCACGTTGTCGAGCACAATGCGCGAGATGGCCACCGTGCGCAGATAGGTGGTGGCGTCGGTCTTGGGCATGTGCGAGAGCGTGGGCGTGTTCTCGGGCTGCAACGGCCAGGTGATGAACGCGGTGAAGCCGTTGGTGCGCGCCTGCAGGTCCCGCACGCGCTGCAGGTGCTCGATGCGCTCGGCCAATGTCTCGCCGATGCCGTACATCATGGTCACCGAGGTCTTCATGCCCTCGTTGTGCGCGAGCTCCATGATCTCGAGCCAGCGATCGGCGCCCGCCTTCTTGGGCGCCACCAGATCACGGACGCGCTGCACGAGGATTTCGCCGCCGCCGCCGGGGATGGAATCGAGGCCGGCCGCCTTGAGCTCGCGCACCACGTCCCGCGCATCGAGCCGGAAGCGCGTGGCAAAGAAGTCCACCTCACTGGGCGAAAAGCCGTGGATGTGGATGGGGTGGTAACGTTTGATGTAGCGCAGCAGGTCGAGATACCACTCGAACGGGATGTACGGATTGTGCCCGCCCTGGATGAGAATCTGCACGCCACCCAGCGCCTTGGTCTCCTCGATCTTCTCGCCGATCTGCTCGTAGGACAGCGTGTACCCTTCCCCGTGCTTGGGACGCCGGTAGAAGGCGCAGAATCCGCAGTCCGCCACACACACGTTGGTGTAGTTGATGTTGCGGTCGACGATGTAGGTGACGACGCCGTGGGGATGCTTCTGCTCGCGGACACGGTCGGCTTCGAGACCGAGTTCGAGCAGCGGGGCGTTGGTGTAGAAATCGAGCAGGTCGCGCATGGGCGGCGTTCCGTTCAGGGCGCTCAGGCGGCAGGCAGGAAGGCCAGCGTGCCATCGGGCACGCGACCGGCCAGCACCAGACGCCGGAAGAATTCGGTCAGTCCCGCAAGGTGCGGGTAGGACAGGCGGTAGTCGAGACCCGCGAAGTATTCGCGGCAGGTGCGGACCGGTACCCCACTGGCCTCGGCCGCCTGCGTTGACAGCAGGTCGAGATGGGCCAGTCCCCAGTCGCGCGAGGCAATCAGTGAGGCGTGTGCGGCCAGGGCCTCGTGCACCGGCGTGCGTCGCTGCGCCACCCAGACGGCAAACACGAACGGCAGGCCGGTCCACGCCTTCCACGCTGCACCCAGGTCTTCCTGCCAGGGATAGCGCGTGGCCCAGGCGCCGCCAGCCTGCGATTCGTGAAAGAGCTTGAGGGCGGCATCTCCGATCACAAGACGGGCATCATGATCATCGTTGGCGAAATGCGCGATGTCGGCCAGTTCGGCATCACCGGGCACGAACTCCGGCCGGCACTTCCACACATGCTCGAACAGCAGTTCCAGCAGCGCCACCGAGGTCATGCTGCTGCGGCTCACCAGCACCCGGCGACCACCAAGATCCTGCGGCGCGCGGGCGCTGAAGAGCATCACGCTGCGCACGGGGCCATCACTGGTGATGCCGAGCTCCGGCAGCAGGAGCAGGCGGTGCGCGTCGCGTGCGTACTCCACCGCCGACACCACACTCACATCCAGCTGCCCATCAGCCATGAGCTGATTGAGCTGCGTGGGCACGCCATCCACCAACTCCCCGGCCAGCGGCACCAGGCCACGCTCGATGGCCCCGTACACCGGGTAGCAGTTGATGTAGCGGATGCGACCCACGCGCAGCATGCTCAGGCCACCGCCATGGCGTCGCCAGCCGGCTGGTTCTCGCCCGTCTCCTCGGGGCCGAACTCGCGCAGCACGCGGTAGAACGAGTCCCGCTCGGCCGGCTGCTTGCCGGCGCCGCGGATGAGCTGCAGCAGCTGCGGCAGCGTCATGCCCTGCGGCGTGTGGGCGCCCACCGCGTGATAGATCTTCTCGCGCACCACGGTGCCCTCGATGTCATTCACACCGAAGTGCAGCGCCACCTGCGTGAGCGAGGGCGTGACCATGATCCAGTGCGACTTGACGTGCTCGAAGTTGTCGAGGAACAGTCGCCCAACGGCCAGATTGCGCAGGTCGTCGAAGCCGGTGGTGCTGGTGCCGGTGCGCCCCAGCGTGGCGCCGAGCTCGTTGTCGTCGGGATGGTACGCCAGGGGGATGTAGGCCAGGAATCCGCCCGTTTCGTCCTGCAGGTCGCGCAGCATGGCCAGGTGCTGCATGCGATCGTCGATGGTTTCGACGTGGCCGTACAGCATGGTGCAGTTCGAGCGGATGCCCAACTGATGCGCCGTGCGATGCACGTCGATGTAGTCGGTGCCGCCCAGCTTCTTGTCGGCGATCTGTTCACGCACGGCGGCGCTGAACGTCTCCGCGCCACCGCCCGGCAGCGTGTCGAGTCCGGCCTCGCGCAGCGCGGTCAGCACATCGGCGCGCGACATCTTCTCGATGCGCGCAATGTGCGCAATTTCGACGGCCGTGAGCGCCTTGATGTGCACCTGCGGATGTCGCGCCTTGAGTGCGCGGAACATCTCGGTGTAGTACGCCAGACCCGCCTGCATGTCGAGCCCACCGACGATGTGGAACTCGCGGGTGATGGTCCCGTCGGCGCGGTCGGACTCCGCCAGCACCTGATCGAGGGTGTAGCGGTAGGCGCCCGCTTCCTTGGGCAGCCGCGCATAGCCGCAGAAGACGCAGGTCTTCCGCAACACGCAGATGTTGGTGGGATTGATGTGCTGGTTGGACGCGAAGGTGACGCGGTCCCCGTGCCGTGCGCGATTCGCGGCATCGGCCATGGCACCCACCCCATTGAGATCGGGGCTCGTGAACAGCGTGACGCCGTCGTTCAGCGACAGGCGCTCACCAGCGTTCAGCTTTTCGCCAATCGGGCGAAGAGCCGGATCACGCAGACGATCAAGATCGAACGGTACAACTCGCGGCATCAGGACGCACCCCAGAAGCGGCGCGACGGCCCGGGAAGCGGAGCCGTCGCGCTGTCACTCGATGTACGCCCCGCCGGGCCTATTCGTGCCAGCGTCGGAGCGCGATCGAGACGTTGTGTCCGCCGAAGCCCGAACTGTTCGACAGGGCCACCTCCACCGTCCGTGCCTTGGGCACGTTGGGCGTGATGTCGAGGTCGCACTCCGGGTCCGGCGTGGAATAGTTGATCGTGGGCGGAATCATTCCGTCACGCATGGCCAGCGCGCAGGCAATGAACTCCACGCCACCGGCAGCGCCGAGCATGTGCCCGGTGGCCGACTTGGTGGAACTCACCGACAAGGTCCGCGCGTGGTCACCGAAGACGGCCTTGATGGCCTTGATCTCGTTCGGATCGTTGAGCGGCGTGGACGTGCCGTGCGCATTGATATAGTCCACCGCCGTGGGAGCGAGTTCCGCGTCGCGCAGGGCGCGGCGCATGGCGCGCTGCAGGCCCTCATGCGCCTCGGGCTGGCCCGTGAGGTGGTACGCGTCGCCCGTGGCGCCGTAGCCCACCACTTCGCCGTAGATGCGGGCGCCGCGGCGCACCGCGTGCTCCAGCGCCTCGAGCACGACCACGCCGGCGCCCTCACCCAGCACGAAGCCGTCACGTGTGGCGTCGAAGGGGCGCGAGGCCGTGGCCGGCGAGTCGTTGCGCTCGGAGAGCGCCGTCATGTTGCCGAAGCCACCGATGGCCATTGGCAGCACGGCGGCTTCGGAACCGCCGGCAATCATCACATCGGCGTCACCGTACCGGATGGTCCGGAAGGCTTCGCCAATGGCGTGCGCGCTCGTGGAGCAGGCCGAAATGGTGGCGAAGTTGGGGCCCTTGGCGCCGAAGCGCATGGACACCACACCGGCCGCGATGTCGGCGATGTACATGGGCACGAAGAACGGCGAGATGCGCCGGTTGCCCGAGGTCATGTACACCGTGTGCTGCTCTTCCATGGTGGCGAGACCACCAATGCCGCTGCCGATGATGACGCCGCACTCTTCGGGCACGAAGCCCCCCGAGGCGAGGCCCGCATCGGTCATGGCCTGCACCGCCGCACCCATGGCGTACTGCGTGTACAGGTCGGCGCGCTTGGCTTCCTTGCGGTCCATGTACAGACCCACGTCGAAGCCCTTCACCTCACAGGCGAACTTCACCTTGAAGTCCGATGCATCGAACTTGGTGATGAGCGCACCGCCCGACTTGCCATCCAGCAGGCCCTGCCAGGTCGTCGCCAGGTCGTTGCCGACCGGCGTGATCGCTCCAAGTCCCGTGACGACGACCCGCCGGCGCATCAGTCCGCGACCTTCGCCTCGAGGTACGCGATGGCGTCACCCACGGTGCGCAGCTTCTCGGCGTCCTCGTCGGGGATGTCGATGTTGAACTCCTTCTCGAACTCCATCACCAGCTCGACGATGTCCAGCGAGTCGGCGCCGAGATCCTCGATGAAGCTCGCCTCCGGGGTCAGCTTCTCGCGCTCCACGCCGAGCTCCTTCTCGATGATGTCCTTGATCTTCGACGCGTTATCCGACATGGGAACGGTTCCTCTGGGGTTGTTGGAGTTGAGAGACGGAAAGGTAGCCAGCTGAGGGCGTCACAGGGAGGGTCTGGCGCGGGTTTGCGCAGACCGTCCCCGGGACGCTCACATCACGAGGCCGCCGTCCACGACAAAGACCTGACCCGTCACATAGGCCGTCAGGTCGGAAGCGAGCACGACGACCATGCCCGCCACGTCCTCGGGCGTGCCCAGACGCTCGAGGGGAATGCCGGCCGACAGCGAGGCCCGTGCCTCGGGCGTCATGGCGGCCGTCATGTCCGTGTCGATGAAGCCCGGCGCCACCACGTTGGCCAGGATGTTGCGCGAGGCCAGTTCCTTGGCGATCGACTTGGTCATGCCGATGAGACCGGCCTTGCTGGCGGCGTAGTTGGCCTGGCCCTTGTTGCCCGTGAGCCCCACCACGCTCGCCACGTTTACAATGCGACCGTAGCGTCGCTTCATCATGCCGCGGCTCGCCGCACGACAGGTCGCGAAGGCACCACGCAGGTTGGCGTTGATGACCGCGTCCCAGTCATCGTCCTTGAGACGCATGAGCAGATTGTCGCGCGTGAGGCCGGCGTTGTTGACCAGAATGTCGAGCTGCCCGAAGGCCTGCTCCACGGCATCAACCAGGGCCGCGGCCTGACTGGGTTCCGAGAGGTCCGCGGCAAAGCCGCGCACGTCCGCACCCGTCTCTGCGGCCAGCTCCGCCGCCACTGCGTCGGCCTTGCTCTGCTCACGGCCGGTGACGGCCACGCGCGCGCCGGCGCGGGCCAGCGCGGCGGCAATGGCGCGACCAATGCCACGCGTGGAGCCCGTCACGAGCGCGACACGCCCGCCCAGATCGATCGTCAACCCGCGTGCTGCCGTAGTGTCTGACATGAGTGGATGCAGGACCCGGTTCAGGTGGGGGACGCGAGGCTCGTCAACAGCTTCTCGACTTCGGCCACGGTGCCACAATTGGCGGTGGCCACCGAGGGCGCAATGCGCCGCACGAGACCCGTGAGCACGGCTCCCGTCCCGATCTCGAGGAAGGTGGCCTCCGGATGGCGCTCGGCCAGCGTGCGCACCACCTGCGTCCACTGCACGGGTGCGGTGAGCTGCTGCTCCAGCAGCGTGCGTGCGGTGTCGGTGTCCTGCACTGCTGCGGCGTTGACGTTGGCCACCACCGGTACGCGTGGCGTGTGCCAGGTTTCCGCACGCATGGCCTCGGCGAGACCCTCCACAGCGGGCGCCATGAGTGGCGAGTGGAACGCCCCGCTCACCGGCAGCGGCAGACAGCGCTTGGCGCCGGCTTCCTTGGCCAGTTCCATGGCGCGTTCGACGCCGGCCACCTCGCCGGAGATGACCACCTGTTCTTCGCTGTTGTAGTTGGCCGGCACGACGAGCCCACGCTCGCTGCTGGCCTGCGCGCAGATGGCGTCGATGGACGTGGTCAGCACACCGAGAATGGCCACCATGGCCCCGGGACGCGCAACGCCCTGTTCGAACATGAGCGTACCACGGCGGCGCACGATGCGCGCGGCGGCGGCCAATTCGAGCGCGCCCGCCACGTGGTAGGCCGAGAACTCGCCGAGCGAATGGCCGGCCGTCGCGCGTACATGCGGTGCCAGCGCGCCCTGCAGCACGGCCCACACGGCGGCGCTGTGCGCCAGCAGCGCGGGCTGCGCGTTCAGTGTGCGCGTGAGTTCGTCGGCCGGGCCCTCGAAGGCCAGCGTGGAGAGGGAGGCACCCACGGCGTCATCCACCGTGTGAAACGCCTCGCGCGCCGCGGGGAAGGCCTCATAGAGGTCCTTGCCCATGCCCACCTTCTGCGAGCCCTGACCGGGCAGCAGCACCACGAAATCCATCGCCATCGGAATTGCGTTGCCTGAGTAGGGAGAGACGTGCGCTCAGTAGCGCACGACGAGCGAGCCCCAGGTGAAGCCCGCGCCGAAGGCCGCGAACAGCACCGTCATGCCTTCCTTGAGCACCCCCTGCTCCACCGCGTCGTTGAGCGCGATGGGGATGGACGCCGCCGAGGTGTTGCCGAAGCGGTCGACATTCACGAACACCTTGTCCATGCTGATGCCGGCATGCTTGGCCGTGGCTTCGATGATGCGCACGTTGGCCTGGTGCGGAATGAGCAGATCCACATCGGCTGCGGTGATGCGCGCCATGTCGAGCGCACGATCAGTGGCCTCGGCCATCGAGCGCACGGCGTGCTTGAACACTTCACGGCCCGCCATGTGAATGAACTGGCGCTTGGTGCCGTGTGTCTCGGGCGTGAACGGCTCGGCCGCGCCGCCGGCAGGGCGCCACAGCAGTTCGGCCAGCGCGCCATCGGAGCGCATGAACGTGGACATGATGCCCTTCTGCCCACCGCGCGCGCGGCGCAGCACCGTGGCCCCCGCGCCGTCGGCGAACAGAATGCAGGTGTTGCGATCGGTCCAGTCCACGATCGCGCTGAGCTTCTCGGCGCCGATGACCAGCACCGTGTCGGCGGCGCCACTGGCGATCATGGAGTCACCCACGATGGCGCCGTAGAGCCAGCCGGAGCAGGCCGAGGCCACGTCGAAGGCGGCGGCGCGTGAGCAGCCCAGTGCCGTTTGCACCTCCACGGCCTGCGAGGGCAGCAGATGATCGGGCGAGGCCGTGCCGACAATGATGGTGTCGATCTCACCGGGCTGCACGCCGGCTCTCGCCATGGCCTGCAGCGAGGCCTTGGCGCAGAGCGACGAAAGCGACTCGCCCGGCTCGGCAATGTGCCGTTGCCGGATGCCGGTGCGCTCCTGGATCCAGGCGTCGTTGGTCTCGACGCCCATGGCGGCGATGTCGTCGTTGGTGACGACCTTGGCCGGCACGGCGTGGCCGGTGCCGGCGATGTACGAATACGGTCGCTTCATGAGGCGCGTTCGCTGTCCGGCGTGAGGCTCGGCAGACTGGCGGCGAGCTGTAGCCCGATTTCGTCCGTCATGCCCGACTCCACCGCGCGCAGCGCCTGATGGATGGCGTTCATGATAGCCTTGGGCGAGCTCTTGCCATGCGAGATGATGGAGACGCCGCGCACACCGAGCAGCGGCGCGCCGCCGTATTCGTCGACGTCGAGTTCGGTGAGCGACGCGGCCACCTTGCGCGGGTCGAGGTTGGCCACCTTCGACACCTTGCCGATAAGCATGGGCCCGATGCTCTCGTAGAACTTGAGCAGCACGTTGCCCGTGAAGCCGTCGCAGACCACCACGTCGATGGCGCCGCGGTCACAGTGGCCGCGCGGCAGGTCGCGTCCCTCGACGTTGCCGAGGAAGTTGAGGCCGGCGCCCAGGAGGCGCTGGTGGGCTTCCTTGACCACGAGGTTGCCCTTTTCGGCTTCCTCGCCAATGGAGAGGAGCCCGACGGCCGGATTGTCGCGACCCAGCAGGGCACGGGCGTACACGGTGCCGATGCGCGCGAATTGCACCAGCTCATCGGCGGCGCAGTCGACGTTGGCGCCCACATCGAGCACGAGGATGGGCTGGGCAGCTGTGGGAAAGAGCGTGCCGATGGCGGGGCGCTTGAGGCCCTCGTGCAGCTTGAGCAGCATGAGCGAGGCGGCCATCTGCGCGCCGGTATTGCCGGCGGACACGAAGCCATGCGCGAGGCCTTCGGCCACACGCCGGATGCCCACCACCATGGAGCTGTTGGGCTTGGCCCGCATGGCCACACGCGGGCTATCCGTCATCTCGATGACGTCGGGCGCCTCGACGATGGACAGCCGGGAGCGGACGTGCGCCAACGCCGCGAGCTCATCGCGCAACAGCGCGTCGAGTTCGCGTTCGATGACGGCCGTCTGGCCCACCAGCTCGATGTGGTGTTCCGGGGGCAGCGCTCCGAGCGCATGGAGGGCGCCCGCGATGGGGGCCCGGGGGGCGTAGTCGCCCCCCATGGCATCCACGGCGATGCGCGCCAAGCTTACGCTTCCTGCGCCGCTACCCGCTGCTCACCCGCGTAGTAGCCGCACTCGCCGCACACGCGGTGCGGACGCTTGGCGGAGCCACACTGCGGGCACGACTGAATGACGATGGCGGGCGCGGTCTTGTGCGTGTTGCGGGCGCGCTTCCGCCGCTTCGAGGTGCGGCGCTTCGGTACGGCCATGGATACAGCCCTGAGCGTTCGAGACGAAAATGACCGTCAGTCGGTACTGCGCAGATCGCGCAACGCCGCCCAACGGGGATCGAGAGTTGGAGAGCACTGACAGCTCCCCGTGTTGCGATCGACGCCGCAGGAGGGACACAGGCCCTGGCACTCCGTCCGGCACAGCGCAAACGCCGGAACGGCCAGCAGCCACTCCTCACGCACCGCCGGACGCAGATCCAGGACGCGGGCTCCCGCGGGGATCAGCACGACATCATCCTCTTCCGCCTCGTCGGTGCCCGACTCGGCAAAAATCAGATGCACTTCTTCCGCAACCTGAACCGTGGCTTCGCCCAGACAGCGACGGCACTCGGTTACGGCCTTGCCTTCGATGCTGCCGCTGAAGTAAAAGCGGCCCGCGCCCGCACTGGAAAGACGGCCCACCACCTGCACGCCCGGTTCCACCGGCCGCGCATCGCCGTCCAACCACGTCGGATCCGCGGTCGCCATGAGTCCTTCTACCTGGGCGGCCCGCGCCTCCAAACTGCGGATGTCAAAGTCCAGCATAGCCGTGTAACGTAGAACGGCAGCCCCCGTTTCACAAGGGCTGCCGCTCTGCATTCTGGCCCGATCTCAACCGTCCAAGTGGCCATCTGGCCACAAGTTAGGCCGCTGGCGCCAAATCAGGCGATGACGTCGGCTTCGGCGAAGAAAAAGCGCGCCTCGCGGGCCGCGTTCTCGTCGGAGTCCGAGGCGTGGATGGCGTTCTTGCCCTTCGACTCGGCGTACAGCTTGCGCACCGTGCCCTCGGCCGCCTCGGCCGGGTCGGTGGCGCCAATGGCCACACGCAGGGCCGCCACGGCGTCGTCCTTCTCGAGGATCATGGGCATGCACGGGCCGCTGGTCATGAAGTCCACCAGCTCCCCGTAGAACGGGCGCTCCTTGTGGACCTCGTAGAAGGCACCGGCCTGCGCCTTGGTGAGGTGCATGACGCGGGCCGCCTTCACGGCGAAGCCCTGGCGCTCGAGGAGTGCGATGATGTTTCCCGCGTTGCCGGCGCCAAAGGCGTCGGGCTTCACGATCGTAAGGGTGCGACGGCCAGCCATGGTCGTGTGGTGTCGAAGGGTGAATGCACGGCGCCGGAACGCAGGCGCGGCGGGACCCCGGAGGATCCCGCCGCGCGAAAGATAACCGCTCCGGCCTGACGCGGCAGGCCGGTCCCGCCTGTTACAGGCGGGCCTTGATGAGCTCGACGAAGTCGATCGGACGCTGGGCCACGCCCATGCCCGCCGCCTTGAACGAGTCGATCTTCTCGGCCGCCGTACCAGCCGAACCCGAGATGATAGCACCCGCGTGACCCATGCGGCGTCCCGGCGGGGCCGTCTGACCGGCAATGAAGCCCACGACCGGCTTGGTCATGTGGTTCTTCACGAAGTCGGCCGCTTCCTGCTCGTCCGTGCCACCGATCTCGCCCATCATGGCCACGGCCTTGGTGTTCGGATCCTTCTCGAAGGCCGCGAGGCAGTCGATGAAGTTGGTGCCGTTGATGGGGTCACCACCGATACCGACGCAGGTGCTCTGGCCGATGCCGGCCTTGGTCAGCGCGTTCACCACCTCGTAGGTGAGCGTGCCCGAGCGGCTGACGACACCCACCGGACCCGGCGTGCAGATGCGGCCCGGAATGATGCCGACCTTGCTTTCGCCCGGCGTGATGAGGCCCGGGCAGTTGGGACCGAGCAGTCGCGCGCCGTGCTCCTTCACGAACGGGTACACCTTGGTCATGTCGAGGACCGGCACGCCTTCGGTGATGCAGACGATGAACTTCACACCGGCTGCCGCCGCTTCCATGATGGCGTCGGCCGCGTACATGGGCGGCACGTAGATCACCGAGGTGTTGGCGCCGGTGGCCTGCACCGCGTCATGCACCGTGTCAAAAATCGGCGCTGTGCCTTCGAAGGTCTGACCACCCTTGCCGGGCGTGACACCGGCCACGACCTGCGTGCCGTACTCGATCATCTGCTTGGCATGGAACGAGCCGTCGCGGCCCGTGATGCCCTGCACCACCAGCTTGGTGCTCTTGTCGATGAAGATGCTCACGCGGCACCTCCCTTGGTCGCGAGTTCCACCGCGCGCTGCACAGCCGAATCCATGTCGCTCGACGCGGAGAAGCCGTTGTCCTTCAGGATCTGCAACGCGATTTCCTCGTTCGTGCCGGTGAGGCGGATGACGATGGGCACCTTGAGCGGATTCGCCTTCGTGGCCGTGACGATGCCATTGGCCACGTCATCGGTGCGCGTGATGCCGCCGAAGATGTTGAACAGGATGCACTTCACGTTCGGATCGGCGGTGATGATGCGCAGCGCATTCACCACCTTCTCCGGATTCGACGAGCCGCCGATGTCGAGGAAGTTGGCCGGATCGCCGCCGTAGTACTTGACGAGGTCCATCGTGGCCATGGCGAGGCCGGCGCCGTTCACCACGCAGCCCACGTTGCCGTCGAGCTTGATGAACGTGAGGTTGGCGTTGCGCGCGTCCACTTCGCTCGGCGCCTCCGACGATTCGTCGCGCAGCGCGGCGATCTCGGGGCGGCGATCGAGCTCATTGTCATCGATGACCATCTTGCCATCGACGGCGATGAGCTCGCCCTGCGGCGTGAGCACCAGCGGATTGATTTCCGCGAGCGAGCAGCCCGCGCTCATGAACGCCGTGTAGAGCTGCTGCATGATCTTCGCGGCCTGACGCGCGAGCTTGACGTCCTTGTACAGGAAGAAGCCCATGCGCATGGCTTCGAACGGCAGCAGGCCGTAGCGCGTGTCCACCGGGTGGTAGAGGATCTTTTCCGGCGTGGTCGCGGCCACTTCCTCGATGTCGATGCCGCCGGCGGCGGACACCATGAACACCGGCTTCTTGGTGGCACGATCGACGATGATGCCGACATAGGCTTCCGAGCCGATGTCCGCAGCCACCGTCACGAGCACCTTCTCGACGGTGAGGTCCTTGATCGTCATGCCCAGGATGGCCTGCGCCTTTTCCTTCGCCGCTTCCGGCGTGGGGCAGAACTTCACACCACCGGCCTTGCCGCGGCCGCCGGCATGGACCTGGGCCTTGACCATGACGGCCACGCCATAGCGCTTCGCGATGGCTTCCGCCTGGTCGGGCGTCGTGGCGACTTCGCCGGGCGGAATCGGCACACCGGCCGCCCGCAGCAGCTCCTTCGCCTGATACTCGTGTAGGTTCACGCGTTCTCCGAACTGGGGAATGTCAGCGGTTCACTGCCAGAGGGTCGGACCAGCGGCGCACGCACGCGCCGATGACCTCTCCCGTCGGAGCCATCGCCGTGAACCGGCGACGACGACTCCGGCCGCAATCACTGCGGCGGTCGTCCCAATACGCGCCCGAGGCTGTCAAACGCTGCCCCGAACGCACTCCAGTCTCCGCGACGCATGGCCTGCCGCATCGCGTCATACCAGCGTGCCGCACTCGCCTCGCCAGCTGCCGGCACCACATCCATCGGTGCCGCACCCGTAGTCGAGGCCGGGCCCACCGTCACTCCGAGCCGCGAGAGCGCCTCGAGGGTGGTGCTCCCAACCCCGACACGCGCGCCATCCGTGATGGCCACGCGGGCCACGACGGTGCTGCCGTCACCGCGGGTCCACTGCACCGCCTGCAGGTACAGGAAGCCCGCCGTCGTTGGCAGCGCGACGATGCGTCCGCGCCGCAGGCGCGCGTCCCGCCGCACGCCGTCCGGCAGAGCCGCTCGCGCACTGTCCAGCCCGAGCTGCAGTGCGGTGTTCAAACCGCGCCACTGCCATTTGGCTCCGGCGACCGGCCCCCAGTAGGTCGCACGCTCACTTCCGCCGGCGACCAGGGCGATGCCGTCCACCTGCTCCCCCTCGTCCAGCAGAGGCAGGGCCCAGCCGGGCGTTGGCTGTGCCCCCGCGCCAAGGGCCAGTGGGGGCGGCGTGCCGCCAAGCAGTGCGCTGTCCGGCACGCTGCGCGCCGCCGCACCGTCGAGCCGGGAGCCGTAGCGGGCCAGCGTGCGAATCTGCAGCAGTCCGCGCTCACTGGCGGCCGGCAACCGGTCCGCCAATCCATCGGGCAGCAGACTGTCGGCCGTGAACAGCGCCGGGAAGCGGGTTTGCCAGGTGCGCGTGACCGCATCCGGCGTCCGCACGGGCACGAGGCGGGTCTGCCCGGTCGTCGCGTCCACGAGAGCCGTGGCGGCCAACTTGAAGTACGAATACACGCCGGCACCGACCTGCCAGCGCTGGCTGAGCGGATAGCGATCGGATGCACTGTAAAGGTGCAAGGCCCAGTACAGGCGCGTGCCGTGCAACAGCGGCTGCAGTTCCTGTCCCTGCACGAAGATCGGAGCCAGTCGCTGCACCCGCTCGCGCACATCACGATGGGTCACGAGCAGCGGTGAGCGGAAGCGCAGACTGGCCGGCTGAAGCAGCGAGGCATCACGCAGGGCCCAGGCATGGGCCACCCGCGCGCGCCAGCTGTTCAGCGGGACCCCAATCACCGCGTCGCTGGCCTCCCCCAGGTCTGCCGCCGATTCGGATCCATCGAGCAACTGCGGTTCGCTCAACCCGGGCCCGAACATCGGCCACCCGCCGCGCAGTGAGCCGTCGGGCAATTCCTCGCGCAGCGCGTCGCGGGCTACGCCGTCGCGCGCGGGCCACTCCAGCTGACTGTCGCGCAGCACCACCTGGGTCACGTCCACCAGACTGACGGGCCAGCGTTCGTTCGCCCCCACCGGGCGCCGCACGCGCAGGGCGCGCAGGCGTCCCTCGTGCATACGCCAGCCGACAGTGGCTGCGTCGATGTAGCGCGCCGACAGCGCATCGGTGGAACCACCAACAGGCAGCGCCGGCGGCGCGGCCAAACCCGCCGCAGGGAGCGGCAGCATGCCGTCGCGAGCGGGTCCCGCCACACGCCCCCGGTCCGCTCCGGTCCGCGCGCCGACACTCTCCGCCCGCGTGGCTGCCTCCGGCGCACCGGCACCGCCCTCTTCGCCGAGCCCCGCGGCCAGTCCGGCCCGATCCCAGAGACTCACCCGCTCCGCCAGCATGACCGTCGGCAACACCAGCCGCGAATACAGGGCAGCGCTGCTGTCATTGGTCACGGGCCGCATGGCGTCGACATCAAAGGCGCGGCGGCTGTAGAGCGCGCGCGAGGCCACATAGTCGGCGTCGCGACGTCGCGCGTCCGCGTCGGGCTGCGCCCGGGCCGCCACCGCCGGCGCCACGTGGCGCAGACCCAGCGCCGACACGAGGACCACCGTCAGGGTGATGAACGCCGTTCGCAATTGCCCCACCCAGCCCGCGCGAAACACCACCAGCGCGGCCAGCACCGCGCCATACGACAGAATCGTGTCCATCCGCAGCGTGATGCGATGGTCCACGCGCAGGAACATGCCATCGGGGCCGCTGCCATGTGTCAGCAGATCGAAGGCATCGAGTCGATAGCTCCAGGCGAGCAGCAGCAACACGAGGCTGCCCAGCACGCTCAGGTGCCGCCGCACGTGGGTGCTGGCGGCGAGGCGCCGACCTTCAAGCCGGAGTGAGCGGGTCAGCGCGTAGAGCACCAGCACCATGGCAGTGAGCGACACGACCGACACCAACGCCCACAGGTACAGGGTTTCCTCGAGCGGCAGCCAGTAGAGATAGTGGCCGAGATCGCGGTCGAAGATGCCTTCGATTTCTCCGAAGCGCTCGCCGTGCCGCGCCATCAGCAGGGCTTCCCAGTTGTCGAGCGGCCAGGCCAGCACGGCCCCCACCACGAGCGACAGGACCACCGTGAGCGAGAACAGCCGGCGTCCGGGGACCATGGCCGTCAACTCGATGTTGGCCACCCGGGACGGCACGGCGACCGCCAGAATCGTGCGCCGTACGGCATGCAGGTTGGCAAACGCGAACAGGGTGCCGGCCACCCACGCACCACCCTGCAGCAGGAGTGTGTTGGTGAGCTGCTCCCAGAACAGCCCGGACACTCCCATGGCGCGGTACCACGCATGGTCGACCATGAGGGCCGTCACGGTGCGACCCGCCAGCAGCAGCGCGGCCGCTGCCGCCAGCAGTCCGAACAACCATGCGCGGCCTCGCATGTCAGCCTCGCGTCCTGGGCGTCAGACGCTCACACCCTGTGCGCGCAGCCAGCCTTCCATCACGCCGCGGATTTCGGCCAGCCGCTCCGGGCTGCGGGCCTCGTAACGGGCCACGATCACCGGCTGTGTGTTGGAGGCGCGGAGCAGGCCCCAGCCGTCACCAAAGAGCACACGCACCCCGTCCACATCGATGACGTCATGCGACGCCGTGAAGTGCGGGACCGCGCGCGACATGATGGCGAACTTGGTGGCTTCGTCGGTGTCGATGCGGATTTCCGGCGTCGACACGAACGGCGGCACATCCGCCAGCAACTCATCGATGCGCTTGCCGCTGTCGGCCAGGATGCGCAACAGACGCGCGGCGGCGTACAGGGCGTCGTCGTGCCCGTAGAATCCCTCGGTGAAGAACATGTGGCCCGACATCTCACCGGCGATCGGGGCCTGCATGGCCTTCATCTTGTCCTTGATGAGGGAGTGCCCCGTCTTCCACATCACGGCCTGACCGCCGGCCTTCTCGATGGCGTCGGTGAGGGCCTGTGAGCACTTTACGTCGAAGATGATGGGCTGGCCGAGGCCGGTGCGCGCGAGAACGTCGCGCGCGTACAGAATGAGAATGTGGTCGCCCCAGATGATGCGGCCCTGGGCGTCGACGACACCGATGCGATCGGCATCGCCATCGAATGCCACACCCAGCTCGGCGCCATGCGCACGCACGGCCGCAATGCAGTCCTCGAGGTTTTCGGGGACGGTGGGGTCCGGGTGATGATTCGGGAACGTGCCGTCGCTCTCGGTGAACAGACCGATGCCCTGCACACCCAGCGCCTGCATCAGCTGCGGGGCGACCAGCGCACCGGCGCCGTTGCCACAGTCGTACACCACCTTGAGCGGCGTTCCGTCGGGGTGGGCGATGGGGCCGATGCGCGCCGCAATGTCGGCGACATAGCGCTCGATGACCTCCGCGTGCCGCACCTGGCCCTGCCCCACCGGATGCGCACCAGCCACGATGTATCCGTACAGCGTCTGGATGTCCGCCCCGTGCAGCGAGCCGGTCCCGAGGCACATCTTGAAGCCGTTGTACTCGGGCGGATTGTGCGAGCCGGTGATCTGGATGCCACCCACCACCGGCTCGTGATGCAGCGACCAGTAGAGCAGCGGGGTGGGCACTACACCGATGTCCACCACATCCACGCCGCACTCGGTCAGCCCGCGCACCAGCGCGTCACGCAGCGCCGCGCCGCTGGGCCGGTTGTCGCGCCCCACCGCCACGGCTCCCTGCACCCCGCGTGCGGCCAGCAGGGTGGCGTATCCACGTCCGATGCCGTACGCGACCTCCTCCGTCAGGTCCTGTCCCACGATGCCGCGTACGTCGTACTGCCGGAAGATGGTCTGGCTGATGCTCACGATTGGCTCAGTTGGGATTGCGGGACCGGACCGGCCGGAGTCGATGCGCTCCGGCCTCTATCAAACTACTCAGGGCGCGACGCTGGCGGCTTGAATGCGGGTGGGCGCCCCGCGCTCGGGGACCGGAGCCGCCGGCGTATTGCCGCTGGTGATGGCCAGTTGCGCCAGGCGGGTGACCGGCGTGGGATACATGCCGAAGAACAGCAGGAGGGCGGCGGTGGCCGTGATGAGCGACTGCGCCAGCATCGGCATGGACGGCAGCGGCTGATCGGCGGGACGCGGGCGCATGAACATGGCCGCCACGACGCCCAGGTAGTAGGCCGCCGACACGGCACTGGTGGCCACGAGAATCACCGCCAGAATGGTCTGTGGCGCCGGTGCCTGCAGGGCGGCCTGCAGCACGAACCACTTGGCGAAGAAGCCCATGCCACCGACCAGCGGCATGCCCATGAAGGCCAGCAGGAAGACAGCCATCGCGCTGGCGAGCCACGGCCGCTCGAGCCAAAGCCCCGCCATGTCATCCACGGTGAGACTGCGATCGCGGCCGTTGTTGACCACGATCAGCACGGCGAAGGCGCCCATCGTGGCCAACGTGTAGGACACCATGTAGAACACGAGAGCCGACGTCGAAGCGGGAGTGGCCACCACCAGCGCCACCAGCAGATAGCCGGCGTGCGCGATGCTCGAGTAGGCCATCATGCGCACGAGATTCTTCTGCGACAGGGCAAACACATTGCCCACGACCATCGTGACCACCGCCAGCCACCACAAGCTGCTGTGCCAGCGCGGTGCCGCTGCCGCCAGAGACTCCACCAGCACCCGCGCGAACACGGCAAACGCCGCCGTCTTCACCGTGGCCGACATGTAGGCCGTGATGGGCAACGGCGCGCCGTCGTACACGTCGGGCGTCCACAGGTGGAAGGGCGCCGCCGCCACCTTGAAGCCGAAGCCCACGAAGAGCAGCGCGATGCCCACCACAAAGACGGGTGAGAATGTGGCCTGCGCGGCCGCCCACTGACCGATGTCCTCCAGTCGCGTGCTGCCGGTGGCACCATACAGCAGCGCCACACCGTAGAGCAGGAATCCGCTGGAGACCGCGCCCAGCAGGAAGTACTTGATGGCCGATTCGGCGCCGCGCGCGCTGCGCCGGTTGAGGCCAGCCAGCACATACACGGCCAGCGACATGAGTTCGATGCCGAGAAACACGAACATCAGATCGCGTGCAGCCGCCAGCACCATCATGCCCACCGTGGCCAGGATGATGAGCACGGGGACTTCGGGGCTGTAGGCGCCGCTGCGATGATGATCGATCTCCACTAGGCCGAGCGTGAGGATGGTGCCGAGCAGCAGTACGAAGTCCACCGCCCAGCGGAATCCGTCGCCGGCGATCCGTCCATCGGGCGTGCCTCCGACGCCGTCACCCCAGGCAATGGCCACCACAAGCGCCGCCAGCAGGCACAGTGCCGTGCCGAAGCGCGTGAGCGCGATGGTACGCTCGGCTCCTTCAGCCGACGCCGCGGCGACCTGCTGCGGCTTCCAGACGGCAGCCAGCAGCATGGCCATGGCTCCGGCTGACAACAGCAGCTCGGGAGCAAGGGCCTGCAGAATGGCGCCGGCGTTCATGACATCCGTCATCCGTCAACGTCCCAGCGAAACAGGGGGAGTGGGCGCCGGGGCGTTGGGCCCGAAGCGCACCGCTTCAATGAGACTTTGTGTGGGGCGATCGAGGCGCTGCAGCACAGGCGCGGGCGCCACACCCACCGCCACGATGGCCGCCGCCAGCAGCACGAGTGTTGCACGCTCGTGAAACCCGAGATCGCGCAGCCCCGCGTGGCGTTCCGCATCGAACGGACCAAACAGCACGGCCTGCAGGGCCTTCAAGCCATAGGCTGCGGCGAACACCACGCCACTCGTGGCAATGATGGCCAGCACAGGAAACTCGGCGTAGGTGCCGATGAGCACCAGGAACTCACCCACGAAGCCGGCGGTGCCCGGCAGGGCCACCGTGGACAGCATGGCCACCACCAGCATGGTGGCCAGCATGGGCGTGCGTCGTGCCACACCGCCGAAGGCGTCGAGCGAGGTGCTGCCCGTGCGATCCTCCAGCATGCCGGCCACCAGGAACAGCGCCGAGGTGGCGAGGCCGCTGTTCACAATGCTCATCACCGCGCCTTCGACGCTCTGCTGCGTGAGCGTGAAGCAGCCCAGCATGATGAAGCCGAGGTGACTGATGGAGCTGTAGGAGATGAGCCGCTTGAGATCCTTCTGCGCCAGCGCCACCAGAGCGCCGTACACGATGGACACCACGCTGAGCACGAGAATCACCATGCGCACCGTGTCGTGCGTGGCCGCCGCCGGGAACAGCGGAATGGCGAAACGCAGCAGCGCATACGCGCCGACCTTGAGGCCCAGCGTTACCGAGGCAAAGGTGGGCGCCGCCTGCTGCGCGTCCGGCAACCACGTATGGAACGGGAAGAGCGCCGACTTCACGCCGAAGGCCGCGAAGAACGCGCCGAACATGAGCAGCTGCGCGGCGGGAGACAGCGTCAGCGTGCTCAGCGCATCGATGTGCATGGACGTGCCGTCGCCCACCGTCCACAGGGCGATGATGGCCACCAGCATGAGCAACGAGCCCACCAGCGTGAACAGCACATAGCGCAGACTCGCGCGCGTGTTCCCCGCCGTGCTCCAGACACCCACCAGCAGATACGTGGGAATGAGCATCAGCTCCCACGCGAGATAGAACACCAGCATGTCGAGCGCCACGAACACGCCCATCAGTCCGCTCGTGAGCAGCAGCGCCAGCGCGCCGAACGCGGGCGTACGGACCCGCACGTTGTTCCACGAGGCAATGAACGCCACCGGCAGCACCACGCCGGTCATGAGCACGAGTGGCAGGGAGAGACCATCCACGCCGAGGCTGACCGTGGCGCCGAACTCGGGGAGCCATGGCAGATCCCATCGCGCCTGCCAACCGTCGCGCGCGGGATCAAACACCCCCCACAGCGCCAGGGCAAGCAGTCCTTCCACCACCAGGGCCGCCGCCGTCAGGGTGCGGGCATCCGGCCCACCGCTCGGCGCTTCGGTTCCGCTCTGCTCGCGCGAGACATCACGACCGAGCACCCGAACGAGCACGGCCGCCACCACCGGCCAGCCGATGAGCACCGGCAACACCCAGCGATCCACGCCCATCGATACGAGAAAATCATGCATGATGTGTGCGCCTCAGCTCAGCGAGAGGGCGGAGATGAGGACGATCGCTCCGGCGGCAAGCAGCCACGCATACTTGCCGGCATCGCCGTCCTGCAGCTTGGCGCCAACGAGCGACGCCGTGCGGGTGAGCAGCGACCCGCCGGCTGAAAACCCGCCGTCCACGCCACGCTCCACCCCACGCGTCAGCACCGCGTCGGCCAGACCGCGCACGGGGCGAACAATGACTGCGTCGACGATGTCGTCCACACCATAGGCACGCGCCAGCAGCGAACGATCTTCCGGCGAATTGGCCTTGTCGGCCTGCGGTCGACGAAACATCACCAGCGCCACGGCAATGCCCACCAGCGCGATGCCTATGGCAATGGCCACGAGCACGAGCTCCGTCGCATGATCCACATGCGCGTTGGGGCCAGCCAGTTGCGCGGCGCTCGCACCCGTAACGGGTGCCAGCCACTTGTCGAGTACGCCCACCGGGCCCATGGGCAGCAGCGACGGCAGGTTGAGCCAACCGCCCACCACCGTGAGGACTGCGAGCACCAGCACCGGCACGGTCATGATGAGCGGGGCCTCGTGCAGCGCCGCGCGCTCCCCTTCCCCGGTGCGATTCTCACCGAAGAAGGTCAGGACCAGCATGCGCGTCATGTAGATGGCCGTCAGCAGCGCGGTGACGAGGCCGATGCCGTACACCACGTACAGCAGCGTCGAGCCGGGAATGCCGAGCAGTGTGGACGAGGCCAGCGGCGAGCCGTGCGCCCGGGCGAAGACCGAGGCGAGGATCTCGTCCTTTGAGAAGAAGCCGGCGAGCGGCGGCACACCGGCAATGGCGGCCGTGGCCAGCGCCATCGCGCCGGCAGTGGCCGGCATGTAGCGCGCGAGGCCACCCATGTTGCGCAGATCCTGCGGATCCTCGTCACGGTGCGTGTGGTGATACGCGTGATGCATGGCGTGAATCACCGAACCGGCGCCCAGAAAGAGCAGCGCCTTGAAGAACGCATGCGTGACCAGATGAAAGACGCCGGCGGTGTACGCCCCCACCCCGACGGCCATGAACATGTAGCCGAGCTGCGAGACGGTGGAGTAGGCCAGCACCTTCTTGATGTCCCACTGCCGCAGCGCAATCGTGGCGGCAAACAGCGCGGTCAGCGCGCCCACGGTGGCCACCACCAGCGAGGCCTCCGGCGCACCGGCGAAAATCGGAGCCGCACGCGCGACCAGATACACACCGGCCGTCACCATCGTGGCGGCGTGGATGAGCGCCGACACCGGAGTCGGGCCCGCCATGGCGTCCGGCAGCCAGATGTAGAGCGGCAGCTGGGCGCTCTTGCCCGCGCAGCCGACAAACAGCATGAGCGCGATGGCCAGCACGACGGGCGTGCCCGCCAGCGGCGTGAGGGCCGCGTGCGCTCCGGCGAAGTCGAGATGCTGCGTGGTGCTCCAGATCAGGAACATGGCCACGAGGAAGCCGAAGTCACCCACGCGATTGACGACGAAGGCCTTCTTGCCGGCCTCCACATTGGCCCGCTCGCCGAACCAGAAGCCGATGAGCAGGTAGGACGCGAGACCCACGCCTTCCCAGCCCACGAACATCACCGCGTAGCTGCCACCCAGCACCAGTACGAGCATGAAGGCCACAAAGAGGTTGAGATACGCGAAGTAGCGCGCGTAGCCCGGGTCCTCCTTCATGTAGCCGATGGAAAACAGATGAATGAGTGAGCCCACGCCGGTGATGACCAGCACCATCAGCATGGACAGCTGGTCGAGCTGGAAATTCCAGTCGATCACCAGATTGCCCACGGGCATCCACTGGCCAAGCGACACGATGGCCGGTCCGCTCATGCCCACACGCATGCGCATGAAGAGCGCGATGGCGAGGGCGAAGGCGGCGATGATGACGCCGGGGCCAATCAGGGTGACAAGCGGATGGCGCGCCGTGGACGGCGTATCGGCTCCGGGCTCCGCGCGCCGCGTGACGGCGATGAGGCCGTTGGCCGCGAACCCCAGCAGCGGCAGCAGTATGAGCAGAGGCAGCAGGGCAGCAATCATCCGCGGAGCGCCCGGAGCGAGGACAGGTCCACCGTACCGTAGTGCCGGAAGACGGAGATGATGATGGCGAGCCCGATGGCCGCCTCGGCGGCCGCCACGGTCATGACCATGATCACGAACACCTGACCGGTCACGTTGTGCAGCTTGGCAAAGGCCACGAAGCTGAGATTCACGGCGTTGAGCATCAGCTCGGCGCACATGAACAGGATGATGGCATTGCGACGGGTCAGCACGCCGACCACGCCGATCGCGAAGAGAATCGCGGAGACGATGAGGGCTTCGGTGATCATGACTGCACCCGTTTCTTGGCCAGCAGCACGGCGCCCACGACTGCCACGAGCAGCACCACACTCGTCAGTTCGAAGGCCACCAGATAGTCGGTGAAGAGCGAGGCCGCGACCGGCGTGACCACGTTGTCCGAGGCCGGCGCCGACTCGAGCCGCGGAAAGCGCTGCCGCTGCACCACCAGCAGGTTGGCCAGCAGCGCGAGCCCCACGAACCCGGCCCCGAGCCGCGCCCCCAGTGAACGCAGATCGCTGATCTCGCTGCGGCCCAGGTTGAGCAGCATGACGACGAAGACGAACACCACCATGATCGCGCCGGCGTACACCAGCACCTGAATGGCACCGACGAAGGGCGCATCAAGCATGACGTAGAGCCCTGACAGCGCGAACATCACGTTCACCAGCCACAGGGCCGCCGGCACCGGGTTCTTGCGCGTCACGAACAGCAGCGCCGACGCGATGGCCAGCAGCGCGAACAGGTAGAACTGGAAGGCGAAGAAGCCGGTCATTCGCCCTTCGGGTCTGCAGGGTCCCACAACTCACTCACCGGGTGCGTCTGCGCTGTGAGCCGCTCGAGGTCGTACACGAACGAGGCGCGATCGTACTCGGCGTTCTCGTAGTGGCGCCCCACGTGAATGGCCTCCTCCGGACACACTTCCTGGCAGTAGCCGCAGAAGATGCAGCGGAACTCGTCGATCTCGAACACCAGCGGATAGCGGTTGCCCTGCTCGTCCTCGCCGGGCGTGAGCTTGATGCAGTTGGCGGGACACACCGTGGGACAGAGGCCGCAAGCCACGCACTTGGCCTTGCCGTCCTCGGTGGTGAGCATGCGATGCGTGCCGCGCCAGCGCGGCGAAAGATCCCACTTGGTCTCCGGATACTGCATGGTGACCTTGTGCGGATCGACCAGGTGCTTGAGCGTGGTGGCCATGCCCTTGAGGGTGGCCCGCACGTAGCTCACCTGATCGAGCGGCCGATTGAGCAACTTGACGCCGATAGCCATCAGTCGCGTCCCTCTGTGAGTGCCGGGGCCGGCGTCTGCACGGCCGGCCGGGGCGCCGTGAGCTGGCGCCGGGTGAGGTCGAGCCCCCGCGCCCGGAGTCGCTCCAGGTCCATGGGCGCCACGCGGGCGCTCGCAGGGCTGATGAGTTTGCCGCGGTCGAGCCAGGCCAGCAGGACGGCGATGATCACCACGTTGAGGCCAAGCAGCGCGAGCGAGAACATGGGGCCGCGCGCCACGCCAAGCATGTCGAGCGCGAGAGTCGCGCTGGCGATGACCACGATGTAGCCCAGCGCGAGCGGCAGCATGACGCTCCAGCCCAGTGACATCAGCTGGTCATAGCGGAATCGCGGCAGCGTCCAGCGGATCCACATGAAGAGGAAGATGAAGAAGCCGATCTTCCCGACCATCATGGCCAGCGTCGCGAGGGTCTTGGCCACCGTGTACGGCGCCACGTTGTCCCACTGCGTGAAGGGCACATCCCAACCACCGAAGAACAGCGCCGCGGTGAGGCCGCTCACGGTGAGCATGTTGGCGTACTCGGCGATGAAGAACATCGAGAACTTCATGCCGCTGTACTCGGTGTGGTAACCGGCCACGAGTTCCGACTCGGCCTCGGGCAGGTCGAACGGCAAACGGTTGGTCTCGGCGAACGCGGCCACGAGGAAGGTGAACCAGGCGACCGTCAGCGAGAGCACGTTCCAGCCCATCGTGGCCTGCTGCTGCACGATGGCCGTCAGCGACACGTTGCCGGCGAGCAACAGCACCGGGATGGTGGACATGCCCATCGCGATTTCGTACGACACCATCTGCGCGCTGGAACGCAAACCACCCAGCAGGGCGTACTTGTTGTTGGAGGCCCAGCCCGCGAGCACGAGCCCGTACACGCCAAGCGACGAAATCGCGAGCGTGAACAGGAAGCCCACCGGCAGTGGCGCGATGGCCATGTCCACGAGGCCCCAGGGGGTGGGCAGTGGCGCCGCAAAGGGAATCACGGCCCAGGTGAGCAGGGCGGGAATGAAGGCCAACGCCGGCGCGATGATGAAGAGCCACTTGTCCGCAAACGGCGGATTGGTCTCTTCCTTCATGAAGTTCTTGAGGCCGTCGGCCACGGGCTGCAAGAGACCACCGGGCCCCACGCGGTTGGGGCCGCGGCGATCCTGGAACCAGGCGGCCAGCTTGCGCTCGAGCAGCGTGAGCATGGCCACCGTCACGAGATAGACGGCAAAGAAGACGAGAATCTTGACGATGCTCGCGGCAACAAAGGTCCCGATGGCCTCGGGCGCAACCTGCGGGTTGGCGCGGGGAAACCAGGATGCCAGATCGAGGGCGGCGATCATCGGGGGAACAGTCACGCCGTCACCCCCGAGGTCCCGGCATCGGCCGGAGCGGAGCCGCGACCGCTGGGGGCATTCATGGGCAGGCCCTGCAGACCCAGCGACTCGTAGTCGAGACCGCTGAACGCGGCATGCACCTGCGTCAACGCGGCAAACACCTCGGACGGCAGGAAGAACTGCCCTGCCCCACCGCACGCCGACAGCAGGTCGGCCAACACGTACCACGTGGGGCGCGCCACACCCGGTGCGGTGCGCGCCTGCAGATAGCGCTGCACACGACCGCGCAGATTGGTCAGCGTGCCTTCCTCTTCCATCGTGTTGGCCACCGGCAGCACCACCGCCGCGCGCGCCTCGGCGACCGCCGGCAGCGTGGTGCCCACGTACACGAGCGTCGCCGCGCGGGCGAGCACGTCCGCCGGCACCGCGTCGAGCGCGTCGCCCACCACGAGCAGTGCGTCGCCGTTCTGCAGAACGGCATCGAGCGCCGGCACTTCAGCAAAGCCCAGTGCACGCGCACCCGTGGCATTTGCCGCGCGCTCGGCGCGCAGCGCCAGATCCGGCGCACCCGGCAGCACCGCCTCCTCGCCACGCGTCACCGTGAACGTCCCGACACCGCCCAGCTGCGTGCGAAGACGCTCGAGCAGGAACAGCGCCTCGTTGGACAGATTGGGTGACACATGCACCACGAGACGGGCGCCGCCGAGCGCCTGGGCCGCGTGGGCGATGGCCTGATCCCACTCCGCGATGGCCAGACCCGCGCCGGTGCGCACCAGCGGCTGGTCGGCGCGATCGCGGCGGTTGAACTCCCGGTAGCCGGCGCGTCCCACGTCGCAGAGGTAGTACTGGTTCACGGCCTCGTTGGGGCGCGGCTTGAGGCGCACGATCACGTTGTCACGTGACTCGGCCACCGCATTGCAGCCCTGGCTGCAGCCGGTGCACACCGTGGGCGCGCGATCGAGTTCCCACGCGCGCGCCTTGTTGAGGAAATCCTTGCTGAGCAGCGCACCGACCGGGCAGAGGTCGATGACATTGGCGGCCCAGGGATTCGTGAGGTCGTGGCCCTCGGCCTTGCCGATGAAGGCGCGGTCGCCGCGCTCCGAGACGTTGAGCACAGGTTCCTGCGCCACGTCGCTCATGAAGCGCACGCAGCGCGTGCCGAGGATGCAGCGGGTCTGCACATACAGCACATCGCCGCCAAAATCCTCCACCGGATTGAAGCGCTTGGGTTCCCGGTAGCGGGACTCCGCGCGCCCTTCGGCAAAGGTGTAGTCCTGCAGCTCGCACTCACCGGCCTGATCGCAGATGGGGCAATCGAGCGGATGATTGATGAGCAGGAACTCGAGCACACCCTTGCGCGCCTCGAGCGCCTTGGGGGAGTGCACGTGCACCACCTGCCCCTCCATCACCGACGTCGCGCAGGCCGGTGCGAGCTTGGGCATCTTCTCCACTTCGACGAGGCACATGCGGCACACGCCCGCCACCGGGAGACCCGGGTGGTAGCAGTAGTGCGGGATGAGCACACCCGCCGTCTTGGCGGCCTCGAGGATCGACAGACCCTCCGGCACCTGCACCGGACGGCCCTCGATCGTGAGGTTCACCATCTTCAACTCTGCCATGCGTCCCTCAGGCCGCCGAGGCGCGCAGCGCCGCGGGAACGGTGACCTTCGACGGGTTCGCGGCAATCTTCGCCTCGAACTCGTGACGGAACTTCTTGAGTCCCGAAATGACCGGTGTGGCGCAGGAATCGCTCAGCACGCAGATCGTCTTGCCGCTCATGTTGTCGGCAATGGACAGCAGCGTGTCGAGGTCCTCGGCCACGCCTTCGCCGTCGCGGATGCGCTCCATGATGCGCGTGATCCACGCCGTGCCTTCGCGGCACTGCGAGCACTGCGCGCAGCTTTCGTGCGCATAGAACCGCGTCAGGCGCGCAATCTGGCGCACCATGCACTGGCGGTCGTCGAACACGATGGCGCCGCCCGAGCCCAGCATCGTGCCGGCGGCGACCATGCCTTCATAGTCCATGATGGCCGCCTCGGCTTCCTCACGCGTGAGGATGGGCACTGAGGAACCGCCCGGGATGACCGCCTTGATCTCGCGGCCCGGCAACGGCCCGCCACAGAGATCGTACAGGAACTCCTTGAACGGAAACCCGAGCGCGACCTCATAGTTGCCCGGGCGGCTGATGTTGCCGCACACCGAGAACAACTTGGTGCCGATGCTCTTGGGGTTGTCGGGGCGTCCGAACTGCTTGTACCACTCCGCCCCGTTCTTGATGATGTACGGGACCGTGGTGAGCGTCTCGACGTTGTTGATCGTGGTAGGCTTGCCGAAGAGGCCGGCCACCGCCGGGAAGGGCGGCTTGATGCGCGGATTGCCGCGACGCCCCTCCAGCGAGTTCATGAGCGCCGTTTCCTCACCGCAGATGTACGCGCCGGCGCCGCGATGCACGTGTACATCCACGCGCTTGCCGCTGCCCATGGCGTTGGCGCCCAGGATGCCGGCCGCGTAGGCCTCCTCCACCGCCGCACAGACGCGCGCGTACGGCTCGGTGAACTCGCCGCGGATGTAGATGTACGCCGTCTCCGCGTAGATGGCATGCGCGCCCAGCGCCACGCCCTCCACGAGGCCGTGCGGCGTCCAGCGCATGATCTCGCGATCCTTGAATGTGCCGGGCTCCGACTCGTCGGCGTTGCAGCAGAGATAGTGCGTCTTGCCGTCGGGCTTCATGAATGACCACTTCATGCCCGTGGGGAATCCAGCGCCGCCGCGACCACGCAGGCCCGACTCCTTGACCACATTCTGGATGTCCTGCGGGTCCATGCCCAGCGCCTGCTGCAGCGCCTCATAC
>JACVCT010000083.1 GCA_016741895.1 Gemmatimonadaceae bacterium | reverse complement strand
CGGCGGTGCGCAAGGCAGTGGAGGCTGCCAAGGACAAGGTCACGCCGGCGCTCAACGAGCAGTTGTCGGGCATCGAGCGTGAGCTCAACGCCTTCGTGCGTGAAGTGGGTGCCTCGGCGGCCTCACGGTCAGCGCTGGCGCCGCGCGCCGGTGCCGTGCCGGCAGACGACGAGGATGACGAGAATCGCGCCGCCTCAGGCGCGCCGGACATGAGCTTCAGCGGGCGGGCCGGTACGCTGAACAGTGTGCTCAACTCCACCTTCCCGGTGGCGCGGGCGCAGCGTGAACTCGTCGCGCAGCTGCGTCGTCAGCTGGTCACGGAAGAGAGCAAGCTGCGTTCGGTGTCGGAAAGCAGCCTGCCTGACTTCGTGAAGGCGCTCGAAGCGGCGGGAGTCACGGTGGCGAAGTAGGGCCTACGAGGCTTTATCGCCGGCATGTGACAACGGGCACGACGTGGCAAGGTTGCCGTGTCGTCCCCGTTGTCTTTCGCCGCAAAGGTAAATCAACGGAACGCGCGCGCCTCCACGCCGCCGTGCGCTACCGCCTCACCGGCCGCCGCATCGTCGCCGCCTTCTCCACCAGTCGCCGCAGCTCGGCAATCGGCTCCGGATTGTCGTCCACCTGCAAGCGCAGCACGACGTCGTTGTTGAGCCACACGCCACCGTTCTTCTTCACGATGAGCATGGCCGCACTCTGCATGCCGCGTGTATCACCACCTGCGCGCTGACCGGCCTCGAGCGCGGCCAAGAGGCGCAGTGACAAATGCCCCGTGGTGCTCTCGAAGGCCTTCACCATCTCCGCCACCACCGCCGGACCAGCCAGAATGTTGCCCTGTGCGCTGCAGTAGGCGCCCTGCTTGTCGCCGGCCCAGGTGGAGGCCTTGGGTCCCGTGAACGCCGCCACGCGCCCCTGGGCGTCCATGACGGCAAACTGCCGCCCCTGTTTGGTCCAGTTCTCCGGCCGCGGGTCGGGATCGCGCTCCCACACGGCCTTCACCACGGCGTCGGGCGCCATGCCGCTCTTGAGCAACGCGAGCGCCTGCGGGCCGTAGCTCACGTCCACAATGGCCTGGGTGGCCACCACGCCCACACCGGCCTCGGCCCAGAGCACGCCGTTGCCCACGGAGAACACCCGCGACTGCACCGCGCCACCCACCTCGCCGGTTTCCGGGTCATAGCCGAGGATGGAGAAGGTGGCCACCGGCGGCCAGGGCAGCGGCGTGGCCGTAGCCGAAGTGGGCGCGTCAATCGGGCGTTGAGCCTGGGCAACAGACGCGCTGTACACGAAGGCGAGAGTCAGGGCCCATGCGGCACCGGCGCGGAGAATCGAAGTGTGTGGCATGCGTATAAGTGGCCACCGGAAACGCCGCCGAGCAAGGTGACTGGCTGCCGCGTATGATGGGAAAGACCCGTCTCCCCACACCCGGAGTATCCCGATGTCGCGATGGCGCCCGTACGCCGCGAAACGCGCTCCCCGCGTGACCATGTCTCTGGCCACGACCTTCGCTGCCCTGGCACTGCCTGCGCTGCTCAGCGCCCAGCCCACCCAGGCCATCGATCAGGAGTACACGGCCAAGATCAAGGAGTTCCTGCAGGACCCGCGCATTACCACCGAACTGGTGGATCATCTGCCGGCGTCCAGCACGGTACCCACGCCGCTCAAGTTCCACGGCCGCATTGTCGGCACGCCGGGTGAGCTCACCTACGCCAAAGACATTCACCGCTACTTCGAGGCGCTGGCCAAGGCCGCGCCCACGCGCGCCAAGTACTGGACCATCGGCAAAACCGAAGAAGGCCGCGACATGGTGGTGCTGGCCATCGGTGACGAGCAGGCCATCGCCAATCTCGACAAGTACAAGGGCGATCTCGCCGCGCTCACCGATCCGCGCAAGACGAGTGAGGCCGAGGCGCAGCGGCTCATCCAGACCACGAAGCCCATCTACTGGCTGACGAGTGGCATGCACTCGCCGGAAACGGGCGGTCCGGAAGTGCTGCAGGAGCTGGCGTATCGGCTCATCGTGTCGGAGTCGCCGTACATCCAGGCCATCCGCAACAACATCATCACCTTCATCACGCCGGTCATCGAAGTGGACGGACGTGAGAAGCAGGTGGACACCTACTACTACAACAAGAAGCTGCCCGCCGGCGCGCCGCGTCTGCCGCTGATGTACTGGGGCAAGTATGTGGCCCACGACAACAACCGCGATGGCATGGGGCAGTTCCTCGCGCTCACGCGGCACGTGAACGACTTCTTCCTGCAGTGGAAGCCGCAGGTCATGCACGACCTGCACGAGTCGGTCACCTATCTCTACAGCAGCACGGGCACGGGCCCGTACAACGACGCCATCGATCCCATCACGGTGACCGAGTGGTGGACCATGGCCCAGGAAGACGTGCGCGAACTCACCAAGCGCGGCGTGCCGGGGGTGTGGACCTACGGCTTCTACGACGGCTGGACGCCCAACTACATGTTCTTCGTGGCGCACACGAAGAACGCCATCGGTCGTTTCTACGAAGTGCAGAGCTACGGACCGGACAACTACGAGGTGCGGCCGCCGGCCACCACCACGAGCCGCGAGTGGTTCCGCCCCAATCCGCCGCTGCCGTACATCAAGTGGGGCCCGCGCAACAACGCCAACATCCAGCAGTCGGGTGTGCTGGTCTCACTCAAGCACTTCGCCGACAATCGGCGCAGCTACCTCGAGAACTACTGGATCAAGAACAAGCGCGCCGTGGAGAAGGGCACCACGGGCGCTGGTCCCTACGCCTGGGTCATTCCGTCCACGCAGAAGCGCAAGGCCGACGCCGCCGACGCGGTGAATGAACTGCGCAAGCAGGGACTCGAAGTGCACGTGGCCAACACGGCGTTCTCGGTGGGCGGCGTGAACGTCAAGGCCGGGGACTGGATCGTGCGAGGCGATCAGCCCTATCGCACGCTGGCCGACATGTACTTCGGCATTCAGCGCTACTCACCGCAGAACCCGCGGCCCTACGACGACACGGGCTGGACGTTCCAGTACATGCGCAACGTGGCCATTCTGCCGGTGGGCGACCGCGCGGTGCTCACGCAGCCCATGACGATGGTGACCGACAAGGTGAAGGCCGCCGGTGGTGTGGAGGGCACGGGCCCGGTGCTCATCGTGGCCCACACCAGCGACAACAACCTCATGAAGTTCCGCACGCAGTTCGCCACCACCAGGATGCACGCGGCGGAAGCGGACTTTGAGGCGGGGGGACGGCAGTTCAAGGCGGGCGCGTTCATCATTCCCGCCGGCGACCGCGCCAAGCTCTCCGCGGCGCTCACGGAACTCGGACTCAGCGCGCAGGCCGTGGCCACCATGCCGTCGGTCAAGATGCACGAGCTGGACCTTCCGCGCATCGGTTACGCCCACGCCTGGCAGCGCACACAGGACGAAGGCTGGGTGCGCGCGGCGCTCGACACCTACGGCGTGCCGTACAGCTACTTCGGCGACATCGAGCTCAAGAAGGGCAACCTGCGCGCGAAGTACGATGTCATCATCTATCCGCACGTGGGCGGCAGCGCGCAGTCGCACATCGCCGGCATCATCAAGAACGGCGACACACCGCTGCCGTACCGAAAGACGGCATCCACGCCCAACCTGGGCGCCATCGACGCCGCCGATGACATTCGCGGCGGCCTCGGCATCGAGGGTCTCACGGAGCTCTACAAGTTCGTACAGGCCGGCGGCACGCTAATTGTGGAAGGCAGCACGTCCACCATCTTCCCGGCCTACAACCTCACCAGCGGCATCACGCTCGAGTCGCCGCGCGATCTGTTTGCACGTGGCTCGGTGATGCGTGGCGTGGTGACGGACAAGACCAGCCCGCTCGCCTACGGCTTCGACGCGCAGGTGCCGGTGTACTTCAATCAGGATCCGGTCATCAACGTGGGCGGCTCCGCAGGTCTCTTTGCCGGTGGCGGCAGCGGCGCGGGCGCGGCGGCGCTGATGCAGAACACCACACCAAACGCCAACAACCCCGTTGCCATCTCGCCATGGAGCTGGGGGACGGGCGACACCACGGGCACGCCAACACCACGCCCCAGCGGCGCTGGTCTGGCTGCGGCCGCCGCGCGCGGTGGAGCAGGCGGTGCCGGTGGCTTTGGTGGTGGGGCGGCGTTTGGTGGTGCCACGAGCATTGACGGCACGCGGCCTCGCGTGATTCTGCAGTTCCCGTCCAACCCGAATGACATGCTGCTGTCCGGCACGCTGGCCGGCGGTGAGGCGCTGAGCAACCGCGCGCAGCTGGTGGACGCGCCGCTGGGCAAGGGTCATGTGGTGATGTTTGCCATTCGTCCGTTCTGGCGCTGGCAGACGCAGGGGACGTACTTCCTCGGCTTCAACGCGATCCTGAACTGGAACGATCTGGACGCGGGGAAGTGAGGGGATAGTCACAACTCACAACTCGAAACCTGAACTCAAAACCCGGAACTGATCAGTTTCGAGTTTTGGGTTCGGGTTCCGAGTTGGAGGTTCGTGCGAACTCACCACTCGATACTCAAACTCAAGACCCGGAACTGATCAGTTTCGAGTTCTGGGTTCGGGTTCCGAGTCGCAAGTAGTCGTAAACCCAAGACTCAACACTTGAACTCAAAGCTCAGAGCTTACCGACAGTCCGGTCAGCTCTGAGCTTTGAGTTGAAGTTTTGAGTTTTCAGTTTTACGGCGGCTACGCGGGCGGAACCGTGCTGTCCCGCTTCACCGTGCTCGAGTCGGCGGGCGCCGCGGCTGCGGTCGCCGTATCCACCGGCTTGGTCACAGTCGTCGAGTCCGCGCGCCGCCGGTTGCGACGGGGCATCGGGGCCGCCGCCGGCTTCTCGGCGGCCGCCGTGGTGTCGGCCACCACCGCCGTATCGCTCTTGCCAATGAGGCCGCCCGCCCAGCTCTTGAACGACGAGGCGTAGGCGCCGATGGTGTCGGCCGCCTCGCGCGCAGGGCCCGCGGGTTTCTGCGAGCCGTACCACCACACCCCGTAGGTCATCGCGCCGAGCATGACCAGGTAGGGGAAGACCGACCGCCGGCGACCGAGCGAGGCCGGATCCTTGCGCCGCGGGGCGGCGGACTTGGCCGCCTTGGTCTTCTGCGTGGCCACCGCGGCGGCCGGCGTACGCACACTGTTGTTGTCGATGGGCGTACGCGCGCCCACGCTGGACATGCGCTGGCCCAGCGCGTGCCGGTACATCTCGGCGGTCTGCGTCGGTGTCATTTCGGACACCGCGTTGGCCAGCGTCATGCCAAACTCCGCCACCGTGGGGAAACGGTCGGCAGGGTCGGGCGCGAGCGCCTTGTCGAACACTTCCTGAATGGACTCGGGCCACTCGAGATCGCTGCGCACCTCGTCCAGACGCCGTGGACGGCTGGTGAGGCGCGCGATCAGCGACTCCTTGCTGTTCGAGTTGGCGAAGGCATCGTGGCCGGTGAGCGTTATGAAGGCCACGAGTGCCAGCGAGTACTGATCGGAGCGCGCATCGAGCACATCACCCGACAACTGCTCAGGTGACATGAACTCCGGGGTGCCCACGGCAAAACCGGTGCGCGTGACCTGCTGCGCGCCACGATCCATGGTGCGCGCAATGCCGAAGTCCACCAGCTTGACGACAAAGGTGCCGTCATTGCGCTGCGACACCATGACGTTGTCGGGCTTGATGTCACGGTGCAGGATGCCGAGGTCGTGCGCCGCCTGCAACGCGTCGGAAGCCTGCGCGATGATGTCTGCGGCCACCACCGGATGCATGGCCACTTCACGCTTGAGTGTGGCCGACAGGGACTCGCCATCGATGAACTCCATGGCGAGGTACACCAGCCCCTCGTCGGTTTCACCGAAGTCGAAGATGCCCGCCACGTTGGGATGCGAGATCTTGCTGGCGTTTTCGGCTTCGCGCGTGAAGCGCTGCAACGCCTCGGGCTCGTGCACCAAGGCGGGGCGCATGATCTTGATGGCACTCTTGCGCTTCATGCGCACATGCTCGGCCAGATACACCTGGCCCATGCCGCCTTCGCCAAGCTGCTTGAGCACCTTGTAGCGGCCGCCGACCATCTTGCCGATGAGATTGGCCTCACCGGCCGGCACCAATGAGGTGCCGTCCTTCGCGCAGAAAGCCACATCCGCGTCGTAGTCTTCCCCGCACTGGGGGCAAACCTTTCTGGTGCTCACAGTCTGCCAAGCTATGCCCAGGCGAAGACTTGGCAAGCGGGAGGTATATAGGGAGGTTGCCCCTGGGTATCTTGGTACATGCCCATTACATCAGCATTCCCGGGACTGGGACCGCTGCGTCGCGTCGGGACTCTTGGCCTCGGGCTGGTCTGGACGATCGGCTCGATGGCCATTCCACTCGGTGCACAAGGCGCGGCACCATCCGTCGCGTCCCGCCCCACTTGGAATACCGCCGGTACCCAGGGGGACGCCGTCTGGAAGGAGGTGGCCTTCGCCAATGGCGAGCGTCTGGCTGAGCTGCGTCTGCACTACACCACACTGGGCACGCCGCGGCGCGACGCGGCCGGGGTGGTCCGCAATGCCGTGCTCATTCTGCACGGCACGGGCGGAAGTGGACGCAGCTTCATGTCAGCTGGGTACGCCGGCGAGTTGTTTGGTCCCGGTCAACTGCTCGACAGCAGCCGCTACTACATCATTCTGCCCGACGGCATCGGGCACGGCGGCTCCAGCAAGCCCAGTGACGGGCTGCGCGCGCGTTTCCCGCACTATGGCTACACGGACATGGTGACGGCCCAGCATCGCCTGCTCACCGAGCATCTCGGCGTCAACCACCTGCGGCTCATCATGGGCACGAGCATGGGCTGCATGCAGGCCTGGATGTGGGGCGTACGTTGGCCCGAGTTCATGGACGGCCTCGCGCCGCTGGCCTGTGTGCCCACGCAGATCGCCGGCCGCAATCGCATGATCCGCACCATGGCCATGGACGCCATCCGGCTGGATCCGGGGTACCAGAACGGCAACTACCAGAGTCAGCCTCTGGGCCTGCGTTCGGCGCTCGGTCTCCTGTACATGATGGGCAGCGCACCGCTGCTGCAGCAGGAGCAGGCGCCCACACGCGATCAGGCGGATTCGGTCATCCGCGCGTATCTCGACAGCCGCATGCGAAATACCGACGCGAACGACTTTCTCTATCAGTTCGACGCGTCGCGGGACTACGATCCGTCGAAGGACCTGCAGCGTGTGTCGGCGCCGGCCCTGTTCATCAACTCGGCCGACGACCAGGTGAACCCGCCGGAACTCGGGCTGGCGGAACGCTATGCGGCGATGATGCCGAAGACCCGATTCGTGCTCTTGCCCATCACGAGGGAAACCCGGGGCCATGGCACGCACTCGCAGCCGCGCATCTGGGGTGGCCTGCTGCGGGAGTTTCTCTCGACCCTTCCCGAACGCTGAGCAGCTCATGACCCCGGCAACTCTGGCCGCGTCGTCCGCCACCGCTTCTTCCGCCGTGTCTCTGCAGACACCCGGTGTCACGCGCCTGCTGGCGCGGGCGCTGCGCCTGTCCTGCCCGCACTGCGGCGGCCGCGGCATCTTCCAGTCCTTCTTCGCGCTGCGTGCCACCTGCCCAAGCTGCGGACTCCGTCTCGAGCGCGGCGAAAGCGACTACTTCGTGGGCGCCTACCTGTTCAATCTCATCGCCGTCGAACTGATTCTGTTCTTCTGCGTGTGCGGCTTTGTGTGGTTCACCTGGCCCAATCCGCCC
Organism: Gemmatimonadaceae bacterium; assembly: GCA_016741895.1. Lineage (GTDB taxonomy): Bacteria > Gemmatimonadota > Gemmatimonadetes > Gemmatimonadales > Gemmatimonadaceae > Gemmatimonas. The sequence goes on along the minus strand of JACVCT010000083.1, from coordinate 6,886 downwards.
TGGGACGCCATCACCTACATCACCGGCTTTCTCATGCTGGCCGGCTGTCTGCTGTGCTATCCCTTTGCCAAGACCACCTGGCTCGCGGTGGATCTGGCCATTCGCCCACTGACTGCCGAGGAGCTGGCCTGGCACCGCGAAGGGGGCGAAATGGGAGAGCGGGAGCTGCCGCATCTCTGAGGCCGCTCCCGCTCTCTGTTGCTGCTGTCTGCCGAGGTCTTACTTCTCGGCGATGATCAGGTACTTGGACGAGGCCCAGAACTTGGACGGATCGGTGATGCGGATGTTTTCGCCGCGGAACGATCCGTCCTTTTCCTTCTTGGCCACCTCGATCAGTCCCACATCGTGGCGTGACACGATGCGATAGGCGCGATCGGGGCGAGGCAGCGGGATGGTGAGCGTCTGGCGACGATCGGCCATGGTGAAGCGCGCCGCGTCGAGCGTACGCGCGGGCACCAGTGTCTTGCCGAGCTTCACAATGAGCAGACCGCGTGAGCCGCCTTCCTCGGCCACCACGCCGTCGGCGAGGAGCTGGCGGCGCGAACCGACGGTGTAGAACACCTGATTCTCGCGCACGTCCATGGCCTTCACCGTGTCCGTGAGCACGGCCTTTTCCGCCACCAGGGTTTCGTTGGCCTGACGCAGCTGACGGACTTCGTCCTGGAAGACCGCGATTTCCTTGTCGCGCTGCGCGAGGCGCGCGTTGAGGTCGGCCAGCAGCGTGGCCGCCGCCGTGGAGTCCTCACGCAGGGCCTTGAGTTCCTCGAGCTGCTTCTGCACCTGCGCCTGACGGGCCGCGAGCCGCTGGCGCATCTGCCGCAGGCGGTCGAGAATGTCCTTCTGCGCCGCCGCCGCCTCGGTCTTGCCCGATTCGTCGCTGGTGTTGACGCCCACCTTGGACGACAGGCCGCGCACCTGGCGGAGCTCCTTGTCCACCTCGTCGGCAAACTTGGACGCTTCCACCACCTGGGCCAGCGCCCGGTCCCGGTCGGCGGCGTTGCCGTTCACCAGGCCCTGCAGCGAATCGCGCTCGGTGGTGGTGGCGGACAGCACGGCCGCCAGCGAGTCGGCACGGGCGCGTGAGGCGGTGTCGGTGCACGCGCCCGTCAGGGCCGTGGCCAGGACGGCCGACAGCGCAACGAGACGGGGGCGAAGCAAGGGTCGGGACATGGCGGAGCAGGGAGTGAGAGTGGAACGACTGCTGAGGAACGTAGGGAAGCCGGCAGCCGGGAGAAAGTGGCATGGGTCACCGTCCGCATGAGGAACGGTGACCCATATCACGACCAGCGCCTCCGGCACATTGGACAGCCGGAGGTGGGCAATCAGTTGTCCTGCGTGACCCGCGTGGTGGGCGGCTGCTGGTACTTCTCGAACCAGCTGCGCAGGAAGAGCTGGGTGCGCAGGAAGTTGGACGGCGTGCTGCTGGTGCCGTGCCACTCGTTGTTGAAGCGCACCATGGCCGTGGGCACCTTGAGTACCTTCAGCGCCTCGTAGTATTCCTCGGTCTGCCCCATGGGTGTGCGCAGGTCGTTGACGCCGGTCATGAGCATGGTGGGTGTCTTCACGTTGCCCACGTACATCAGCGGCGAGCGACGCAGGTGTTCGCTGGGATCATCCCAGGGATACTTGGCGAAGTTGTTGTACCAGCTGTTGCCGTCGGTGGTGCCAACGAAGCTGAGCCAGTTGGTCACCGGGCAATTGGCGCTGGCCGCCGCAAAGCGGTTGGTGTGACCCACGATCCAGCTGGTGAGCACGCCGCCACCGGAGCAGCCGAACACGTAGAGGCGATTACTGTCCACGAAGCCACGATTGATGACCGTGTCCACACCGGCCATGAGGTCATCGTAGTCCTTGCCCGGATAGGCGTTCTTGATGGCATTGCCGAAGGCGCTGCCGTAGCCCGTTGAGCCGCGCGGGTTGGTGTAGAGCACCACATAGCCATGCGCCGCGTGATCCTGACGCGCAAAGCTGAAGCCCACGTTGTACATGCTGTGAGGGCCGCCGTGAATCTCCAGCATCAGCGGATACTTCTTCTTGGGGTTGAAGTCCGCCGGCTTTACAATCCAGCCCTGAATGCGGAAGCCGTCCACGGAGGTGTACCACACCTCTTCGGTGGTGGCGAGCTTCTTGCCTGCCAGCACGTCGGCGTTGACTTCGGTGAGCTGGCGCGGCGTGGGCGTGCGCACGTCGAAGGCCACGATGTCCGTGGGCTTGTCCGCGGTGCTCATGGTGCCGACCGCAAGGAAGTTGCGGCCGATGTCGCTCACCGACAGCACCTGCGCGCCCTTCGTCACCTGCTTCACTTCGCCCCTGAGCGAGGCGTGATACAGGTGACGCGAGCCCTCGTTCTCGGCGTTGAAGTAGATGCCACTGCCGTCGGGCGCCCACATCATGCCGCTCGGGCTGCGATCAAGCTTCTCCGTCAGCGCGCGCGGGTTGCTGCCGTCGGCGTCCATCACGTAGAGAATCGCGTCCTTCCACGTGGCATCGGTGCTGTCGTAACCCGTGTAGGCCACATGGCGGCCATCGGGGCTCGGCACCGGATTGTTGTCGGGCCCGTTGCGCTTCGTGAGCTGCACGATGCTGCCGGAGGCCACGTCCACCTTGTAAATGTCGCTCTGGCGCCACGAGTACTCGGCGTCGCTCACCCGATTGCTGGTGAACAGCAGCGCCTTGCCGTCGGGCGTCCAGGTATTGCCGTTGGCTGGCCAGTCACCCGTGGTGACCTGACGCGGCGTGCCGCCATCGGCGGGCACCGTGAAGAGCTGGCGCACGCCATTCTCGAGGAAGCCCTGCCGATCGGCGCGGTAGCGCACCTTGGTGACCACACGCGGCGGCTCCACCCACTTGGCGCCACGCGGCGCGGCGGGCATGGGAATGCGCCACTGTTCGTTGTCGCGCACCAGCATGCCGAACGCGAGCGTCTTGCCGTCGGGGCTCCACTCCACGTCGCTGGGTGATTCGGTGAGCCGCGTGATCTGCGTGGTGGCGCCTTCGGCGTCCATGTAGCGTACCCAGATCTGGGCGCCGCCGGGTTCACCGGGCGCAACGAACACGATGCGCGAGCCATCGGGACTCCAGCGCGCATTGGAGCCCTTCACGAGGAAGCGGTTGCGGGTGCCGTCGGCGTTCATGATCCACACCGACGACTCGCGGCGATCGTTCAGCTGATCGATCCAGGTGCGCGTGTAGAGCACCTGTTTGCCGTCGGGTGAGAGGGCCGGTGCGGACACGTCCTCCCAGTTGAAGTAGTCGTGGATGGTGAGGCGGTCGCGGAGGGCGTTCGCGGATTGTGCGGACGCAAGGCGAGGGGCGACGGCCGGGACGAGGAGGGTGGCGACGAGGAGGGCGCGTCGCCACGGGATGCGATGGCGCATCACTGGCTGCATCTGGTGCTCCTGAGGGAAGGTGGAACCCCTAGAGGATATCATCCGACACACGTGAGTGCGAATGAAACGCCATCGTCATGTCCGGCGGGCGTCACGTTGCGGGGCATCGCGGCATGGCCCCGGAAGCGCTGGGCAAGAAAAAACCCCGTACCGGTTGGCACGAGGCGGCGGAACCACACGAGACGTCCTGCGCTAGGGCAGGGAATCGGCCATGGCCAGCAGACTGTCACGCAGCGCCAGCGTGGAACTGTCCACCAGGCGCCGCACACCCAGCCACTGGCGGATCAGCGGATTGCGCTTGGTGATGGGCGTTTCGATCACCCGACGCTTGCTGGTGCTGGCGTGGATCATCTTGCCGTCGCCGACATAGATGCCCACGTGCGAAATGCGCTTGCCGCGACCGAAGGTGAGCACGTCACCCGGCTTGAGGGCGGCCACGTCCTTGGGCACCTCGGTGCCGACCTTGGCCTGCCCCTGCGCCGTGCGCGGCAGCACCACGTCCAGCACACTCATGGCGTAGCGCACGAGGCCACTGCAGTCGAGCCCCACTCCGGGCTTGCTCCCCCCGAGCTTGTAGCGCGTACCCAGGGACAAGCGCGCCTTGGCGACAATGCTGTCGCGCATCTTCTCGGCGGAGGCGCTGAAAGCCGCAAAGGGCTTGCGCGACTCGAGCGTGCTGACGTCCTGCGCCGAAGCCGTCGGTGCCACGACACCCGACGCGGCCACGCAGGCAGCGACGAGCACAGGCACAAAGTGACGGCGGAGCAGGGGCACGAGGGGCGGGTTGGAGACGGTCGCGGTGGGGGGGCGAGCGGAGCCGACGCGGGAAACTAGTTCGGAGTCGGGGCTCGCACCAGCCTCGGCCGTCACGCTGCGGGAAACATTCGGGTCAATTCGTTCGGTCAGCGAATGCCGAGGGTCTTGTGGGTCTGGACCGACAGGCGCCAGCGTGGATGCGCCAGGCAGTAGGCCAGCGCCGCTCTGGTGTTGGCCGCCTGCTCGGGGCCATCCATGGGCTGGAGCAGGAAGTGCCGGAAGTCGAGACCGGTGAAGCGCTCCGGCGGCGCCTTGTCCTGCGGATAAACCAGCTTGAGTTCATGGCCCGAGGTCAGCACCAGCGGCGCGTCGGCCTTGGGGCTCACGCAGATCCAGTCGAGGCCGGGCGGGGCGGGCTGTGTACCGTTGGTTTCCACCGCCACCTCGAAGCCGGCCGCGTGCAAGGCGTCCACCGCCGCCGCATCCAGCTGAAGCAGGGGCTCGCCACCGGTGCACACCACGAAGGGGCGCACGTCGGCCGGCGCGTCAGCCGGCCAGCGGGACTTCACGAAGGCCGCCAGCGCCTCGGCGGTGGCAAACTTGCCGCCGTCAGGCCCGACACCCACAAAATCGGTGTCGCAGAACGTGCACACGGCCGACGCGCGGTCGGCCTCACGTCCCGTCCACAGGTTGCAGCCGGCAAAGCGGCAGAACACCGCCGCCCGGCCTGCGTTCACGCCCTCGCCCTGCAGCGTGTAGAAGCACTCCTTGACCGTGTATGCCATGGGGGCGGCGCTCAGCGGTCGGCGTAGGCGATGGGGTCGGCCGACCCCGCCTCGGCGAAGCCGCGCAGACGCAACTGGCAGGCGTCGCAGTGGCCGCAGGCCGTGCCATCCGGCGCGGGGTCATAGCAGCTGGTGGTGAGGCTGTAGTCCACGCCCAGCTCGCGGCCCAGGGCCACAATCTGCGCCTTGGTGAGGTGCTGCAGCGGCGCATGGATGCGCAGACGCTGTCCGCCCTGAACGCCGGCGGCGGTGGCCAGATTGGCCATGGTCTCGAACGCGGCCACGTACTCCGGCCGGCAATCCGGGTAGCCGGAGTAGTCCAGCGCGTTCACCCCGATGAAGATGGCGTCCGCCCCCAGCACCTCCGCCCAGGCAAGGGCGAAGGACAAAAAGATTGTATTGCGGGCCGGCACATAGGTGACCGGAATGGCGTCACTGGCCTCCTGAGCGGACGGTGACACGTCCCGATCCTTGGGCACCTCCACGTCGGCCGTGAGGGCCGAGCCGCCCCAGAGACGGAGATCGATGTCCACCACGACGTGCCGGGCCACGCCCTGGGCGGCGGCCACGCGGCGCGCGGCGTCGATCTCGACCAGATGGCGCTGGCCATAGCGGAAGGTCATGGCGTAGGGCGTGTAGCCCTCACGGCGCGCCACGGCGAGCGCGGTGGCCGAATCGAGGCCGCCCGACAGGAGCACCACGGCCGGCGGGCCGTCGTTGGGCGAACCGCCAGCTGGCTGGTCGGGAGACGAAGAGCGGAGCGTGGACATGATCCGGCAAAGATAACCGATCCGGAGGGTTCACCCGGGGGGAGTTCAGTTCCGCTCGGCGAGGCTCCAGCTTGCAGGCATGTTCGACTGGCTCAGCGACCCGCAGGCGTGGATTTCCCTGCTCACGCTGTCGGTGCTCGAGATCGTTCTCGGCATCGACAACATCATTTTCATCTCGATTCTGGCCGGCAAGCTGCCGCCGGCCGAGCAGCCGCGTGCGCGGTCGCTCGGGTTGGCCGGCGCGTTCGTCTCGCGCATTCTGCTGCTGCTGTCCATCACCTGGGTCATGCAGCTCACGCGTCCGCTGTTCGGGTTGTTGGGGCGCGAGTTTTCGGGGCGTGATCTCATCCTGCTGCTCGGCGGCCTGTTTCTGATCGGCAAGGCGACACTCGAGATTCATCACAAGCTCGAGGGGCCCGACGAGCACACCGAGCAGGCGGCCAAGGCGCGCAACACGCTCTGGGCCACCGTGGCACAGATCATGGTGCTGGACATCGTGTTTTCGCTGGACTCGGTCATCACGGCCGTCGGCATGGCCGACGATGTGAGCATCATGGTGCTGGCCAATGTGGTGGCGCTGGCCGTGATGCTGTTTGCCGCGGGCTCCATCAGCGCCTTCGTGGACAAGCACCCCACGGTGAAGATGCTCGCGCTGGCCTTCCTCGTGCTCATTGGCACGAACCTCGTCGCGGAGGGCCTGGGACAGCACATTCCCAAGGGCTACACCTACTTCGCGATGGCGTTTTCGGTGGCGGTGGAGATGCTCAACATCCGCGTGCGGCGCCGGGCCTGAGGCTCGCCGCCGCGTTGGCCTGACTCTTGCCCCCATGGTGGGCGACCCTTTTCCCGGAGTGCCTGCATGACGTCTGTCTTCGTCACATCCCGTCGCCTGCTGGCGACGCTCGTGCTGTCCGTCACCGTGGCCGGTGAGGCCGTGGCCCAGTCGTCCGGCAGCAGCGGCCCCGCCGCCGTGGGCGCAACTCTCACGCCCTATGCGGGGTACCTGATCACCGGCAACTGGTACGACGGTCCGGTGGGAACCAGCATCAGCACCACCAACGCGCCCACGGTGGGCGTGCAGGGCAGCATTCCGCTGGCCCGAGGTCTCTCCCTGGTGGGCAATCTCGCCTATGCCTCGGGCGACCTGCGCATCGGGTTGCCCCTGCTGGGCGGTGTCAACGTGGGC
>JACVCT010000424.1 GCA_016741895.1 Gemmatimonadaceae bacterium | reverse complement strand
CGGCCTCCCACCGGTGCCAGGCCTGGTGGATGAGCGGGGGTGTAGTGCGGGCCCCTTCGGCACAGCGCATGGCCAGCGCGAGCCCCTCGTCGGCCACCACCGGGAAGCCGCGTCCCGCGTCGCCGGCACGTGCCGCCTCCACCGAGGCATTGAGCGCCAACAAGTTGGTCTGGAAGGCAATCTCATCGATGGTGCGCACAATGCGCGCCGTTTCGCTGGCCGCCTGCCGCGTGGCCTGCATGGCCTCATCCAGACGCTGCATGTGGGTCATGCCGCGCTCCACGGCCTGGACCGCATCGGCCGAGGCGCCGCGCGCCTCGCTCACGGCCTGCACGGTGCCGCTGCCGAGTTGCGCCATGCGCTCCACGTTCGCGCTGATCTGCTCGAGCGCCTCGGCCTGACGGCCGGTGAGCTGGGCGAGCGTTTCCGAGCCGTGGGCCACGTCACCGGCTGCCCCATCGATCTGCGCCGAGGCCTCGCGGAACTCGGCCAGCGCCTCGCGCATGGCGCAGAGCGCTTCATCGAGACCGGCCGCTGTTTCCGCATACTCCACGGCCACGTCACGGCCCACGCTCTGCGTGAGGTCGCCCTGACGCATCGCGGCAATGACCGGCGTGAGTGCGGTGAGGAACTGCGTCGTGGCTTCCTGCGCCGCTTCGTTGCGCACGCGCAGGACCTCCACGGCGCGCGCGCCTTCCACGAGCCGATCGGAGACGGCGCGGAACACCCCGTGCAGCCGGTCCTGATGCTGCACCTGCATGACCCGTCGCTCGGAGAGCGCTGCGCCCAGTTCCACGGCATGCGCGTCGAGCGCCTCCACCGCGGCAATCACCGTGCGCACGGCGGCGGCCACGCCGTCGCCGGCCGGTACGACATCCAGTCGCCCGTCACCAACCGCCTCGAGTGACTCGAACACGGCCTGCGTGCTGCGCGCTTCGACTTCCAGACTGCGCGCAAGAAAGACCAGCACGGCCGTCTCGAACACCACGAACAGGGCATGCACCACGACAATGGCATGCCCACCGGCGGAGTGATTGAGCAGATACACCGGCCAGCCGGCCACCTGCATGAAATGAAAGGCCACATGATGCACGGCCACAAAGGCGGCCGCCGCCACGGGCACCCGCCAGTCGCGATAGGCCAGCAGAAACGCCAGCGAGGCGAAGATGTGGAAGTGCAGTTCGATCATGCCGTGCGCCAGATGAATGAAGAGCGCGGAGTACGACATGAACGCGAGGCCAACCAGGAAGCGCGTGAGGGCGCCGCCGGCGTGCCGCCGGGTGAGCCAGTAGCTGCCAAGGGACAGAGGCAGGCCAACCGTCACGGCACTGGTCCACAGACCATGCAGGGACGCGATATAGAGTGCGACCGGGAAGTGGGCCAGCAGGACGAGACCAAGCAGGCGATCGGCTTCGATCCGGCTGCGTCGCAGGAAGGACGAGTGAGAGGGCATGCCGGGGGGTGTCGTCCGGACGGCATGCCGGCTTGAGTTGCTATCTCATTGTTTTACAATCATTTCCCACGCCCAAAGGGGAGATCCCGTCGGACTCCCGCCCCCTCTGCGCCAAGCGCTTGCTGCCACTAAGTTTGAGGGATGACTGAACAT
>JACVCT010000082.1 GCA_016741895.1 Gemmatimonadaceae bacterium | reverse complement strand
GCCTTAGCTCATCGAGCCAGCGGCAGAACGGATCCACCGCGCGAAACACGAAGGGATTTAGCGTGATGGACAGCAAAGCGCCGGCCACCACGAGACTCTGTGATTCGGGCGCAAGCAGGCCCAGCGACGTACCAAGCGCCGCAAGTATGAACGAGAACTCGCCGATCTGTGCCAGACTCGCCGAAATCGTGAGCGCCGTGTGATTCGAGTAGCCGAACGCGCGCACGATGCCGTAGGCCGCTACCGACTTGCCGATCAGAATGATGAGCACGACCGTGATGACCCGGAGCGGCTCGCGGATCAGGATGGCCGGATCGAACAGCATGCCCACCGATACGAAGAAGAGCACGGCGAAGGCGTCCTGGAGCGGCAGCGCATTGTTGGCCGCCTCGTGACTGAAGTCCGACTCGCTCACGATCACGCCGGCGAAGAACGCGCCCAGCGCGAACGACACGTCGAACAGCATGGCGGCGCCGACGGCGAGACCGAGCGCCACGGCCAACACCGCCAGCGTGAAGAGCTCGCGTGAGCCGGTATGCACGACGCGCCGGAGCAGCCACGGAATGACGCGGCGCCCACCCACCAGCATGATGACCAGGAAGGCCGCCAGCTTGAGCGCCGTGAGCCCCAGCACTGCACCAATGGACGCGGCAGAACCGTCGCTGCCGCCGGACTCGCCAGCCATTCCGCTGGCCACGGCAGGCAGGAGCACGAGCGCAACCACGGTGACCAGGTCTTCGACGATCAGCCATCCCACGGCGATGCGGCCGTCCATCGAATCGAGAATGCCGCGGTCTTCAAGCGCACGCAGCAGCACCACCGTACTGGCCACCGATAGCGATAGACCGAACACAATGCCACTGCCCCAACTCCATCCCCACAACACGGACACGAGCGCACCAAGACCCGTGGCCGCCGCGATTTGCACGAGGGCGCCGGGAATGGCGATGCGGCGCACTTCCATCAGATCGTCGAGCGAGAAATGCAATCCCACGCCGAACATCAGCAGGATCACACCAATCTCGGCGAGCTGCGAGGCCAGTCCACCGTCGGCCACGAAGCCCGGCGTGAACGGACCCACCACCACTCCGGCCAGCAGGTAGCCGAGAATGGTGGGCAGGTGAAAGCGCGCCGCTGCGAGTCCGAAGACGAAGGCCAGTCCCAGGCCTGCGGCCACGGTCAACAGAAGATCGATATCATGCGGCATGCATCAGTCTCGGGCGCGGGGAACAAGCAACAGGGGAACCGAGGCCCGCTGCAGCAAACGATCAGCAACACTGCCGAACAGCAAACGCTCCACCGCGTGGTACGACGTGGTGGTCAGCACCATCAGATGGGTGCCATGTGTGTCCACATGTGCAAGCAACACATCGGCCGGATCGGCGCCCTCGAGCACCAGCGCGCTCACATGATGTGGTCGCTGCGTCAGGGCATCCGTCTTGAGTGACAGCAGGCGTGAGGCCTCTCGCGCGGTGCGCAGCGCGAGCGCTTCACGGGACTCGCTTTCGATCACGCGTCCGAGTGCGCGTGGTGGCGCCAGTGCCACGTGCAGCAGCGTGACGCTGTCCACGGCATGACCAACGAGCGTCTTGAGGGTTGCCAGCGCCGGCTCCGGCTCGAGACGTTCATCGATGGCCACCACGGCGGTGTTGAGCGCTGCGCCGGAGAGCGGCAGATAATCGCGAGGCACGGGGGCAGGACGGACAGCCAGCACCGGGCGATTCACCCGACGCAACAGATCCATGGTGACACTGCCGAACCAGAGCCTGTCCCAGCCGCCGCGCCCATGTGTCGTGAGCACGGTGAGCTCGGCGTTGACCTCCTCCGCATGCGCCGCCAGTTCCTGTGCCGCGATGCCGCGACGAACCACCGTATCGATCGGCACCGACGGCAGCGCTGCGCGCAAACGCACCGCCATGTCATGCAGGTACTGCCGAAGCTTCTGTTCGCGAACGCTCGAATGCGCCTCGGCTTCGCGCATCGCGTCCATGATGTTGTAAGCGAGCGCCTCCGGAACTGGCGGCTCGGGTACATCCACGCCAACCAGATCGATGGCGCACGGCGTGGGCCCTTGGGCCACGGTCACCGCATAGGGAAGAGCAGATTCGGCAAAGGCCGAACCGTCGAGGGGCACCAGCAAGCGGCGCATCGGCGGCCTCCAGGGTTCAGGTCGTCGAAAAGTGACCCGCAGCTACCCCGAACTTGTCGTGAAGTTCCACATAAGCCAAGTCTCGAGCACAAATAACAGGAGATCCTGCCTGGACTACGGCATCTCGTAGGTCAGCAGATAGCCGTACATCGCGCGCTTCATCTCCTCCACGAAGGCGTGCCGATGTTGCGGTCCACCTCGCATGATCAAATCGGCCACGCTGCGCCCGATGGTGCCGAACACCGTGAGGCGGCGATCCAGCTCGTCTTCGCTGCAATGGGGGTCGCGGTGACGCAGTGCCGCACGCAGGGCCTCCTCGAGCGGCGCATCCTTGTGCGCCAACTCCTTCTCATCTGGCGCGTCCAGCGCCCCCAGCATGAAGGCCGCCGGGCGTCGCTCCACAAAATCGGCCAGTGGGGAAATCAGCCGATCCACGAACTCCGCCAGCGGCAGGTCGGCGCCCGTCTCCACGGCCTCGCGAATGGCCACACGCACCTGCTTACCTTCTTCCTCGTGGCGCGCTCTAAGCGCGGCCACGATGGCGTCCTTGGTCGGGAAGAAGTGGTAAATGGACCCCACCGATGAACCCGCCCGACGCGCGATTTCCTGGACCGATCCGTTGGCTGGCCCAACCTCGAGCAGCAGTTGCTCGGCCGCATCGAGAATCTCGTCCATGCGCCGACGACCCCGCTCCTGACGGGGGGGACGCGGCGAGGAAAGGGTTGGCGTATCGCTCATGATCTGAATATGGTCAAAAAGTCTCAAAAAGTAAAGCGTGTGTACTAGACTTGACGAACTAGAAATGTAGTTCTACTTATAAAGTCGAACGCTCTTTCTAGTTCTCAATCCCCGTACCTACAGTGCGCTCTCCACTCTGCTTCATCCGATCGGCAGCGACACCGCTTCTGCTGCTGCTCAGCGCCGCAGCCGGGCCGCGGGCTGCCGCGCAGACCGTCCCGTCGCCACAGGCCGTGTCCTCTCAGGACGCCGCACAGGACCTCACGCTGGCCGATGCCGTGGCCATGGGCACGCGCCGCAACGAAACCATCGGCATCGCCCGCTCTGAGCTGCGCACCGCCGAAGCGCAGATCACCTCGGCGCGTTCGACGCTCTTCCCGCAGCTCTCCGGTCAGCTCAGCTACTCACGCGCCATTCGCCAGCCGTTCCGTCTGGGTGGCGTGAGCATTCCGGACAGCCTGCGCTTTGCGCCTGACTCGACGCGTTCCATCGCTGAACGGCTGGCCTATCTGGAGCAACGCACACCGGGCGCCGCACTTGGTGCACTGGGTGGACTCTTCTCCAACGTGCCGCTTGGGCAGGCCAACACCTACATCGGCACGCTCAACGTCAGCCAGTCGGTGTTCGATTGGCGTGCGGTGGCCGGACTCAAGGCCGCCCGTGAACTCGAAGCGGTGCAGCGTTCACAGCTGACCGATCGCGAACTGTCCGTCGTGCTCGATGTCGTGGTGGCCTACAACACCGCCGTGCTCAATGAGCGATTGGCGGCCATTGCCACCGCTGCTTACGAAGAAGCGAACAAGCAATACGAACAGGTGCGTCTTCGCGAAGCCGCAGGCAATGCCTCGCGTCTCGATGTGCTGCGTGCGGCGGTGGACCGCGACAATCTCGAGCCACAGCGCATACAGGCGCTCAACGCACGCGATCTCGCCGTGCTCAATCTGAAGCGCCTCATCGACATGCCACTGGGCACTCCCGTGCGCTTGGTGGATTCGCTCAGCACGGCGCAGGTCGAGCCGGTGTCGGAAACGGCGCTCGATGCCATCATGCAGAGCGCACTCCGGCGACGCCCGTCTCTCGACGTCGCTCGTCGACAGGTGCGTATCAACGAGCAGCGCGTCGCCGCGGCAAAGGCGGCGTCTTTACCCACCGTGTCCCTCACCGGCGCCTTCGGCAAGCAGGGCTTCCCCGCATCCGGTCTTCCGGCCTGGGGCAGTCTGCTCGACAGTTGGACCGTGGGGGTTGGCGTGAGTGTGCCCATCTTCAGCGGTGGACAGCGCAGCGCCGATGTACAGCAGGCGCAGGAACTCGTGCGCCAATCGGAGCTGCAGCTCACGCAGGCCGAGAAGCAGACCATTGTCGATCTCACGCAGCAGCGCGCCGAGATCGGACGGGCGCAGGCTTCCATCGCCGCACGACGGCAGACCGCACGACAGGCCGCCGAGTCGTACGAACTGACCGTGCTCTCGTACGACAAGGGTAACAGCACCGCACTGCAAGTCAGCGACGCGCGACTGCAATGGCGTCAGGCACAGGCCAATGAAGCACAGGCCGTCTTCGACTACATCACCGCGCTCTCCCGCTTCCTGCGTGCGGCCGGTGTGGCACCGACCCCCGACATTCTGGCCGATCCGGCAGGAGTTCTGCGATGAGCCGCTTCACGCGCTACAACAGATCCCGCGCCGGCACGACTTCACACGACTCCCACTTCTCCTCTTCGATGTCTGCTTCGTTCGCTGCTTCTCGCACGATGCTCGGCGTACTTGCTGCCGCATTCACCCTGTCCGCCTGTGGCTCGGATTCCGCATCGACGTCACAGGACTCGGCTCGTGCATCCAGCGCGTCGGACAGTCTGTCGCCCACGGCCGCAGGAAACACCACCAACACGCCACTGGTGCTCGGTGCCCGCGACCTGGCCGTGGTTGTCGAACAGCCGCTACGCGCCGGTATCGAGGTCACCGGCTCATTGGACCCCGCCGAGCGCGTGGAGGTCAAGGCGCAGATTGCCGGTCAGCTCGCTCGCGTGACGGTGGAGCGTGGCACTGCCGTGCGACGTGGGCAGGCGCTCACCAGCTTTGAATCGGGCGCACTGCGTGCGCAGGTGGCCAGTGCCCAGGCCGCCGTCGCCGCGCGGGCACGCGATCTTGAAGCCATTGACACCCTCTACAAGCGCGGTGCGGCGTCGCAGCAGGACTTCGTCAACGCCCGCGCCGCCCGCGATGCCGCCGAGGCGCAACTCGCACAGGTGCGCGAGACCCTCGAGCGCGCCACGGTGCTCGCGCCCATCGGCGGCCAGGTGAGCGAGAAGCTCGTCTCCACCGGCGAAGCCGTGCAGAGCGGTGCGCACCTGTTCACCATCGTCAATTCCGACGTATTGGAGCTGGCGGGACAGATGGCCGCTGCCGATGCCGCACAGGTGCGTGTTGGACAGCGGGTGCTGCTCACGCTCGATGCCTACCCGGGTCGTGAGGTGCAGGGCCGCGTGGATCGCATCGACCCCGTGGCCAATCCCGCCACGCGACAGGTCACCGCCTACATCCGCGTGCAGAACACTCGCGATCCGGTGGTGGCAGGTCTCTTTGCCACTGGTCGCATTCTCACCGGGCAGTCGACAGCCGCAGCCAGCGCGCAGGCCAGCTCTCTGGCCGTGCCCAGCGGCGCGGTGCGTGCCGAAGGCCGCGACACGGTGGTGTATGTGGTGGCCGATGGGCGCGTGCAGCGACGGCTCGTGTCAGTGGGCGCACGTGATGCCTTCACGGGCCTGAGCGAAGTACGCAGCGGACTGCGCGCCGGCGAGCGCGTACTCATTGCGCCGGGAGCCGCGCCGCGTGACGGGGCTGCCGTGCAGGTGGTGTCACCAGCCGTGGTACCGCCCACTGGTGCGTCGCCCGCTGACTCTGCGATGCCGACAAGCACGGGGTCCCGCTCATGACACCAACTCCATCCCCGTCACAAGACCCACAGCACAACGAAGCAGCCAACGACGAACAGGACGTGCGCCGCAGTGCCACGGGCCTCATCGGCATTGCCATCACCCAGCCGGTGTTCACCACCATGATCATGGTGGGTCTCATGGTGCTCGGTCTGTTCTCGTTCCGCCGTCTCGCCGTGGATCAGTATCCCGACGTGTCCATTCCGGTCGTGTCCATCCAGACCACCTGGCCCGGTGCCAGCACGGAATCGGTGGAGCGCGATCTCACCAAGCGCATCGAGGAGGCCGTCAATCCCACCAGTGGTGTGGACAAGATCACCTCTACATCACTCGAGGGCGTGAGCTCCATCGTTGTGCAGTTCAAGCTCGGTGTGAACGTGGACGCGGCCACGGCCGATGTGCGCTCAAAGATCGAGCAGATTCGCCGCGAACTGCCCAGTGACATCGATCCGCCCATCGTGCAGCAGTTCGATCCTGCCGATCAACCCATCGTTTCACTCGCCCTGTCGAGTGACTCGCTGTCCATCGGTGCGCTCACCACGTTGGCTGACGGCGATATCCGCCGCGCGCTCGAGGGCGTCGACGGCGTGGGGCGTGTGCAGATCACCGGTGGACTGGCGCGGGAAGTGCAGGTGCTGCTCGACCCGGAGGCCATGCAGGCGCGCGGTGTGAGTGTCACCGATGTGATGGTCGCGCTGCGTCAGCAGAATCTCGACATCCCGGCCGGCCGCGTGGAGGAAGCCAACCGCGAAGCCATCGTGCGCGTGGTGGGCCGCATTCGCGATCCGCAGCAGTTTGCGCGCGTCATCGTGTCGCAGCGCGCCGCCGGTGTGGTGCGACTCGGTGATGTGGCCAGCGTGGCGGACAGCACGGAGGAGGCGCGCAGTCTCGCGCTCGTGGATGGACGCCGCGCGGTGGGTATCGACCTGCTCAAGGTGGCGGGTGGCAACACGGTGGCTGTGGCCGATGGGGTGCAGCGCGCGCTGGCCCGACTTGCCGGTACGCTGCCGGCGGGTGCCACGCTCAGCGTGGTGCGCGACAACTCGGTACAGATCCGGCAGTCGGTGGAATCGGTGGAGCACGAGCTCATCCTCGGCGCCATTCTCACCGTCGCCATCGTGTTCCTGTTCCTCAACGATGGCCGCGCCACCACCATCACGGCGCTGTCGCTGCCCGTGTCGGTGGTCAGCACGTTCATTCTGTTCGCGGTGCTGGGCTTCACGCTCAACATCATGACCCTCATGGCGCTATCGCTGTCCATCGGCATTCTCATCGACGACGCCATCGTCGTCATCGAGAACATCGTCAGACGGCGCGAGCTCGGTGAAGGCCCATGGCAGGCGGCCTACAAGGGCACGAAGGAAATCTTCCTGGCGGTCATGGCCACCACGCTCACGCTGGTTGCCGTGTTCGTGCCCGTGGCCTTCATGGGCGGCATCATCGGCAAGTTCTTCTTCGAGTTCGGCATGGCCATCGCGTGGGCCGTGCTTGTCTCGCTGCTCGTGTCCTTCACGCTGGTGCCCATGCTGGCGGCGCACTGGAGTGGCGGCGCCACGGTGCATCACGCGCACAACGCGGGCCTGAGTTCGCGCAATCCCATCACGCGACTCATTGCCCGGCTCAATCTGGCGCTCGACCGCGTCGGCCGCGGGTATCGTCGTCTCATCACCTGGGCGCTGGTGCACAGAAAGAGCACACTGGCCATTGCGGCCGCCAGCTTTGTGGGTGCGCTGGCGCTCTTCCCGCTCATCGGCGGCGCCTTCACGCCCACGCAGGACAACTCGGCGTTCATGGTGAACTTCAAGACACCGGTTGGCTCGTCGCTGGCCTACAGCGAAAGCAAGGCGCGCGAAGTCGCTGCGGTGTTGCATGGTCTCGAAGGCGTGGACTACACCTACGCCACGGTGGGTGCCGGTGTGACCGGCGCGGTCACGCGCGGCGACGTGTACGTCAAGCTCGTGCCGCGCGACCAGCGTCCGCTGCGCCAGCAGGATATCATGGCCATCGCGCGTCGTCGCCTGATGGAGGTGTACGGCGTGGAGGCCTCGGTGCTCGAGGACGGTGGCCTGGGCGGTGCGGTCAAGCCACTGCAGGTGGCCGTGCGCGGTCCCGATGTGGCGCGTCTGCAGGAAATTTCCACGCAGGTCATGCAGGCCGTGCGTCAGGTGCCGGGCGCCATCGAAGTGGAGTCGTCTCTGGGCGACCCGAAGCCGGAGCTGCGTCTGCAAGTGGACATCGACAAGGCGAGTGACCTGGGTCTCGACGCGTCGGTGTTGGCGGGTACCATCTCGCCGCTTCTGGCTGGCCAGACGGCGACCACCTGGGAGGATCCGACGGGCGAATCACACGATGTGGTGGTGCGTCTGCCGGCGGCGCAGCGCACGACGGCCGATCGCATCGCGTCGCTGCCCATTGCCACCACCCGCGCACGCAGCAACGCCGTGGGCATGACGACCGTGCCGCTGGGCAGCGTGGCCACACTCGAGGAGGGTGTGGGTCCCGCGCAGATCGACCGTGAGTCGCTGATGCGTGTGGCCACCATCGCCGCCAACATCGCGCCCGATGCCAATCTCGCCGATGTCTCGAGCGGCATTCAGCAGCAGGTGGCCGGACTGACGCTGCCGGCCGGCTACAGCGTATCGCTGGGCGGTGACACGGAGCAATTGCAGGAAACTGCCGGCTATGTGGTGGAGTCCCTGGTGCTGGCGATCGTGCTCATCTACCTCGTGCTGGCGTCGCAGTTCGGATCGTTTGTGCAGCCGCTCGCCATCATGGTGTCGGTGCCGCTGGCGCTCATCGGCGTGCTGCTTGGTCTGCTCGTGACCGGCGATACGCTCAACATCATGAGCATGATCGGTGTCATCCTGCTGGTGGGTCTGGTGGTGAAGAACGCCATCTTGCTCATCGACAACGCCAATCAGCGACGGGCCGAGGGTCTCGCCATGCGCGACGCACTCGTCGAGGCCGGCGAAGTCCGACTGCGCCCGATTCTCATGACCACCCTGGCCATGATCGCGGGCATGGTGCCTGTGGCACTCGGCACCGGTGAAGGCGGTGAGTTCCGTGCGCCCATGGGCCGCGCCGTCATCGGTGGACTCATCACGTCCACCGTCCTCACGCTGCTGGTGGTGCCGGTGGTGTACACCTACTTCGAGCAACTGGGAGCCTGGGTGCGGCGCCGATTTGGAGAACCACGGGCGGCCTGAGTGTATCTTTCGCCTGCACTCAACACCGAGAGGCCGTTGTCGTGGGCGAAATGACCACCGAAGTCATCGTGATCGTCATCCTGCTGGTTCTGAACGGCGTGTTCTCCATGTCGGAGCTTGCCGTGATGACAGCCAAGCGCTCGCGCCTGGAGTTCCGGGCCGAAGAGGAAGGCGATGCGGGCGCCCGCGCGGCGCTGGAGCTCGCGGCGCATCCCACCGCCTTTCTCTCCACCGTGCAGGTTGGCATCACGCTGGTTGGTGTGCTGGCCGGCGCGTTTGGTGGGGCGGGAATTGCCGAGGTGCTGGCGGAGCAGATGGCCAGCGTGTCGTGGCTTGCGCCCTATGCCACCAGCGTGTCCTTCGCGTTGGTGGTGGCCGTCATCACCTATCTCTCGCTGATCTTCGGCGAGTTGGTGCCCAAGAACATCGCGCTCAGCAACCCGGAGCGCGTGGCATCGCTGGTGGCCCGGCCCATGCGCGCCATTGCCCGCGTGGGCGGGCCACTCGTGCGCATGCTGACCAACTCCACCAACATCGTGCTCCGCCTCTTTGGTCTCGGTACCGTCGTCGAGCCCGGTGTGACCGAGCAGGACATTCGCGCCATGGTGGAGCAGGCCACCGAGAGTGGCGCCGTACAGAAGGTGGAGCACGAGATTGTGGAGAACACTTTCCGCCTGGGCGATCGGGCCGTGGAGTCCATCATGACGCCGCGGCCCGACATTCACTGGGTGGACTTGTCCGACGACGCCGACGCCATTCGAGAGCAGGTGACGGAGGCGTTGCGTGATCGATTCCTCGTGTGTGAAGAGGTGCTCGATTCGCTGGTGGGTGTGGTGCGAGCCGAGGACCTCGTGGCCGCGGCGGTGAAGGGGCAGGACGTGGCAAGCGTGAGCGTGCTACGCGACGTGGCGCGTACGCCCTTGTTCGTACCGGCCACCATGCCGGTGTATCAGTTGCTGGCCACGCTGCGCAGCGCGCAGCAACATGCCGCGGTTGTGCTCGACGAATACGGTGGGGTGGCCGGCCTCGTGGACATGGATGACGTGCTCGAGGGTCTGGTGGGTGATGTGCCGTTGGCGGAAGACGGAGAAGCCGCCGCGTGGCTGCGTCGTCCCGATGGTTCGTGGGAAGTGGACGGCAGCGTGGCGCTGGATGAAGTGGAGTCGCGTCTCGATCTCGAAGTCGAAGAGCGTGAACGCGCCGAATTGCTGACACTGGGCGGTTTTGTCATGGCGCGGCTGGGGCGGGTCCCCGTTTCAGGGGACGAATTCCGCTGGTCGGGCCGCCGGGTCCGCGTTCTGCTCATGGCCGGTCGCCGAGTCGAACGGGTGCTCATCGAAGCGCTGCACGCCTGACAGACGGCGCGCGCGCATCGGCCGTGACGCAGCGCACTTTCTGAGATCCAACGTCGTGACGCGTTCGACACGGGCGGGGTAGTGTTGCTCGAACCCTGAGCCGCTTTGCCCCCATGTCCGACACGCTTCGTCAACGGTCGCATCAGTCGCGCATGCGTCCCAGCACGTCTCTCATCATTGCCACCTACAACTGGCCGGCCGCACTCGATGTGATCTTGCGCAGTGTCCGTGCGCAGCGGACCATGCCGGACGAAGTGCTGATTGCCGATGATGGATCCGGGGAGGCCACACGTCTCGTGATCGTGGCGCATCAGACCGATTTCCCTGTGCCGCTCAAGCATGTCTGGCACGAGGACCGCGGCTTCCGTCTTGCGGCCATTCGCAACGAGGCCATTCGCCAGGCGCAGGGCGATTACATCCTGCAGGTGGACGGGGACATCGTGCTCCACCCGCGCTTCGTGGAGCAGCATATCGCGCAGGCGCGTCCGGGTTCGTATGTGCAGGGCAGTCGCTGCATGCTGAGTCGCGAGCGCACCGAACGCATGCTGCGTGAGCGCAATCCGCGCGTGCCGCTATTGGGTCGCGGTCTCAAGAATCGTCTCAATGCGCTTTATTGCCCGCTGCTCGCGCCGCTCGTGGGCGGGCCGCGCGACCCGGATCGTCGCACGCGCGGCTGTCACATGGCGTTCTGGCGCCAGGACCTGCTCATGGTCAACGGCTACGACGAGCGCTTCGAGGGCTGGGGACGCGAAGATAGTGAGCTGGCGGCACGTCTCATTCATGCGGGTGTGCAGCGCCGCAATCACAAGTTCGGCGCCGTGGCCTATCATCTCTGGCATCCGGAAGCCACCCGCGCGGCCTTCCCGGCCAACCACGCCATCTATCTCGAAACGATCGCGCTGCAGAGTCGGCGCTGCGCGACGGGACTCGTGCGGCCGGCGGGCGCGCGCGAGCTGCTGGTGGGTGTGTGAGCGGCGTCTGCCGGTGCCCGTGCTCGTTGCAGGCATTTGCGTAGCGGCCGGTCCAGCAAACAGCTCACGCAGAGCACTGCAAGAGAACCGCAGGGGACGCAGAGAACTGCGGTCGTTGTCTTGGTTTCGCGACGCGGATCTCGCGGATGGGGCGGAAACCACACGGATCAACATCCGATTGGCCCTGTGACCCGCCCGGAGAGTATTGATTGACGACGTCTGCAAACAGCTCACGCTGAGAAATGGAGGGCGCAGAGTTCGCAGAGGCAATGCACCATGCGCTTGCCAATGCGGCTGTTCAATCCGTGCAGTTTCCGCCTCATCCGCGAAATCCGCGACAAAGCCGTTCAGCCCCGACTGCTGTTCTCTGCGTGAATCGTTCACGAAGTCGCGGCAGGTCTTACCATTCGGGTAACGCCTCCCAAATACCTAAAGTCTTGCTGAGTGTAGCACTGAGTGCTACAATAGTGGTATGGCCACTGCACCCCGCCCCGCTCGCGTCTTCAAGACCGCGTGGTTCGCAAAGGCGGCCCGGAAGGCGACCATCGGGGACGACGAATTGTGCCGCGTCGTAAGGCAGGCCCAGGCGGGACAGTGCGACGACCTCGGCGGCGGGGTGTATAAGAAACGGGTGAGCCGGAATCTCTACCGGAGCATCGTGCTGGCGAGGGGCGGCCGGTACTGGGTGCTGACCTACCTGTTCGCCAAGAAGGACCGGGCCAACATCGATACGGCGGAGCTCGAGACCTTCCGAGAGCTCGCCAAAGGGTACGAGAAGCTGACGGCCGCGCAGCTCAACGAACTGCTCACGTCAAAGGACCTCGAGGAGATCTGCCATGGCGACCAAGCCTAAGTACAAGAGCGACGCCTTCGAGGCGATTCATTCCGCGGCCTCGGCGCTTCATCGAGTGGGTGCCATCGGCAAGACCACCATGCGCCACTTCGACGACGCGGCGCTCAGTGCGCCCGAGCCCCTCGCCCCGGCCCAGATCAAGAGGATCCGGGAGCAGGCCAAGGTGAGTCAGGCCGTGTTCGCGCGGCGCCTCAACACCAGCGCCAGCACCGTGGAGAAGTGGGAGACCGGGGCCAAGAAGCCGAGCGGGGTGGCGCTCAAGATGCTGGCGGTGGTGAAAAAGCACGGATTGGCGGTGCTGGATTGAGACAAGCGCCCACAACAACACAAACCAGCAACCATCGAGTCCGCTGAGGGGCTTTAGTGGCTCACCGTCGGGGCGACCGGTGAGACGTGTGACGTGTGCTGGTACGGTCCCTATCTTCAGTGCTTGCTGTCGCCGCGTCGCGCTGCGCGTCGCTGATGTCCGTCCAATGACTACATCCCATTCGCCGTGTCCCGCCTGACAGACCTGATCGCAGAAACGAAGGCAAAGAATCCGCAGTTGGGGGCCGACCTCGAACGTGAGTTCCGGGCGCTCTCTTCGCGGGTGCCGTTCGGTCTCAACTTCGAGCGCCATCGCCCCGAGGCCGTCGAGCTGCCCCACCGTCCCGTGCGCAAGGGCGACAAGGTGCGGGTGCTGCCAGCACGGGGGATCGCGAAGAAGGGAGATCAGCGTCTCTGGCAGGTGGCCGCAGTCCGGAAGGCTGGTGATAGCCGCGTCGCGGAATTGCGCCTGGTCACGGCGGAAGGCACGTCGACCGCGAATGTCGCGGTCGACGACCTCGTGGTGGTGGCCGAGTTCAACGATACGATCTACCCGGGGTTGATCAGCACCGGTAAGGTAGAGCGAGGGGACGACCGGCCGTACCACACGGTCATCAACGGCGAGAACTATCACGCGCTGAAGGCGCTTACGTGGTCCCATCGCGGCAAAGTCGACGCGATCTACATCGACCCGCCATACAACACCGGCGCGAGGGACTGGAAGTACAACAACGACTACGTCGAGGGTGATGACCAGTATCGGCACAGCAAGTGGCTGGCGTTCATGGAGCGGCGCCTGATGCTGGCCAAGGAGTTGTTGAACCCGGCGGACTCCGTGCTAATCGTCACGATTGACGAAAAGGAGTATTTGCGGCTGGGTCTCTTGCTGGAGCAGGTGTTTCAGGGCGCGGCGATCCAGATGGTCACGACGGTGATCAATCACAGTGGCGTCGCGCGCGGCCGTCAGTTCTTTCGTTCGGATGAGTACATCTTTTTCGTGTTCATCGGTGCGGTGACGGTGATGCCGACGGGCGCAGACATGCTCAATCCGCCGGAAAGCACCGAGGGGAAGCGGATCGACATTTGGAATCGGCTGCTGCGACGAGGAACCAACGCGCGGCGACAGGATCGTCCGAACCTGTTCTACCCATTCTGGATTGATGCCGAAGCTAAGCGGATTGACTCGGTGGGTGACGCTATTCCTCTGACGACGTCCGCGTCTACTGTGAAGCCTCCACGGCCTGGCCTTGTGGCCTGCTGGCCACTTCGCCTCGATGGTTCAGAGGGCAACTGGCAGATTAGCCCAGACAGAGCGCGTAAAGGCCTCGTCGAAGGTATCGTTAGGCTCGGTGCCTTTACGGAATCCCGGGGCCGCTGGTCGGTCTCGTACCTCCGTTCCGCGGAGCAGGCGCGCATTCGTCGCGGCGAGATCGAGGTGGTTGGACGTGACGAGAACGGCGCGCTCATTCTGCGACAGTCGGACACCGTCGACCGCGTCAAGAGCCCGGTGACCACCTGGAACCAGCGGTCGCACAATGCTGGCGCCGGTGGGTCGAACGTGCTGCGCGCTGTCCTTCCCGGACGTCGCTTTCCTTTTCCCAAGTCGCTGTACGCTGTCGAGGATGCCCTTCGGTTCTTTGTGAAGGACAAGCCGAGCGCGCTGATCCTCGATTTCTTCGCGGGCTCGGGCACCACCGCGCACGCCGTCATGCGCTTGAACAAGCAGGACGGCGGTCGCAGGCAATGCATCTCCGTGACGAACAATGAGGTCGGGGCGGAAGAGCAAGCCGATCTACGCGAGCAGGGTCTTCGCGCCGGCGACGCTGACTGGGAGCAGTGGGGCATTTGCGACTACATCACCAAGCCACGCATCGCCGCCGCCATCACCGGAACGACGCCCGACGGGACGCCCATCAAGGGCGACTACAAGTTCACTGACGAGTTCCCGATGTCGGATGGCTTGTCGGAGAACGCCGAGTTCTTCACCCTGACGTACGAGACACCCGTCGCAGTCAGCCACAACGTCGCCTTCGCTCGAATCGCTCCGCTGCTCTGGATGCGCGCCGGCAGCCGCGGGAGGCGCATCGACAGGGTGCCAGCGTCCGGATGGGCCGTGGTGGAGTCCTACGGCCTCCTCACCGACCCCGATCA
>JACVCT010000081.1:10010-14715 GCA_016741895.1 Gemmatimonadaceae bacterium | reverse complement strand
CGCGCCCTCCTGGGCGGTGACATGGCGCTGCAGGCGCGCAACGCGTTCCCGGCCGTCATCGATACAATTGCCGCCTCGCTGCGCACGGCCAACGTGCCCATGGCACGCGTCACGACCTTTGCGTCCATGGCCCTGGCCGAACCGGCCGGCACCACACGCCTCGCGCAGGTGCGCGCGGTGGGGCGTGGCTATCCGTTCTACGGCGCAGTCGAAACCGTGCCCGCCGATGGCTGGGCGCGTGTGCACGACGACAGCATTGCGTTTGTCGATGCCTCGCTGCTCGTGGCCCTCGACACGCGCGTGGGCGACACGCTGCGACTCGGCAAGCAACGCTTCACCATTGCCGGCACGCTCGGCAATGTGCCGGGCGACGCAGGCATCACGGCGGTCATTGGCCCACGCATCTACGTGTCCGAGCGCTGGCTGCCGAGCATGGGTCTGCTGCAGTTCGACAGCCGCGCCGAATACGAAATGGTGCTGCAGTTGCCATCGTCGCAGCAGGGCACGAGCCAGGCGGCGCTCGTGGCGCGCAATCTGCGCCGCCGCATCGATCCGGTGGCGGCCGCACTGCAGGAAGCGCGTGAAGCCCGCGGTGAAGACGAGCAACGCGCCGGACCCGGTGGTGGCGAAGCCGATGAGGACACCACCGTCACGCTGCCGCTGGGTGTGGACAGCAGCGCGGCGCTGGCCACCGCCGACAGCAGCAGCGATACGAGTGCCGCCACCATCGATTCGGCAGCCGCCGATACCGCGGCCGCCGGCCTCACGTCACGCGCACCCGTCACCCGCGTGCGTGTGCGCACCGTGGCCGACACCGAGGAGGATCTCACCGAGGCCGTGCTGCGTCTCGCGGATTTTCTGAGTGTGATTGGCCTCATCGCCCTGCTGCTGGGCGGTATTGGTGTGGCCAGCGGCGTGAACGCCTTTGTGTCGTCCAAGATCGACACCGTGGCCGTGCTGCGCTGTCTTGGCGCCACCAGCCGTCAGGTGCTGGCGCTGTACGTGGTGCAGGCCGCAGCCATGGGCCTCGTTGGCGCCACCGCCGGCGCCGCGTT
This sequence comes from Gemmatimonadaceae bacterium, assembly GCA_016741895.1. Lineage (GTDB taxonomy): Bacteria > Gemmatimonadota > Gemmatimonadetes > Gemmatimonadales > Gemmatimonadaceae > Gemmatimonas. The sequence continues at coordinate 13,660 of JACVCT010000081.1, read as the reverse complement.
GGGTGTGGCCGTGCAGTTCCTGTTGCCCAAGGTCACCGGCGAGTTCCTGCCGGTGGACGTGGCCATCCAGCTCGAACCCTTGCCGCTGCTGCTGGGTCTTGGCACCGGTGTGTGGGTGTCCCTGGTGTTTGCCCTGCGTCCGCTGCTCGCGCTGCGCCGCGTCTCGCCGCTGCAGGCCATTCGCCGCAATGCCGACCCGGCCGCACTGCCCAGTGAATGGCGCGACGGCGCGCGTTTGCTCGTGGACGGTCTGCTGGTGGGCAGTGTCGTAGCCATCGTGCTCTCGCGCATCGGCAATGTGCGCGAAGGACTCGCCACCACCGCCGGCATTGTGGCCGTCGTGGCCGTGCTCTGGGCCGCGGCCACGCTGCTCATTGCGCTCGCCCGTCGCACCACGCGTCCGTCCTGGCCGTTTGAACTGCGTCAGGGCATCGCCAACCTGCACCGCCCCGCCAATCAGACGCGCGCGGTCACACTCGCGCTGGGCTTTGGCGCCTTTCTGCTCAGCACCGTGTATCTCGTGCAGGCCAATCTGCTCGGCACCGTGCAGGCCACCACCAGCGGCGCCGCGGGCAACCTGCTGCTGTTCGACGTGCAGGACGATCAGGCCCCGCCGCTCGACTCACTGTTCCGGGCGCGCGGGCATGAGGTGGTGCAGCGCACGCCCATCGTCACCATGCGCGTGGACGCCATCAACGGCCGCAGCGTGAGTGAGCTGCAGGCCGACACCACCGTGCGGCGCGCCGGCTGGACCCTGCGCCGCGAGTATCGCTCCACGTATCGCGATTCCATCTCGGCGTCGGAAACGCTGGCCAGCGGCAAGTGGTTCGCTCCCGTCGCCGAGCGCGAGGCGGCGCGCGCCGCCAACCCCGACCTGCCCTTTGCGCTCTCGCTCGAAACGGAGCTCGCGCAGGACCTCGGCGTGGGCATCGGCGACACAATCACCTGGAACGTGCAGGGCGTGCCGGTGCGCACAGTGCTGGCCAACACCCGCACGGTCAACTGGGGCCGCTTCGAAGCCAACTTCTTTGCCGTCTTCGAGCCGGCCGCGCTGCGGCGTGCGCCGCAGCAGTTCGTATTCATCGCCAACGTGCCGGCGGGCGAGGCCCTGTCCACCGTGCAGCGTGACATCGTGCGGCTTCTCCCCAATGTGTCCAGCCTCCATCCCACCATCGTGCGTCAGGTCATCGGCAACATCGTCGATCGCGTGACGCTTGCCATCCGCTTCCTGGGTCTTTTCTCGCTGGCCATGGGCATTCCCGTGCTCTTCAGCGCGGTGGCCGCCACGCGCCGCGCGCGACTGCGGGAAGGTGTGTTGCTGCGCACCCTGGGCGCGTCACGTCGTCAGGTGGCGCGGGTGCTGCTGGCGGAATACGCAGCACTCGGCGCGCTCGGCGCACTCACGGGCATGCTGCTCTCGTTTGGCGGCGCCTGGGGCATCACGACGTTTCTGTTCGATACGCCCTTCGACGCGGCGCTCGGCCCCACGGCCATCATCGCGGCCGGCATGCTGCTGCTCACCATGCTGATTGGCTGGCTCACGAGCCGCGATGTGTACCGCGAAACACCCATGATGGCCATCCGCGACGCGGGCTGATACCGCGTCGCGCGTTCAGCGCAAATCGATCAGCGCCGTACGATCAATCCGTAACCGGTCGTACGGCCATTGCGCTGGGCAATCCACACGCGCGCACCGGTCATCTCGCGTACCGGCTCGGGCAGCACCACACGACGCACGCCGCTGCCGTCGGTCAGACGCAGGCTGCCATCCGACTCGATGATGCCATCGAGCGCCGGCACACCCTCGTGGGCACGCACCACGAAGTCCGACACCACCACATCACGCGGCGTGACCTTGACGCCACGCACCGTGACCTCGGTGCCCACCAGCTTGCCGAGGCCACCGGTGGCCATGCCGCTGAGTGTGACCGTCTGCGCGCCCTGCTTGAGCGCCACATTGCGCGCGGGTTCAGCGCCCTGCCACACCAGTACGCCGCGTACAGAGTCGCCACGCGCCCTGTCGGAGCTGGCATCGGTGGCGGCCAGTTGTGCGGCAATGGCGCGGGCCATGGAGTCACCCCTGGCCTGCGCGCGGCGTGACATCTCACGCCCGGCCGATGCGGCCAGTTCCGCCGTGGCCGCCACCGCCGCCGCCCCCGCATCGGTGAGCACCGGGGCAATGGTCCCGTCGCCGCTGCCGGTGGTCACCATGGCCGAGTCAACCTGACGGTCCATGGCCCGCCGCATGGAGTCCAGCATCTGCTCGGTACGATCCGGCGCACGCAACATGGAGTCGGCGCGTGCACTGGCCGCCTCGATCTCCTCGGGCGTGGCCTTGGGAATGATCGTGTCCTGCGACCCACCACAGGCGGTCGCGAGCACCGCGGCCAACGCGGCGGCCCATGTACCGGCGGCGCTGCGCAGCGGCGTGCTGCGAGACATATTCATGAGCGGGAGTTCACGGCGTGACATGTCTCCAACCTACGACATCCCTCGCACACGTCAACGCAAAAGTTGCGCGGATGCTGGCATGCGGACGCGGCGGTGGCATATTGCGCTTCCCCCTCGGGCGTCGGCACACGCAGGCACTGTGGCGACTTGCCAGACTCCACCGCGGCGGACCATCTCGCATTCTGCGAGGGTATCACGGTCCGGGCACGATCCTGATGACAGACGGCTGGACACGTGACGCTCCCTGTCACGGCGCGTCAGCCAAGGTATGGTCCACTCCGGCATGACCCAGCACGATCCCGCACTCCCGGCTGACAGTTGGTGGGAGGACAACGACCGAGGCCTCGCGCTCTCCGCCGACGCGGAATGGAGCGAGGCCGCGGAAGCGTTTGCGGCCGCCGCCGACAGTCTGGCGCGCCGGCTGCCGGCGGATGCCACGGCGCACGACGCCCTGGCCATGGTGTTGGGCAATCTCTCGCAGGCGCTGTTCCGGGCGGGCCGCATGGACGACGCCATCCAGCAGGCCCAGCGGGCCTGCGCGCTGCGCGTGGCGCTGGCCGGCGAGGATGGCATGCCGGTGGCCCGTGCCCGCACCGATCTGGCCGTCATGCTCGCGGCGGCCGGCCGCAGCGAGGAAGCCATGGCGCTGGTGCAACGCGCCATCGCGGGCATCGAGCATCGGGTGGGTGACGAAGACGCACGTCTGGCCACTGTGCTGGAGAACGGCGCACGCATTGCGCTCGCGGCCGGCCACCCGGCAAATGCCGAGCCCATGCTGCTGCGCCTGCATGCTCTGCTCGATGCGCACGAGCTGTCCACCGCCCGCGCCGACGTGCTGCTGGCGCGTGTGGCGGCGGTGAGGGCTCGTCAGGCACAGGATGCGTCCCTCACGCGGACCGCGGAGACGCCAGCCGTCGCGCCAATTGCCGTCGCGCCGACTGTCGCGCCGCCGGCCGATGTGCCCACGCCCACCATGACGCCGGTGTCGGCTGTGCTTGCGGAGGTCACGCGCACCGTGGCCGAGCGTGAGGCGCTGGAGCAGGCGCAGGCTGACGATGTGGACGCCCTGCTGGTGCCACCCGTCGTCCCTCACGCGCCACCCCCAGCGCCCGTCCCGTCGCCGGGCCGTCCGGTGTACGTGCCCGCCACCCTCGCGCCCGCGCCCGAAAGGGAGGCTTAACCCCCGCGCGACCCCGCGG
>JACVCT010000081.1:0-10000 GCA_016741895.1 Gemmatimonadaceae bacterium | reverse complement strand
CCGCACCACCCCCTCGGGCGTGCCGGCCATCCCGGAGCCGGTGAACCAGCTCGACACCGTCGAGGTCATCGACACCATCGAGATCACCGATTCAATCGAAGCCATCGAGGCGGTCGAGATGGTTGAGACGGTTGAGATGGTTGATGCCGTGGACATCGAACTCGACATCGTCGATACCGCAGAGATGATCGCCGCGCCAACGCCGGCCACGGATGCGCCGGTGAATGAACCACCGTCCATGCTGGGCTTCACCGTGCAGCATGGCATCGTCGACGACCCGACCATTGATCTGGTCGAGCCCGCGCCGGTCGTCGAGCCGGTCGAGGTTATCGCGCCGGTCGAGGTTGTTGAGGCCATCGCGCCCGTCGAGGTCATGGAGCCGGTCGCCATTGTCGATGACGTGGTCGCTCCTGCCCAAGCCGTGGCCCCGGCGCCCGTGAAGGACACCGCGCCCCCAACGCCGCCGCGTCAGTCCCCGCGCAGTGTGGCTGTGGTGCTGCCCACGCCCGACAAGGGACAGCAGGCCATCTCCACCGAAGCCTCAGCCCCCGTGCGCGGCACTGCCAGAAAGTCGGCTGCGTCGAACAACAGCAAGCGTGCTGACGCGGCGCCCCGCGGCGAAGTGCCGTCATCGGGTGGTGCCATGCGCTGGGTGGCCGCAGGTGGTGCGGCACTGGCCGCGGCCGGCGGCGCCGTGTGGTGGTTTCTGCTGCGCTGAGGCATCGAGCCGGTTCACACGCGGTCCTACTCGCGGACGCTCGTCGTGTCGATCCCCTTAAGGAAGCCCCGCATCGTGTTCATGGGCTGCACGGGGATGAACTCGACCCGGTTCTGGTATTGGAGGGCCTGCACCTTTTGGCCCGGCTCGAGTCGCAGCGCCTTCCGGATTTCCCTGGGAATGACGACCTGGAACCTCGTAGAGATGGTGACGATCGCCATAGAATCTTTTTCGATAGAAGTACTGAGAAATGGCCGCGCCGAGCAACGTTACGCCGCGCTCGCGTCGATCTCCTCGATACGCACATGCGGCAGGCGCGCCACGGTCGCCGCATGTTCGATCGTCATGCTCACCAGATTGCCTGCCTTGTCGAGATCGATATAGACGTTCTCACTGATCTCGCGCGTCTTTTCCACTTCGGCGTCCGAAAATTCGAGTAGCGCCGTATCCGTTTCCCTGAAGTACTTGACGTTCATGGCTCGAACCTGCGGTCAAAGAAGGCGTTGTGGACCGTGAGCGCGTCCGAAAGCAGCACCACTCGGAGGTACCGCCCTACCTCTTGAATGTAGACCCATCGACGAATCCGGCCATCCCCTTGGGTCGCCTCGGCAAGCGGATTCTCGATCGTCCGCTTCTGTCACCGTCAGCCGCGAACCGAACACACCCGGCACGACCTGCGCGAGCGCTGTCGGTGTCCGAAGGGCGAAGCATGGCGCGCGGCATCTGACGATGCCCTGCCATCCCTACTTAATCCGTAGGGACGGAACCCGCTCTTCGTGCCGCCCGCCAAAGGAAAAACCAGCTGACCGCCGTGCACCCGGTACTGGGCAGCACCAGCCAGCGGCTCAGACCACTTGAGAATGGTGCCAAGATCAGCGAGCCTCCGAAGCACAAGGCGCTGAAGATGAGCCAACGGCGAGCTGAACGTTCTGACAGAGTCGAGGTCAACGATTTCCCATATGATTGGGGTGTAACGCTGGCCTTGAGCCGCGGCCGCCCCCCAATAGGGCGCCGTGAACGAAGGCGCGCCAGCGCTGGAGTTACACGGCGGATAAGCGGGCGGCTGTAGAGCACCAACGCGCCGCTGGACGGCGGCGTGCGGGCCTATCTGACCTGCAAAGTTCCGGATGCGGATGGAGCTAGGTGACAGAACCTGCACGACAAGTTGATCGAGCTCGCGGAAGGTTTTACGAAACCAATCCCGAAGCTCGGTGCCGCCAAAGACTCGAGGACTGTGGTTGGTGTTCGCCGTACGGTTGATCAACCCCAAAATTGGCTTATCCGACGTACCCGGATAGATCTCGATTCGCTCGCCATGGGGGCCGAATCGATCACTCATATCGACGCCGACGTTGAAGAAGCCGTGGTTGTAGTAAGTGCGGTGCAGCGTCAATGTGAAGGTAGCCAGTACCGGCTCCGACGCGGTATCTGCAGAGAGAGCCGTACTGCCGCCATCGACGCGCGTGGATTTGGTTCCTCCATTCCATTCCGGCCGCAGCAGACGAATGACATCGTCTTCAAGCCCGGCTGCGAGGTTGACGTGGAAGGGACCGTAGTGGAGTAGGCCGTTGTCCGGGAGCGCGAGGATATCGACGGTGAATCCATCCCCGAGTAGAGCGCGAATGCGCGCGTTGTTCGCAACGTTCGTGCTCTGAGTTGGTCCAGGCCGCCGATACCCGCTCATCCGTGAACGCAACGACTGAGTCGACTTGCCGACGTACTTCACCTCCCCATCGCAGACGAAAGCATACAGGACGTTCCGCTGCAAAGCATGTCGGGTGAGTTCGAAGGCGAGATCCTCGCCGCTCATCCGCCAGCAGCCGACAAACTCAAATCCTACCGCTAACAGTCGATTCAATTCAGGCTCCTGGGATGGGCGGTCAGTGAGGTGGCGTACTGCGTCTGTTGCCGCATGAAGTGACCGCTGGTCTGACGTTTAACGCCAGCTTTTGCAGCGGGCGTTCAAAGTAGGACGCGCGCGCAGCGCGCTTCTGAACATTCGTCCGACTGCAGCAAGCATCGTTAGTTGGTACAACGAAGGCGAATGATGCGCATGTCCCACGCTTAGCTAGATCCTGATACTTGACAGAGGAACTGCAACGCGTTCTCAACCCGTCTGCGAATGCCCATCAACTGAAGATGCGAAAAACTGCCGGCGCTACCGTGAGTTCCGTCGTTGAACAAGCGAAAGAGTTCCATGACGTTGTCGATGTCTGCATCAGCGAATGAAGCTAGCGCATCAACACTTATGCCCTGACGAGCGAGAAGATACGATATGCGCTCACGCCGCGTGACGCGACCGTCCGGAGTTCGAGCTGCGGAAGCCTTTGCTTGGAGAACCGCATCCTCCGGAGCCCGGAGGTCAAGGATTCGCACGAATATCTCGCGCGCACTTGCACAAAAATGACGCGCAGCATCCGGGTTGCTGGGACTGAGGGCGAACACAGCTCCGCGCCATCGGTGCTCAAGGTCGGGCGACACCATTGACAGTTCGTCAACGATATCTGCGTGATCCAGGACATCTGGCTGTTCCGCACTGTCATCGGTGCCGAATAGCGCACCGGCTAAACCGACAGAGTTCGCAGCTTCGCGTTCTGACAAGTCGACGAGAAACTCTGTACGGGGATCTAGTTGCGTCGTAGAAACCGCTGCCTCAAGCCGCGAGTAGCTGGTGTGAACAGTCTCCACGGACCGCCGAAAGACTGCGAGGCGAGCAGGAGCTGTACTTGGAGTTTGAAGCCGACGCACAGCTGATTCAAGCCGCTGGCGATTCGCCAAAACGCGAGCGTTGTGCGCTCGCACCTCGCGATTGTACTCGTCGATTGCACGCCTGACTTTGGCGTTGTGCTGACGCACCGCCTGGTTGTACTTGTCGATTGCTTGCCTCTGCTTCTGCTGTAATTGACGAAGCATGTTCTGCACTTGAGCTGATGTATATCGACGGGTCACGGAATCCTCGCAAGAAGGGAGGAGCAGGACGACGACAAAATGGTTGATGTAATCTAGGGCGGCATTCAAGAACTTCCATCTTCCGTCACTTGAGCGACTCCTACTTCGGCAATCCTGCTGACGAGAATTCGCACGTAAGCGAACACTGCACGCAAATCCATAGGCTGTAGAATCGGTGAGTGTGGCGCGCAAGCCACGGGTCGGCATTCAAAGGTGTAGGCTCCTGGTATCCAGACGCTTGCGCTCCACGACTACCAGACTCATCCCTAGTTTATCGCTGCACTGGACGCCGCATCAAATGGCGCAGCCCCATGCGCCGCACGCTGACGAGATGCCCTCTTGACGCCGCTAGACACCTGTAATAATACTTACACCAATGCTCGATGCAACTCTCTCCCGCCGAGAGCGCCAGATCATGGAGGCGCTTTACACGCTCCGTCTCGCCGGCGCCCGCGAGGTCGCGGACCACATCGGTGAACCCGAGGCCTTCGACAGTGTGCGCGTGACCCTCATCGCGTTGCAGAAACGCGGACTCGTGATTGCCCAACCGGAGGGGCGGCGCAACGTCTATCGACCCGCCCGCGATCGACAGAGCGCGAGCGCGGACGCTCTGGCCACGCTGAAGAAGGTCTTCTTCGGCGGCTCCACCAAGGCGGCGCTGGTTGCGCTGCTCGATCAGGGGCGCGATGACCTGCAGGCCGCAGACCTCGAAGACCTCGAAGCCTGGGTGAAGAAGCAGTCCGAATCTGCGGCCAAGCGCGGTCGCCGCACATGACGGGCGCGCTCAACCCGCTTACCACCGAGCTGCTGGTAGTGCTCGGCCAAACCGCCCTGCTCTTGGGCGCCCTGATGCTGCTGGATCGACGCCCCCGCGCGTCACGATTCGATATCGGGCACCTCACCACTTACGCGGCGGTCCTGCTGCTATTGTGGCCCGTTCTTCGACTCGTGTTGCCGCGCACGAGCATCCCGCTCGTGGTATTGCCCCACGAGGCGTTACTCACGCCTGTCGCCGGGGCGCTGCCGATGGTTACCGGCGAGCGCGTACTGCTGATGGCCTGGGCTACAGGCTGTTTTGCGCTGCTCGGGCGGCTACTGTGGAGCCTTGTGCTGGTCCGGCGACTCAGGCTCGACGCTCTTCCGACTTCGGACGCGACGACGCGCACTATGCTGACACGTGCTATGGATGCGATCGGATATCGCGCTCACCCGCCGCAGCTGCTCGTTGCCGCCGAGATCGGATCGCCCGCGGTGTGCGGCTGGCGCAGGCCGGTGATCCTGCTACCCGCGTGGTTCGACAGCTTGAGTGAGGAAGCACGCTATGCCGTCTTGTGCCATGAGGTGGCGCACCTGAGGCGCCGCGACTGGTTGCAGCTGCTGGCAGCGGAGGTGGTGCGTGCGGTGTACTGGCCGGTGCCGTTCGTGGGGACCTGGTCCCGTCGCGCGTCGTTTGCGAGAGAACTGGCCGCCGATCGCGCAGTGCTGCGCGCCGGGGTGATGCCAGCAGACTACGCGCGGCACCTCATACATACGGCTCGTATCTGTCTGCTTGGCGGTTCACCGCCGCTCGTGGCCTTCAGTACAGGCACCGGTCCCACGTCGCGCGCTCTCCTCACCCAGCGTGTTCGCGCGCTGTTCTTGTCGGACCGCGCACCGCGGTCCACCGGTATGGCAGCGCTCCCTTCCAGGTTCGTGACTGACTTCGCCGCCAACATTGTCGTTATCGCGTTGGCGGTCGGTGTGGCGGTCATCGATCCGTTGCATTGTCTCCCGGCATCCCCCGCCACCAAGGTCACGACGGCCCCCGTGTCGTCATCGCCTGCGGCGAACGCGTCCACGGCAGAACACTGCCCCATCTGAGTCCGCGCCATGATCCGTCGAGTTTTCGCACGCCCCTTACTGAAAGTTTTCTTACACCTTGTTGCCGCGTGCACTGTCCTTCTCGTGCTCCTCACAGCCGCGAGCCACGCCGCACACGCGCAGGTGGACACGAGCACCGCAAAGCCGCGCGCCTTCCTCGACTGCCCGGCCTGCGATGATGCGTACATGCGGCAGGGACTCACGTTCGTGGAACTGGTACGCGATCCACGACTCGCCGACGTGCATGTGATCGTCGCGACGAGTGCGCTGGCGATGGGTGCGGAGCTGGTGCTGATCGAGACCATCGACCGGCGCCGAGTGCGTCGGGACACGTCGACCTTCACACTGCCTCCCACGGCGACGGAAGTGGAACGCCGCGCAGCCGTACTGCGCGGAATACGATTCGCTCTTGTGCCAGGTCTCTTGCGCTCGTCGCTACTGCAGCAATTCGAACTGGTGGCGCGTGACTCGTCATCGACGGCACCGCGTCCGTCGTCACAACCCGACCGATGGCGGCGTTGGGTCATGCGGGTCGGTGTCTCGGGCGACTCGCAGCGCGATGACAACTATGGGCAGACGGGCATCGAAGGCTCGCTCGGCGCCGTGCGCGTGACCGACGCCGCGAAGGTGAACATCTCCTACGAACAAAGCAGTCGCACGTCGCGATTCCGCCTCTCGGACTCGAGCACGTTGCGCGTGACCCAGCGGGACCAGCGCTTCGCCGCCCTGTGGGTGCGGAGTCTCGGTCGTCACGCCGGGGTTGGCGGTCAGGTGCGCGTGGAATCATCGGTGTTTCAGAACGTGAAGGCGCGTGCCAACACCCGCCTGGCCGTGGAGGCCAACCTCTTCCCCTATGAGGAGGCAACGCGCCGCCAGGCGCTGCTGCGCTACGGCATCGGCTACGATGCGCTTCGCTACCGGGACACGACGATCTACGGTCTCTTGCGTGAGACGCGCCCGCAGCAGACGGTGATCCTGCGTCTCGATACACGAGAGTCTTGGGGCGGCGCATGGCTGAAGGGTACCTGGCAGCAGTACCTGCACGACGGCAGCAAACGGAGGACTGTCATCGACTTCAACATCGATTGGCGCGTGGTCACCGGTGTCAACTTCTACATCGGCGGCAGTTACGGTTTGCTCAACGACCAGATCGCTCTTGTGGGCGCGAATCTCACAGACCAGGAGCGCCTCCTACGCATCCGCGAACTGCGCTCCGGGGCATCGAGCTACACGGCCATTGGCCTCTCCTTCACCTTCGGATCGCGCTTCAACGACGTAGTGAACCTGCGATTCCCCAACTGAGGACCACTCCATGCTGCACTCGCACTTCATTTTGCTCGCGCTGTGGCTGCTCACCGACACAAGCCGCCCGCCTTCAGCTGACGATGGGACTACGACGGCAACTAACGCGGTGCGCCAATTCGTCGGCACGGTGGACTCGCTGCGGACGACGGCGCGCATACCCGGACTCGCGTTGGTCGTGCTGCGGGATACCACGGTCGTGGTCGCTCGCGGTCTCGGCCTGGCGGACATCGCCACGGGACGGCCCGTGGACGTCGAGACGCCATTCGATATCGCCTCAGTCAGCAAGCCGATATCAGCCGTTACGGCACTCCGGCTGGTGCAGGACGGCCTGCTCGATCTGGATCGCCCCATGCGCAGGTATCGGGGGTTTGCGGAGTTCTGCGACGACGCACGCGCAGCGGGCGGTGTCTTCTATGGCGACTTCGCCTGCACGAGCGAAGCACTCACGCTGCGGCATGTGCTGTCCATGACAGTGAATGGCCCAGTTCCTGGACAGCGCTTGCTGTACAACCCGCCGTCCTACTCCTGGGCGTCGCGGCCGCTGATGGAGATCACTGGGCGGCCGTTCTCGTCGCTCGTCGACTCGCTGGTGCTGCGACCTGCCGGCATGGCGAACGCTGCCCGCATCCATCGTTCATTGCCGCTGCCGCGACACCTCGCCGATCGGCTCGCGGTGCCGTACCACGTGGACTCTATCGGTAGATTCGTCGCCTCGGGACCTCCCGCGCCACAGGGGGACGGCGCTGCCGGCGGCGTGATCGCAAGTGCCATGGATCTCGCCCGGTTCGACCGGGCGCTCATGACGGGGCGACTCATCGACCCGGCATTGCGGACCCTCATGTGGACGCCAGGTAGCTCAAGCGACGGCACACGCCTGCCCTACGGTCTTGGCTGGTTTCTCGCGCGAGTACAGGTGCATGATCTGGCGTGGCACACCGGCCTCTGGGAACAGCGCTACTCGGCGCTGTACCTCAAGGTGCTCGGTGATGCTCCCACGTCCCGCTGGACATTAATCCTGCTCGCCAATAGCGACGGATTGCAGTGGCCGTCTGCTCTCGACGAGGCGGTGGCCGAACGGTCGCCATTCGTGCGCGCCTTTCTTGCACTCGTCGAAACAACGGGCCGTCGCCCGCTGAGTGGCGACACCACTACGGTGCCGTCCAGCGCCTTGGCGTCGCAACATGACTCCTTGCTGTACGACGCCATGGTGCGGGCATACGAGGGTGGGCGCGAGTTGCTTGCCCGTCATCCGCAAATCGCGAGGCGCTCCGGGCAGCTGCTTGAGACGTTGTTTGGCGAGTGGCGCTCCGGACGATACGAGGCTCCTGAGCTCGTCGGCGCCTTCATGCACACGCAGCTGGGCGAGACGTCGGTTCCGGATATGCACACCTTTTTCGCCGCGTTCGCCGGGCTCGACAGCACGGCAACCCGCACCCCGTCATGGGCGCAATTGCCGGCCGCGATCCACTCCATCATCCGACCTTCGGACTCCCTGCCATAACGTGAGACGTAGCCGGTTTCGACATGCTCCGACTTGGTCGCATTCTGGGTGCTCGGTCACACACAAAGTCAGACTTTCGCTACTTAAGCTTGGGGACATACCGGACGTTCGCCAACTCGGCGAAGTGCGCGTCCATCGTCCATATTGTCGCCCGATACTGCTTGGCTGTCGCGTAGATGATACTGTCGGTCAGCGGGATTTGTTACGCCAGGCCGAAGAATCGATCAGGCTCATATGCGGTCCGGCTCGCGGACAATTGTCGTATCGATCCCGTTCAGGAACCCCCACATCTTATTCATGGGCTGCACGGGGATGCACTCGATCCGGTTCTGGTATTGGAGTACCTGCACCTTCTGCCCCGGCTCGAGTTGCAGAGCCTCACGGATCTCCCTGGGTATGACGACCTGGAACTTGGGAGACACGGTGACGATCGCCATGAGATCCTCATCGATAGATGTACAGTAGAACGATAGCATTGCCGACCGAACGATGCACGCGCTCGGCCAAATGGCGGCCGCCGCCGGGGCATCATCTGGCGTGGCAGGGATCGGCATGCCGTCTGCCTCTGCTACGGGAGCACTCGAAGACACGCACGCGCATCGTCCACGACATTCATGCGGTGGCCGTCAGTCGCGCGCCCCCTTATGCCGAGGCGCGCCGACGCTCACGGACAGCTTCCCGCAGTGAACAGTGCAATAGCCGGCGCGGGATCAGATTGAGCGCACAGCGCGCCGGAAGCCGTCTTTGCGAGCGGCCTCCATTGCGTGCGGGCACCCAAAGACCCGGGTCCACGCGCGCTGATGCCCGCGACAGCGAAGCCCACAGACCTTGGCACGTCCCCCGGCACCGGGCGAGTACGCTCCGTCACGGCGAGGACGGAACCCTCCCATGGGACGAGTCCATGGACCACGTCGTAGCCACCGGCCGGCGGAACCATGGCCAGCGCGTTGTCTTCCACGATCATGGTAATGCGCTGGAAGCCTCGGATTGGCGTCACCACCTGCTGCCGGTTCGCTGCATTGAACACATGAACCTCGCCAAGCATGGACGAGGCAACAATCGCGCGATTGCCCTCTTCGTCACACAGAAACGGACCGTCCGACGCGCGCGTGCGCACCATCGGATGTGCGCCAAGCGGATGATTCGTGCGCGGCTCACCGAAGGAGGAAGTCACGGTGAGCTTGTCACCTTCCTCCCGCAACTCGCGAAGAATGGTCGGTGCGTTGCGCGCGAGTCCGACAAGGCGAGTGCCGAGCGCGCACACGCTGCGGATACCAATATCCCCCAACTTCAGGAACCGCGGCGCGACAAGGCTATCTCGCACCTGATAGGCAGTAACACGGGCATTGGACGGATCGACGACGAGCAGTCGTTGCCGCCGCGCGTCGAAACTGAGGGAAGTCGGCGCGCGATACTCTCCTGGGCCGCCGCCCGAACGCCCCAGCGTTTGTAGGAGGCCACCGGAGTAATCGAAAACCTTCAGGAATGGCGCATCTCTCTCGAGCACAACGAAGCTCCGAGGGAGCGCCACCACCGAACGGAAGCGGCCGAGCTGGGTGACCACATCCTCTTCACCGCCGCTGATCCATCGGGGTGCGGATTGTGCCCCTAGAAAATGGGGAGCTGCGAAGATAATGTTCCCGTGGAGGATTCGGACAAACAGCTTG
>JACVCT010000423.1 GCA_016741895.1 Gemmatimonadaceae bacterium | reverse complement strand
ACGCGGCACCGGCGCGTGCCAAGGTGCGCCGCTTTCTCGTGCAGCTTCCCGACGCCGGTACCATCCTCGAAGCCCGCGACGGCACTGCGGCCCTGCAGGTACTCGGCAGCGACACGGTGGATGTGGTGTTCCTCGACGTTCAGATGCCGGGCACGGATGGTCTGGCGGTGGCCGACGCTCTCGCCGCCTTGCCGCAGCCGTCCAGGACGCTGGTGGTCTTCGTCACCGCCCACGCCACGCACGCGGTGCAGGCCTTCAACCTCACGGCGCTCGACTACCTGCTCAAACCCTGGGACGGCGACCGCTTTGATGTCACCATCGCCCGCATTCGGGAGGCCATGCAGTGGCGCCGCGACATCGCAGAGCTGGCCTGGCGTCGGCGTGAAGCCCATGACGCCACGGCAACACCACTGGCGGATCGATTTGTTGTACGCGAGCGCGGCGAACACCAGCTGATTCCCACGCGCGCGGTCGTGTGGCTCGAGGCCGATCGCAATCATGTGCATCTGCATGGCATGCTGCGCAGCTGGCGCACACGCGGACCACTGTCCGCTCTGGGCATGGAAACCGACCTGCGCCGGTTCCACCGCGTCTCACGCAGCGCGAGTGTCAATCTCGACGCCATCGTACGCATTGAATCGCTGGGCCACGGAGACCAACTGGCGCATCTGGCCGGCGGCCACACGGTACGAGTCAGCCGACGTTACCGCCTGCCGGTGCCCTGACCCTTCCCGCAACGCGATACCGCGAATCACCGTGGTACAGAAGGCGTCCGTGTCACATACTTCGCGCATGGCCCTGCACGTCGTACTCGTTCATCCCGAGATCCACTGGAACACCGGCAACGCCGGGCGCACCTGCGTGGCCACCGGCGCCACGCTGCATCTCATCGAGCCGCTCGGCTTCTCACTCGACGACCGCGCCGTCAAGCGCGCGGGGCTCGACTACTGGGAGCATGTCGATCTGCGTGTCTGGAAGGACTGGGACACGTTCGAGGCCGAGCTGCCGCAGTTTGGCACGCCCTGGTTCTTCAGCACGCGGGGGCGTCGCAGCTTCTGGGATGCGCCGCTTGGTGAAACGACAAGCACCGTGCTGGTGTTCGGCCGCGAAACCGGTGGCCTGCCGCCCACGCTGCACACGCGCTATGCCGAGCAGTTCGTGACCATGCCCATGGCCGAGGGTCCCATTCGCTCGCTCAATCTGTCAACGAGCGTTGGCATTGCCGTGTACGAAACGCTGCGTCAGCAGCGCGCGGTACCGCAGAACGGCACGCGCTAACGCGCCGTAACCGCGGCCGGCGGTTTGAAGTGACGCGACTGCTGTTCGTAGGCGTATGCCATGGCCAGCAGCGCCGCATCGTGGCCCGGCAGTCCCACGAAGGACAGATTGCCCAGCGGCATGCCCTGGCTGCCGTAGCCGGCGGGTACGGACACCTCCGGCCACCCCATCCAGTTGCCGCAGCCCAGCGGCGTGCGCCCCTCGGGCCAGCGGTTCACGGCCGACGGCCCCTGAAACGGCCTGCGCGGGTCCCCCAGGCCGTCCGCGTCGTCCCGGCCCAAGGCCGTGGCCCAACGCGCCCCCCCCGACCGCCCCGGCCAGCCACCGGGCCCCCGCCCCGT
>JACVCT010000422.1 GCA_016741895.1 Gemmatimonadaceae bacterium | reverse complement strand
ATGCAACGCACGCAACTTTTTGGTCGGCGTGCGCGTAGTCCCCGGTCTCACCGGCAATTCGCCAGGCAGTTTTCTCGAGTCAACTCACGCCTTTTCAAGGATCCCACCACATGACACGTCGCTCCCCGTCCCTGTTCGCCCTCGCTGCAGCCGCCATGCTGACCGTGCCGTCGCTGGCCTCCGCCCAGGCATCCGGCCCGTTTGAAGTCGGCTCCAAGGTGGGGTCCATCGGCTTCATGGCGGGTGGTGATTACGAAGGCGCTGGCATCGGAGTGCAGGGCGAAGTCGGCTTCAAGAAGCTGGGCAACACGGTACTCGGCCTTGGCGGCTTCGTGGGCATTCAGCGCGACAGCGAGACGGCGTTCGGCAGCAAGTTCACGAGCACGGTCATCCCCATCATGGCCATCGGCAATGTGCACTTCCCCATCGCCTCGCAGCCCAAGCTCGATCTGTTCGCCGGCGCCAGCCTTGGCTTTGTCAGCGTGAACGTCGAAGTCGAGGGCACGGGCCTTGGTGATTTCGACGCTGGCGACAGCGACATCGGCTTCGGCATCCAGGGCGGCGCGCGCTACAACCTCTCCAACAAGCTCTCGCTCATGGGTCAGGTTGGCGTGGGCGACATCCCGCTCATCTTCGCCGGCGTGTCGATCAAGTTCTAAGTCGCGGGCGCTGAATCAATTCGCGACGGGCGTCACCTCAGGGTGGCGCCCGTTGTTCATTTGGGCTGCAGGCGCCCGCAGAATCGCGAATGCCACGCTGTGTTGACGCCACGCCTCGGGGCTGCCATACTCGCGCGTCGGCCGAATATCCGACCAGCTGGTCCCCATTCCCTGAGGAGCCCTGCCCATGCCTTCCATGTTCGTACGCCGCGCCACCATGGCCGGCCTGCTCGCCGCGACCGCCTTCAGCAGCACCGCCTGCTTCGGCAGCTTCCCGCTCACGCGGAAGTTCTACGCCTTCAACAAGGGCATTTCGTCGGACAAGTGGGTGCAGGAGCTGTTCTTCGTGGCCACCGCCTTCCTGGTGCCGGTGTACGGCGTGGCCGGCCTCATCGACGTCGTCATTCTGAACTCGATGGAGTTCTGGACCGGCGAACCGGCGCTGGCCTCGGGTCCCGAGACACGCACCAAGACCGTGGCGCGCGGTGACGTGAGCATCACGCAGACCATGACGAAGCACCCTTCGGGTGCGCGCACCATGGTGCTCGAGGAGTCGGTGAAGGGGCAGTTCAAGAGCCGCACGACGCTGCATCTGGCGGCCGGCGCGAGTCTGGTCACGGCCGAAACGGTGTACGCGGACGGCCGCACGGAAACGCGCACCCTTACGCGCGACGAAGCCGGCGCCCTCAGCGTGGCATCGGCTGGCAAGGCGCCGCGCACGCTCACCCCGGCGGAGGTGGAGCCCATGGTGACCAAGGTGCAGCAGCTGCAGGGCTCGGCGTTGGCGGCGCACTGACCGACGTACTCGCCGCTGATGAAGGTGCCATGAAGCGGGCATTCATTCAGCGGCTGATGCGCTGAACAGCCTACGCAGAGAATAAGAGGGCGCAGAGAGAAGCCGTTTGGGTCGAACTGCCTTGTCGCGGATGACGCGGATTGAGCGGAAACCACACGGATAAGAACACG
>JACVCT010000080.1 GCA_016741895.1 Gemmatimonadaceae bacterium | reverse complement strand
ATGCATCACCGGCGAATCAACGCGGCGGGCCGCGTCAGTTCAGTTCCCCACCGTCATCGTCACGCCACCCGCCGCGAGCTTGCTGCTCATCTCGCGCGCCTTCGGCATGAAGGCCTGCGCTTCCGCCACCGCGGCGGCCAGATCACGCTGCGCCGCGTCCGCCTGCTTGGTCAACGCCTCGCCCGGCCCTTCCCACCCCGCCAGCAGGTTGTTCTTGGCCTGCGCCAGACGGCCAAGCACGTTGGCCTGATTGGCCGCGGCCGCGGCGGCGGCAAAACCGCCACCACCGCCAGGACCACCAGCCGGTGCCCCGATGCCGAACTTGGCACGCAGCGCATCGAACTCGCGCTGGAAGGTCTTGAACTCGGCCTTCACCTCGGCAGAGAGTCGGCTGCTGCTGTCCACCTGCGCGCTGACGGTGCGCATCTGCTGCTGCAGGCCCGCCAGCGGGGCCGCCGCTGCGGCGCCATTGGCATGCGCCGTGTGCAACGTCATGGCCGCGGCGTTGTACGCCACGCGCGCCGCACCGGTGAGCTGCACCTGCGGATCCATCACGATCTCGAGCGACTTGCGTTCGACCTCCTTGCCATCGACCACGAGCGCCACCGCGTACGTACCGGGCAACACCAGCGGCCCGTTGTTCTGGTTGCCACCGAAGCCGCCGAATCCGCCACCCGCGCCTCCGCCCGCGCAGGGATTGGCCGCTTCATAGCCCACGGGCGGCAGCGGCACCGGATAGCCGGGAATGGGACGGCGCGCCTGATTGCCCTGGCCGCCGCCACCAAACCCACCACCGCCCGGGCCAGCGGCCGCCACCGGACGCACCGGCTCCACACGCTGATCCCAGCACACCGTCTGAATGCCGGCGGCATTCTTGCTGTCCGGAATGTTCAGCTCACGCACCACCGCGCCCGATGCATCACTGATGCGAAGCAACGGATTCTTGACGGCCTGCGTGAAGTGCAGCTGAATGACCGCCTCGGTCGGCGGATTCTCGCCCGTGAAGAACTGATGTCCCCAGAACTCGTCGTTGCGATCATCCTTGCCCTTCCACTGCAGCGCCATGCCCGGTGAGAACAGGCTCGCCGGCTTCTTCTGCGCCGCGGCATACTCCTGGATGGGCTCGAGATGATCGAGAATCCACAGCGCGCGGCCATGCGTGGCCACGATCAGCGCGTTGTCGCGCGGATGAATGGTGAGCTCGTCCACACGCACCGTGGGGAAGTTGGCCTTGAGCCGCTTCCAGCTCTTGCCACGATCCAGCGTGACGAAGATGCCGGTTTCCGTGCCCACGTACAGCACGTCAGGATTGCGCGTGTCTTCGGTCAGCGTGCGCACGGTCTCACCGCCCAGACCGCCTGCCAGACTGGTGAACGTGGCGCCAAAGTCGCGGCTCATCCACACGTACGGCGCGTAATCGTTCTGACGGTAGTTGTTCACCGTCACATACACCGTGCCCGCATCGAAGCGGCTCGGCACCACCTCGCTCACATAGGCAAAGCCCGACGGGAAGCCCGGCAGGTTCTTGGTGATGTTCGTCCAGGTCTTCCCATCATCGCGGGACACGCTCACGGTGCCGTCGTCGGTGCCGGTATAGAACACGCCGGCCTGCTTGGGCGACTCGGCCAGGGTGACGATGGCCGGCCACTGTGAGATGCCATCGTTGCGCGCAATGCGGATGTCGCGGCCCTTGAGCCCCATCGTTTCGATGGTGTCACGTGACGCATTCTGCGTGAGATCGGGGCTGATGGCCTCCCAGCTGTCACCGCGATCGCGCGAGCGGAACACGCGGTTGGCCGCGGCCAGCAGCACCCCCGGATCGTTGGGCGAGAGCATCAGCGGCGAATCCCAGTGGAAGCGGTACGATTCGCCGCGCGTGGCGTTGGTCACGTTAAGCGGCGTGGGCCGGATCTGCCGCGATTCACCCGTCACCTTGTTGCGGCGCACCATGTTGCCGTCCTGCGACTCGGTGTAGATGATGCGCGAGTCCCGCAGGTCGGGAATGGCCACGAAGCCGTCACCGCCAAGGATCTGGAACCAGTCGTAGTTGAAGATGCCGCGGCTGTGGCGCGACGCGCTGGGCCCGCACCAGTCGTAGTTGTCCTGCATGCCACCGCACACGTTGTACGGCAGCTCCATGTCGTAGCTCACATGGTAGAACAGACCCACCGGAAGGTTGGGAATGAACTGCCAGGTGCGCGCCAGATCATAGCTCACTGCCAGCCCACCATCGTTGCCCGTGAGCACGTGGTCGGGATTCTTCGGGTTGATCCAGATGGCGTGCACGTCGTCGTGCGTGACAAGCGCGGCGTCCGTTTCGAACGTGCGCCCACCGTCCACCGACAAATGCAGGCCCACGCCGCCCAGATACACGCGATCGGGATTCACCGGGTCCACGCGCAACTGGCTGAAATACATGGGGCGCGGGTTGGTGCTGCTCATCTTGGTCCACGTCGCGCCGCCATCGAGGCTGCGATACACGCCGGTGGCCGAGGCGCTGGCCTGCGGCGCGGGCGGAGTGGCCGCGCCTTCCATGGACTCAGCGGGCGCCGGCGCGCCCGCACCGGCCGGCGCTTCCACCATCGCGTACACGATGTTGGACGACTGACGGAACACGTCCATCGTGATGCGGCCCAGCGCCCCCGTGGGGAAGCCGCTGCCCGTGACCTTGTTCCACGTCGTCCCGCCATCGGTGCTCTTGTAGAGCGCACTGCCCGGGCCACCACCGTTCATGCAGCAGGTGGTGCGGCGGCGCTGATACATCGACGCGTACAGCACATTCGGATCGCTGGCCGACATCGCGATGTCGTTGGCGCCGGTGTCGTCGTCGCCCTTGAGCACCAGCGTCCAGGACTTGCCACCGTCGCTCGTGCGGTACACGCCACGATCCCCGCCGGGACCGAACAGCGGTCCGGTGGCGGCCACGAATACCACGTCGTCGTTGCCGGGATGGATGAGCACCCGGTTGATGTGCCGCGAGTTGGGCAGCCCCATGTGCTGATACGTGGCGCCGCCGTCGGTGCTCTTGTAGATGCCGCCGCCCCACGAGGTGCTCTGACGGTTGTTGCTTTCGCCCGCCCCCACCCACACGAGGTCGGGATTGCGCTGCGACACCGCCACGTCTCCGATGGCAATCAGCCCCTCGTTCTGGAACTGCGGCGTCCAGGTGGTGCCGTTGTTGACGGTCTTCCACACGCCGCCGTGCGCCGTGCCCACGTAGTAGATGCTGGGATTGGCCTCGTACACGACCACGTCGGCAATGCGGCCTGACATGGTCGCAGGACCAATGCTGCGGAAGTGCAGACGGTCGAACTCGGTGGCCACCGGAACGGCCATCGGGGTCGCGGCCGGTGCCGCGGCCGGTGCCTTGGCACGTTGCGCGACGGCTGTTGGCGCGACGCCGAGTACGCCGGCGAGGATTGCGCCGGAGGCGATCCGGCGTGACAGTTGAGACATGGAAGGCGGGGGGAGGGTGGGAGTTGCCGAACCCCGATAAGCTGCGCCCTCTCCGCCTCGGAAGGGAGGGGGCATGGCTTCGACGTTCGCGTGCCTCGATCGCCGCCCCCCATTCACCGCCTCATTCTGGAGATTGCATGGCCGACACTCCCGCTCCCGTCGATCCGCAGGCCATCACCCGCGTGTACCCGGCCGGCCAGCTGGCCATTGAATGGCGCCAGGGGCTCTGCCAGCACAGCGGCAATTGCGTCAAGGCCAACCCCCGCGTGTTCAACCCGCGACGCACACCGTGGATTGAAACCGATCAGGCCACCGACGACGAGCTGCGCGCCGCGGTGGCCCGTTGTCCCTCAGGCGCATTGCGTATCAGGGAAATCGGCTGAGTCAGCGCATCCAGTGGCAGGTGTAGCCACCGGGATTCTTCTGCAGATAATCCTGGTGATAGCCCTCGGCCGTCCACCACCGCGCTTCCGGTACGATTTCTGTGGTGATGGGCTTGGTCCAGAGGCCACTCTGCTGCACACGACCCTTCACTCGCTCCGCCGTCTCACGCTGCGTCTCGCTCGTGAAGAAGATCGCACTGCGGTACTGTGTACCGATGTCGTTGCCCTGACGATTGAGCGTGGTCGGATCGTGCATGCGGAAGAACCAGTCTTCCAGCAGGGTTTCGTAGGACAGCACGCTGGGATCGAACACGATGCGCACACTCTCCGCGTGTCCGCTCTTGCTGTCGTGCGTGTCGTGGTAGGTCGGATTCTCCAGCCAGCCACCGGTGTAGCCCACTTCGGTTTCCAGCACCCCGGGAATGTGGCGGAGGATTTCCTCCATACCCCAGAAACAGCCGCCCGCCAGAATGGCGACCTCGATGGGACGCCCGCTCGCCACCGGGTCAGCCATGTGCACCGTCCTGCTCGAAAACCACACGGTAGGCGCCGTAGCCGGCGCTTTCGAGTTCGGCGAGCGGAATAAAGCGCAGCGATGCCGAGTTGATGCAATACCGCATGCCTCCGGCCTCACGCGGGCCGTCGGGGAACACATGACCGAGATGCGAGTCGCCGTGCTTGCTGCGCACTTCGACGCGACGCATGCCATAGCTGCGGTCTTCGTGTTCGGTCACATTCGGTGCCACCGGCTGCGTGAAGCTCGGCCAGCCGGTCCCACTGTCGAACTTGTGAATGCTGGCAAACAGCGGCTCGCCACTCACCACGTCCACATACAGACCCGGCTCGTGGTGATCCCAGTACGCGTTCTGGAAGGGCGGCTCCGTGCCACACTGCTGCGTCACCGCGTACTGCTCGGGCGTGAGTGTCGCCTTGAGCGTCTCCGGCGACGGCTTCCCGAAGGGCGTGCCCATGGATCCCGGGCCGGACGCGGTGTTCTGAAGATCGGTGTTGGCCATACCTCTACAAGTCCACGGGTGGGGGGGCAGTTCCCGCCTCAGCGGCAACCGGGATTGGCCGAAGGTCCCACGTAGGACACGATCTCCACGACGTCACGATCGCGCGGCCCTTCCATGTCGGCCGGCCGTTCGAGAAAGCGTGCGCGCACTTCCACCTGCTGGCCACTGCCCGGTGGGAGCTTGGCCGCCAGAAAGGCGCGCTCCAGTGTCCGGTAGGCACCCTGCATGAGCACCGGGTAGGTCTGCCCCGAACCGCATTCGCGAAACGTCGGCGCGTCCGCCATGTACTCGAACGTGCCAACGAACCGGGCCGGCTCACGCAGACTATTCATGGAGACGGAGCGGCGCAGCGAGTAGTTGAGCGCCGAAGCGATCGGCTGGCCCTGCTGGTCCAGCAGCGTGAGCGTGTCGTCTCCCGCGCGACGGTACAGGATGGGAATCCCGTTTTCGGTCTCGAGGGACAGCACCGACTCGCTGAGCCGCCAGCGCCCCATCGTCACCACGGGCGTCGTGGATTTGCCCTCGTACGTCTGGGCGAGGCGATACACGCTGTCCGGCCAGATGGCCAGCACGGTCTTGAGCCCCGAGCAGTCCGCGCAGGGCAGAATGCCTTCGTAGGAGGCCGGCGCCACCGCCGACAAGGTGACTTCCGGGAACGGATTCACCGTCACGACACTGTCCGACACGGCCGGTCTGGGTTCGCCGCCGCAGGCGGCCAGCAGCAGAACACTCGTCACCGACCGCCGCCAGCCGCGGCGCGCAACCGGGCTCACCACCAGACGCGAGCGCAAGAGAGCAGAAAAGGTCATGACCATCGGGATCTCCGAAATGGGGAGGCTAGATTGCACCAGGTGACAACTTCACTCCGCCCCCTCGTCTTCGACAACCGCTTCGTCCGCGAACTGCCCGGCGACCCGGACCCGCGCAACACGCGTCGGCAGGTGCTCGGCGCAGCCTGGAGCGCCGTGGAGCCCACGCCGGTGAGCGCTCCGTCGCTGCTGGCGCACGCGGCCGACGTGGCCGAACTCGTGGGCTTTGCCCCGGGTGATCCCGCGCATCCCGACTTTGCCCGGGTGTTCGGGGGCAACGCGCTCATGCCTGGCATGCAGCCCTACGCTGCCTGCTACGGCGGCCACCAGTTCGGGCACTGGGCCGGCCAGTTGGGCGACGGACGCGCCATCACGCTGGGCGAGGCGCTCAACGCCCGCGGCGAGCGCTGGGAACTGCAGCTCAAGGGCGCCGGACCCACGCCGTACTCGCGCACGGCGGACGGACGCGCCGTGCTGCGCTCGAGTCTGCGGGAATTTCTCTGCAGCGAGGCCATGCATCATCTCGGTGTGCCCACCACCCGCGCACTCAGCCTCGTGCGCACGGGCGACGCCGTGCTGCGCGACATGTTCTACAATGGCAACGCGGCGCTCGAACCGGGTGCCATTGTCTGTCGCGTCGCCCCCTCCTTCATTCGCTTTGGCAACTTCGAGATCTTTGCCGCGCGTGACGACGCGGCCCTGCTCACCCGCCTCGTCGATTTCACCATCGCGCGCGACTTCCCGCATCTGAGCGGTGATGCCGCATCCCGGCGTGTCGCCTGGCTGCACGAGGTGGCCGAGCGCACGGCGCAGCTTATGGTGCACTGGATGCGCGTGGGCTTCGTGCACGGCGTCATGAACACCGACAACATGTCCATCCTCGGGCTCACCATCGACTACGGGCCCTACGGCTGGGTGGACAACTTCGATCCGGGCTGGACACCCAACACCACCGACGCCCAGGGTCGGCGCTATCGCTTCGGGCAGCAGCCGCTCATCGCGCAGTGGAATCTCGTGCGACTGGCCGAAGCGCTCATTACGGTCATTCCGGACGAGGCCACGCTGCAGTCGGCCATCGATCACTATGCCACGGTCTATGCGCGCGAGTACGAAGCCATGAACCGCGCCAAGTTCGGCCTGCTGCCCGGTGACGAGGACGCCGATGAGCTCGTGCGCGAGGGCTATGCGCTGCTCTACGACGCCGAGATGGACTTCACGCGCTTCTTCCGCGCGCTGGGCGACATGCCCGACACCCTGTCAGGGCATGACCCCCTCGCGTTGCTGGGCGACGTCTTCTACGATGACGCCAGGCGCGACGCCGCGCGCGAGCGACTGACGGCCTGGCTCGCACGCTGGCACGGCCGCGTGAGTGCGCAGCCTCGCTCGGCCTCCGAGCGCCGTGCGGCCATGCACGCCGTCAATCCCTGGTTCGTGCTGCGCAACTACGTAGCGCAGCAGGCCATCGACGCCGCGACGGCTGGCGACGATTCGCTGGTCCACACCCTGCTCGAGGTGCTGCGCACACCATACGACGAGCAACCGGCCCACACAGCGCTGACGGGGCGGCGCCCCGACTGGGCGCGCCACAAGGCCGGCTGCTCCATGCTCAGCTGCAGTTCCTGAACCGCGCGACAGCAGCGCGGCAGCTCATGGCTACATCGCCGTGCGCCGGGCCTGCGCTGCGCGCACGGCATCGATGAACTGCATCGCGTCCGCCTCGGTGAAGGCGCCGCCGTTGTTCTTGCCGTTGCTGATGGTGCTCATGCTGTCGCCGCCACTGGAGTTGAGCTTCACCCCGGCTCCGCCTTTGACATCGAAACGCAGGTTGCCGTTCTCGTAGCGCAGATTGCTGACCTTCTCGGCCGGGACACGAACGGTGATGCCAAGGGCGGCGTTCACGGCGGCACCCACCGCATTGCCGATCATCGCCCCGAGGCGACCCGCATTCGCCGCTTCGTCTTGAATGTCGCTGCGCACCGCCTGACGCACACTGTCGGACATCTGGATCACCACCGAATCGCCAATGACCGCCAGGATCAGTGCGCCATCGGTGCTGGTGATGCGCACATCGCCGTCGGCCAGCGGCTCCGTGGCGGTCGAGTCGCCCGAAAGACTCACGCGAGCCCCACTGTCACCTCCACAGCCGCCAAGAGCAAACGTTGCGGCCACCACTCCGAGCATCAGCCAGCTTCCCAGCGCAGAACGGGACATCGTGGTATCCAGGGTGAGAGGTGAAGTCGCGACTACGGCGTCTTGCCCGCCATCTCGATTTGGTTCTGACGGTCCAGCACCACGGCTACGAATTGCAGCGCATCGGCCTGGCGGAAGGTGGCGCCCTCTGTTCCGTCGCCCACCTCGAACATCTTCATGCCGATGCCCTTGATGTCGAAACGCAGTCGGCCGTCGGCGTAGCGCACATTTTCGATGTGCGTGGCCGGCACGCGAATCGTGCTGTTCTCGTGGAACACGTGCACCGAGTCCCCGATGATTTCCAGCGCAGTGCGGCCATCGGTGCTCACGATCTGCACATCGTCCGGTGCCAGCACCTGCGTGCGCTGGGCGATGCGGGCGGCCGCCTCGGCCACCTTGGTCTGCTCGTCCTTGCAGGCTGACAGAGCGGTGAGAGCGAGCAGCGCGAGACCGGCGGAACGGGCAAGGAACACGGACATGGCAGGAGATCACGGCGAAAAGGAGGGCATGGGTACCGGACGTCGCGCCGGGCCCCATCTTCCTTGAATATGAGACGACGGACCTTCCTGCTGACAGGGCTGGGCGCCACCGGTGCCCTGATTCTCGGCTGGTCGCTCACCCCGCCCCGCCAGCGACTGCGGGCGGGGGTCCTGCCGTCCCTCGAACCGGGCCACGTGGTCCTGAATGGCTGGCTGGCGATCGCGCCTGACGACACGGTCAGCATCATCACCCCCAAGAGTGAGATGGGTCAGGGCATTCACACGGCACTCGCCATGATCGTGGCCGAGGAGCTGGACTGCGACTGGGCGCGCGTGCGCACAGTGCCCGCGCCCATCGACCGTGTGTACAACAATGTGGCGGCCATTGTGGACGGGCTGCCGCTGCATCCGGACGACATGGAGGCCGCCCCGGCACGCGCGCTGCGCTGGTTGGCGGCCAAGGCGGCGCGCGAAGTGGGGCTGATGATGACCAGCGCCTCGTCGAGTGTGCGCGATGTGTGGGACGTCGCGCGCGACGCGGGCGCCACGGCCCGAGCCCAGCTGCTTGCCGCCGCTGCGCTGCGCTGGAACCTGCCCGTATCAGACCTGCGCACCGAACGTGGCCTCGTGATCGCCGGCGATCGCCGGCTGCGCTATGGTGAGCTGCTGGGCGAAGCCACCACGCAGCATCCCGCTCAGGTTTCGCGCAAGGATCCGTCCCGCTTCACGCTCATCGGCCACGATCAGCGGCGATTGGACGCGCAGGATGCCGCCACCGGACAGCTGCGTTTTGGCATGGACGAGCTGCCCGATGGTACCCGCTATGCCGCCGTCGCCATGCCGCCCGTCCTCGGCAGTCGCCCGCGGGTGTACGACGGCGCGGCGGCGCGTGCCCGTCCGGGCGTGCGGGCCGTGGTGGCGCTGCCCGGATCGGAGTACGGCGACACGCCGGGTGTCGCGGTCATCGCCGACAGCTGGTGGCAGGCCGAGCAGGCCCTGTCCGCCCTCAATGTGCAGTGGACTGACAGCCCGCATGTGGCGCTGTCCTCTGATGGCATTCGCAGCACGCTGCGCAGTGTGGCCCGCAGCGACGCCGGACTCCCGCATCGCTTTCGCGGAGACGCCAACGCGGCATTGCAGGCGGCACACGCGGTGCACGAGGCCAGCTACGACGTTCCGTATCTCGCACACGCCACCATGGAGCCGCCCAACGCGACGGTGCTGGTGACCGATGCGCAGGTGAGCGTGTGGACGGGCACGCAGCTTCCCGACGTGGCGCGGCGCGCCGTCGCACAGGTGCTGCAGCGTGCCGAACGCGAGGTGGTGCTGCATCAGCGGCGGCTGGGTGGCGGATTCGGCCGACGGCTCGAAGCCGACATCGTGGCGCAGGCTGCGCGTGTGGCGGCGGCGCTACCGGGCACGCCGGTGTGCACCATCTGGTCGCGCCGCGATGACCTGCAACACGACATATATCGCCCCGCCTGCGCCGCGGTGCTGCGCGCTGGCCTCGATGCCAGCGGTCGCCCGACTGCGATCACCGCGCAGACCGCCTCGCAGTCGCCATTCAAGGCGTACTCTCGACGCATCGGTTTCGCATGGACCGCACGCACGCCGGATCGCACGGCCGCTGAGGGCCTCTGGGATCAGCCCTACGAATGGCCCGCCTTGCGGGTGGGCCATCGTGAACTCGACTTCGCGGTGCCGGTGGGACTCTGGCGCAGTGTCGGACACTCGCATCACGCGTTCTTTCTCGAGTCCTTCATTGATGAACTCGCCGAACGCGCCGGCAGCGATCCACTGCAGTATCGGCTCGATCTGTTGCGCGCGCATCCACGCCCCACCCGAGGGCTGACCACCGCCGCGCGCGAAGCCGGCTGGTCCGACGCACCAATGCGTGCCCCCGATGGACGACCCGCGGCCATGGGCCTCGCATTGCATCAGGCCTTTGACACGGTCGTGGCACAGGTGGCCACGGTCTCGCTGTCCGCCGAGCGCCGCGTGCGGGTGCATCGCGTGGTCATGGCCGTGGACTGCGGCCTCGCGGTGCATCCCGATGGCGTCAGGCAGCAGATGGAGGGCGCGGTCATCTTTGGTCTCTCCGCCGCACTGCATGGCGAAGTGCGCATTGTGCAGGGCCGCGTAATGACCGGCAACTTTCACGAGTATCCGTTGCTGAGCATGCGCGACACGCCATCAATCGACGTACACATCCTGCCCAGTGCGGAGCCGCCGGCAGGAGTGGGCGAACCAGGCCTGCCCCCGGTGGCACCGGCGGTGGCCAACGCCATTGCGCGGTTGACGGGAGAGCGTCTGCGCAGTCTGCCACTGCGTCCCACGCGTGCCTCACGTTTTGTGGCGGAGGGCACGGACAGCACGGAGCGTGCCGAGCGCGTGGAGCAGCAAACCCCATGACCGCGCCCGTTGCCATCACGCTGCGCGTGAACGCCACGTCGCACACCGTGACCGTGGCCCCCGACATGCCACTGCTGTGGGTGCTGCGCGAAGTGCTGCAGCTGCCGGGGACACGCTTCGGGTGTGGTGCAGCGCTCTGCGGCAGCTGCACCGTGCTGCTCAACGGCATGGCGACGCGGTCCTGCGTGCTGCCCGTGTCGCAGGTGAACGAGCGGGACATCGTCACCATCGAGGGCGTGCTCGCGTCACCCGCCGCGTCGGTGGCGCGCGCGGTGCAGCAGGCCTGGAGCGAGGGCAATGTCGCCCAGTGCGGCTACTGCCAGTCGGGCCAGGTGCTCACTGCCGTGGCATTGCTGCGCGGCACTGCGGTTCCGAACGACAACGATATCGATCGCGCCTTCGACGGCATGCTCTGTCGCTGCGGCACCGCTCCACGAGTCCGCGCGGCCGTGCATCGTGCGGCCCGCCTGTTGTCTGAGAGAGTATCTGGTACGGACACCGCGATTCCTTCCGCGAATCCTTCCACGTCTCCCCCCACCACACCCTGACACCTCATGTCGCGCGTTTCTGACTGGCCAGGCCATCGTTCTCCCATCTCGCATCGCGCTGCGTCACCCAGCCTCATACGGGTCATGAGCGTGCTGCTTCTCACCGGGACGGCCGGCGCGCTGCCGGCGCAGTCCTCTGCGTCGGCCTCGGCACAGACCATCGCGCAGGCCATTGGCCGCTGGGATCTCACGGTGGAGGGCGAAGGCCGTCGCTATCCGTCGTGGCTCGAAGTGACACTCTCAGGCAACCGCACGCTGGTGGGACGCTTCGTGGGCGGCGGTGGCAGTGCCCGCCCCATCGCCAGGGTGCAGCTGGACAGTGGACGGCTCCGCTTTGCCATTCCGCCACAGTGGGAAGCCGGCGCCGAAGATCTGCGCGTGGACGCCATGCTGACGGAAGACGGACTGCAGGGCAGCATGACCCTGCCCAATGGCGCGGTCCATCGTGTCACCGGACGGCGTGCTCCGCTGCTGCGACGCGAGACCGCACCCACCTGGGGCAGGGAAATCGTGCTCTTTGGCGGAGACAGCATGGATGCGTGGGAACCCTTGCCCGGTGGACGCAGCAACTGGAGTGTGGTGAACGGTGTGCTCACCAATGCGCGATCCGGCGCCAATCTGGCCACAAAGGAGCGCTTCACCGATTTCCGCCTGCACGTGGAGTTCCGCTATCCCAGGGGCGGCAACAGCGGCATCTATTTGCGCGGCCGCCACGAAGTGCAGATCGAAGACAGCGGTGCGCAGGAGCCGACCTCGCTGCATCTCGGCGGCGTTTACGGATTTCTCGTGCCCAATGAGATCGCAGCTCGCGGTCCCGGGGAGTGGCAGACTTTCGACATTACGCTCGTCGGGCGACGCGTGACCGTGGTGCTGAATGGCAAGACCATCATCGCCGATCAGACCATTCCGGGCATTACGGGCGGTGCGCTCGACAGCAATGAAGGCGAGCCGGGACCGATCTATCTGCAGGGCGATCACACGGCGGTGGAGTTCCGGCGGATCGTTTTGGTGCCAGCTACCGTGTCCCGGTAGTCCGCCGGCGTCGTTGAACTGAAGGTGTGAGGATCAGAGGATCCGAGGATTGGAGGGGCGGGCCCACGGAGCATCCTGATTGTGATGCTCCGTGGGCCCGCCTCTCTTATCCTCCAATCCTCTGATCCTCACACCTTCAGTTCTCCAATCCTCAGCCTGGCCCCCGCGGCACCCGCGGCCTCGCCCCCGGCGTCACGTCCTCCGCCGCACCGGCGCGCAGTCCACCGCCACGGCCAAACACCACGCCGTGCACGCGTCGCGTGAAGAACACGAGCAGCAACAGTACGGCCACCAGCGTCAGCAGCGGCAGAAAAATCGCCAGCGCGCTCGTCACCACCGCACTCACCAGCTCGAGCGCCGACACCACGGGATTGCCGAGCCCTCCGGTGAGGGTGGTGCTCTTGAAGCGCGTGAACACCGTGGCGCCCTGCGTCATGCCGGCCGCACCACCCGCCAGCACCACCGCCGTCCACTTGAGGACGGGCGGCAGATCCACCACCACACTCGCCGCCGCCAGCATGCCGGCCGCCACCGCCGTGGGTGTCGCAATCACGTCGAGCAATTGATCCAGCCAGGGCACCGAGTACGCCCCAACCTCGAGAATCGTCGCCGTGCCCAGCGCCGCGAGAGCCGGGGTGCTGGCCAGCCAGACAAATCCCGGGGAGAGCTCCAACACACCGGCTTTGGCCGCCACGCCGGCCGCCAGCAGGGGCACGAACATGCGGAACCCCGCCGCGGCAGCGAGGCCGAAGCCCACCGCAATACCCAGCACCGCGTCCCAGGGAATGACCGAAAGGTCCATGGCGAACGCTAGCACCTCGCCGTTCCCTGCGCGAATGCGGGATGCTAGGCTCCTGTCATGCGACTGCTGGGATGGCTCTTCTGGGCGACGCTTTCGCCCATCCTGTTTCTGCAACTGCGCGGCATCGGCGCCCCTCTCGAAATGGAGGGCGCAGCCTGGGGCATCGTGAGTCTCGAGCTCGCCTTCACTTCGGCACGTGCAGCCGAGATCCTCAGCCTCTGGAAAAGCGCCGGCGTCACCGAAAGCGCGCTCGTCAGTTTGGGAGTGGATGGGGCCTTCCTCGTCGCCTACCCCATGCTGCTCTTCACCAGCATGCGCCTGCTCCTTGGCCGCGCCGTCATGGCGCCGCATGCGCTGCATCGCCTGGGCACACCACTCGCCTGGGCCAGCCTCGCCTGCATTCCGCTCGATGCGCTGGAAAACGTGCTGCTGTGGCGTGTCGTATCGGATGCTGCCGCCAATGGTCCCGGCGTGGAGGTATACGGCAGCGTCATCCTGCTTGCCGGAATCGCGGCGAGCCTCAAGTTCCTTCTCATCGCTGCCGCCCTCGTCTGGATGACAGCCGCCCTGCTGCATTGGCGCACGACGCGCGGCGCGCGCTGAACACCGACTCTCTCTTCCACTCTTTCGCTCACCGCACCCCATGGCCAACGGACCCGGATTTGGCGGCATCGCAGCCCGTGCACTGAGTGCCCTCGTGCTCGTCTTTGCCACCTACAATCCCGAGGGCGTGTCGTTCTACCACTGGGCCATCGCACCGCTGCGCACCGGCGTGAGCACCTCGGGACCGACCTCCCTCAAGTTCCTGCTGGGTCTCGCGCTCATGGGCGGATGGGCCGTGTTCCTCAATGCCACGCGCCGCTCCATCGGACTCAGCGGCGCGTTGCTCGTGCTGGCCATCTCGGGTGGACTGGTGTGGCTGCTCATCGACGTCGGCATCGTCAGCGCCCGCTCGTCACGTGGCATCACACACGTCGTGCTCATCTGCACCGCGTTGCTGCTGGCCGTTGGTATGAACTGGTCACACCTCTCGCGTCGCCTGAGCGGGCAGGTGGACATGGACCCCAGCGAGTAGGGCGCCTCAGCCGGTCGCCAGTTCGCGCTGCAGGAACACTTTCGCAAAGGTCCAGTCGCGCTTCACGGTCGCCGGTGACACACCCAGAGCTTCAGCCGTTTCTTCAATGTCCAGACCACTGAAGAAGCGCAGCTCCACCACGCGGGCATGACGCGGCAGCGCCGCCTCGAGGCGCACCAGCGCGTCATCCAGCGCCAGCAGGTCGAAGGAACGCTCACTGTGGTCAGCCACCGACTCGTCCAGCGTGACGCGCTCCCCGCCCTCGCGCTTGGCCGCCCGGGACCGCCGGGCATGGTCCACCAGGATGCGGCGCATGGCCTGCGCGGCAATGCCGTAGAAGTGGGCCCGGTTCTGCCACGACACCTGCTGCTGACCCATGAGCCGCATGTAGGCCTCATGCACCAGCGCGGTGGGTTGCAGCGTGTGGTCCTCGCGCTCTCGGCGCATGAAGTGCACGGCCAGCGCGTGCAGCTCATGGTAGACCAGGGGCGCCAGTTGGTCGGAGGCGCCTTCCGCGCCCGCCTGCAGCGCTTCCCGCAGAGGGGGAACCCCGGGGGCTGATTCCGG
>JACVCT010000421.1 GCA_016741895.1 Gemmatimonadaceae bacterium | reverse complement strand
AGAAATGGAAACAGCGCCCCGCCAAAGAGTGGCAGCGCGCCATTCCCCATCTGCAATTGCTGTTTGGTGACCGCTTTCCGATGGCGGTCTGACGGGAGCTCATACACAAACTTTCTGACACTCCCTGGCAGCCCACTCTTCCTTGGCGGGACCGTAAATGCCGGGCACGGCAAGGCCGGCCTGGCGCATGAGGACCGTCATCTGTCCGCGGTGATGCACCTGATGCAGCAACAGAGCCAGCAGGGTCTGTGAAACAGTCCAGCGCTCGCCGTACATGTCGCGCTCCTCGCTGAGCGTGGCATCGGTCCACTGCGCGGCGATCTGCTCGAGGAGCGAGGCGCTGGCGGCTTCATAAGCGCTCTGGATGGCGGCCACGGTCGCGGGCGTTGGTGCATGCGGGTCGACGCCGGTTACGTGCAGGCCGGCAGAGCCCATCATCTCGGGAATGGTTTGCGCGAGGTGCCAGGCGAGTCGGCCAAGGGTGCGCGCGC
The DNA here is from genome assembly GCA_016741895.1 of Gemmatimonadaceae bacterium. Taxonomy (GTDB): domain Bacteria; phylum Gemmatimonadota; class Gemmatimonadetes; order Gemmatimonadales; family Gemmatimonadaceae; genus Gemmatimonas. The sequence goes on along the minus strand of JACVCT010000421.1, from coordinate 1,158 downwards.
CAGGCACGATGGCCTGCGCCAGCGAGGCGTCGGTGAGGCCGCCAATGAGTTTCGCGGTGATGTCAGACTCCCAGGCCCAGTGGCTGCGGAAGTCGTCGAGACTCTTGATCACGGGACTAAAGAGAAGCGTAAGGTTTGACTGCGTAAGGTGAACGGCGGGAAGAAACTGCACGCGAGACGGCGGGAGCTGAACGGCGGGAAGAAACTGCACGCGAGACGGCGGGAGCTGAACAGCGGGAAGGGCGTCAGGCGTGCGGCGCCCAGCTCGTTTCGCCCTTCACATACGGCACGCAGGGCTGGTACTCGCCAGGAGTCTCCTTGTACCGCATGGCCTGCGTGTAGCCGATCTCCGACGTGAAGAAACCGAGCATCGCGAGCTCCTTCATCATGCGGAAATAGTGCGTGGGCTCCTCGCGGGTCTTGCTGCGCTGATACTCGTACTGCTCCTTGTCCAGCGATTCCAGCAAGGCGAGGCGTTGTTCTGCTGTGGCCTGCATGAAGCCGGTGCCGTGCATGCTGCGGCAGGCATCATCGATGCTGCGCAGCCCCGTGCGAAAGATGGTGCGGTCTTCCGGCGTGTACGTGTCGGTGACCATGAGCGCCATGAAGGGCCCGGTGGCCGCCGCCTTGGCGCCGGGTGATTTGGCGGTGGTGGGCAGAATGGTGTCGGCCACTTCGTCGAGAAAGCGCTGATCATCCACCGAGAAGTCGCCAATGGGTTTGGCCGTCGGGGCATCAGGTGGCGGCGGGCGATCGCCGCTGCAGGCGCTGAGCAGACTGCTGCCGCCCACGAAGGCCACGCCGCCCAGCAAGACGCCCACGCGCTTGATGGCCTCGCGGCGCGCGATGCCCGCTGGCAGCACGTCGGGGCCGGAAGTCAGGGAATCAGACATGAACGGCAGGCCTCACAGATCGCGGCGCTTGAGCGCCGTCACGGCAAAGTCGGCCGCGCGCGCGGTGAGCGCCATGTAGGTGAGCGAAGGATTGACGGCCGCGGACGACGTCATGCAGGAGCCGTCGGTGACAAACACGTTGAGCGCGTCCCAGACCTGATTGTGCCTGTTGAGCACGGAGGTCTTGGGATCACGTCCCATGCGCGCGGTGCCCATCTCGTGGATGCCCATGCCGGGCGCATAGCCGTTGTCATAGGTGCGCACA
>JACVCT010000079.1 GCA_016741895.1 Gemmatimonadaceae bacterium | reverse complement strand
GGGAGGGTGTACCGGGCGGCCTTCCCGCGGGCCACGGCCGATCTCACCGTGCGCGGCACGCTCGACGAGTTTGCGGTGGACCGGACGCGCGCCCTGCATTCGCGCATCCGACTCGACGATGCCGTGCTCACCTCACCGCGCGATGTGCCGTCGGCGCTCAACGATTTCGCGCTGGGTGTATTGCAGCGACTGGTGGATCGTTCCCTGCCGCAGATTGGATCGGCCCTGCCCGATGTGACGCTGCCGGTGCGCTTCGATCACGATCTGCGGCTGCCGGGATTTGGCCCCGAGGGGGCGTTGGCCGTGGAACCGGCGCGCGCTGACCTCAGCATCTCTGCCAGTCGGGTGCTGGCCTACGAAAATCGGCTCACGGTGGTGCTCAAGGTCGAGCGCAGTCCCTTTGTTGCCGATACGGCGTCTGACGCAACCCGGGACACCATCGGATCACCGCGAAAGCAGGCGGCGCGTCCATGACGCAGCGCATCACGGCATCGCGCCTTCGCTTTCTGCGCATTCGCAAGCGTCGCATCGCGCTTGCCCTCGGTGCCGTGCTGTTGCTTGTCGTGGCAGGCGTTACCGCCTGGTGGTGGAGTACCTCACCCACCCGCGGAGTGGACCGGCGCCTGGTGGTGGAGGAACTGCGCGTACTCAAGGAGCAGCGCGACGCACTGCAGGCCGAGCTGGAAGTGGCGCAGCAGTACAGTGCGCTGCTCGACCGTCGTCCCGAGGGCGACGTGCTGCTGGCGCTGCCCACCCCCTTCGTGCAGCGCATGGTGACCGGCGTGATCGTGGGCTGGTTCGACCGCGTCGATCTGCATCTCACCAATCTGCGCGTGCGCAAACAGGGTGAGGTGAAGGCCCGCCTGGGTTTGCTGGGACGCCGTCGTGTTGGCTCATACAGCCTGCGACTCGACGTGTCGGATCTGCGTGGTCGTCTCGAGCCCGGGGCGCCCACGCTGTCGTTTGGCGGCGACACCATCGGCATTGTGCTGCCCGTACGCCTCTCGCAGGGCGAAGGGCGTGGCCGTATGACTTTCGAGTGGGACTCGCGCGGCCTGGCCAACATGGTGTGCGGTGATCTCACCACGGCCGAGAACATCTCGGGGACGGTGATACCGGCCGACTATGTGGCGCGCGGTCGCCTCAAGCTCAGTGCCTCCAATGGCGGTGTGCTGATAGATCCCGATTTCCCGGGCCTGCAGTTGCGGCTGCGCATCAAGCCCTCGGCCGCCAGTGTGCGCGCGCTCGAGCGCACGTTGGCAGACAAGTCGCGTCTCTGCGACATGGCCCTGGAGCGGGCCAATGTGGAGGAGCGCATTCTCGCCCTGGTGGGACGCGGATTTCCCGTGCGCATTCCGCAGAAGTTCTTCCGCGCCGTGCGTCTGCCGGTGGCCATCGAAGGCGCGCTGCCGATGGCCGACAAGCGGGTGGAGGTGCGCGCCACGCCGGACACACTGGTCATCACACCGCAGGCCGTGTGGCTGGCCGCGCGCATCGATGTGCGGCGCAGCCAGCCATCTCCGCCATAGCGACTCGTGACTTAGCGCGTCGCGTTCGCGAGATCACGAATGGCCGCCGCCATGGCGGTCACACGCGCCTTGTCGCTGGCACCCGCCACATCACCGTCCACCGCAGCGGCCAGTGCAGTCAGCGCCGTCTTGCGGGCTGCACCCGACTGCTTCTCGGCAGCATCGAGCGCCGAGGCAATGGCCGTGGTGCGCGCACTCGCGAGCCCGTTGCCGCGCACCAGCTGATCGAGGTAGGAACGCACCACCGGGAAGGCGGCGGGCCACACGAGCTTGGGCTGCGCCTGCGGATTGTACTCCGTCATGCGCACGAGCTTGGCGGCGGCGATCTCGTTGGCCGAGAGGTGCTCGTTGGGCACGAGCTCGAGGATGTCGAGACCGCGCGCCATTTCCGACGAGTAGATGTAGCCGTTGTACCAGTAGGCGCCCCAGGAGCCGGCAATGGTGCCACGCGCGCGCGTGTTGGCCTCGGCAGCCGGCGCGTCCACCGGACCACGATCGAAGAAGCCCACTTCGTACGGCTTGTCGGGATCGGTGAAGTCGATGAGGTTCACGCCGCCCTGGTACCAGCCCTGCACCATGAGATCACGCCCCGGCACGGGGATGAGCCCACCGTTGTGCGAGACACAGTTCTCCTGTGCGCTCTGCGCCGTGGCGATCTTGAAGTAGGCGTGCTGCTTGTACTTGCGATCTTCACCAATGACCAGCGTCGTGTTGCCACCCATCTCGAGCGGATGCATGGCCTGGCAGTTGGGCGAGGTGCCGCCGCCCCACTCGTCGGTGAAGACGACCTTCTTGCCGTCGTTGCTGAACACGGCCGTGTGCCAGAGCGAGAAGTTGGTGTCGGCCACCGCGTCGAGACGCACGGGCTTCTCGGGATTGGAGATGTCCACCAGCAAGCCATGGCTGCCACAGGAGCCGGCCAGCAGGCCCATTTCCGGGTACGAGGTCACGTCATGGCAGTTGCGCGGACCCGCGGCGGCCATCTGCGCCATCATGGCGCTGTCGGCGCCAGAGAGCGCGCGAGGCGAGCGACGGCCACCACCACGCACCGGCGCCGGCGTGAGGCCGGTGAAGATGCGCGCACCCGTCACCACGGCGGCGTCCTGCGGGCGGGTGACGTCCACCTTGATCACGTCGAGACGATAGAGCGAGTTGCTTTCGTCGGCCGGATCGGCGCCGTTCTTGCACTCCGCCATTTCGGTGGCGGGGCGTGCGCCCTGCTGACCCGACACGTAGATGTACACGACGTTCTTGTTCTTCGGGTCGGGCACCAGCGTGTGCGTGTGCGAGCCCTTGCAGGTCTGCACGTTCTTGATGAGCTTCGGCGCGCGCGGGTTGGACACGTCGTAGATGCGCACACCCGCCATGTGATCCTTCGGGTCGGCCACGCCGCCCTTGGCGCAATCGTTGCGATTGCCCGCACCCTCAGCCGAGACAAACAGCAGGTTGCCGTAGATGCTGGGGTCACCCTGCGAGGTGATGCAGGGCACCACCGACACCATGCTGGGCTTGGCCGGGTTGCTCACGTCCCAGATGGAGAAGCCGGCGAAGTTGCCCTGATAGACCAGATTGCCGCGGAAGGCCAGGTCCGAGTTCACGAAGGTCAGGCCCTGCAGCGTGTCAAACTCGGCTGCCTTCTTCGTGGTGGACACCAGACGCATGCCCTTGATGGCTTCGCCCGCATCATGCAGGCCGTGCTTGAGCCCGTTGCGCGGATCGGAGCCCGAGGGATAGGTCTGGGCCGACACCAATGACGGTGTGGTGGCGGCCAGAGCAAGCAGGACAAGAGACGTCCTGAGCGAGCGGACAGCAGGCATCGTGTGAAACTCCGGGTGGGAAATTGAGGCGGGAACGTACGGGCAGCACCGTGCCGAAGCACGGCGCAGACTACAGGTCCAGCAGCATCACGCGCATGAGGCCGATCTCGGCCGATTGCGTGGACTCCACGTCGTTGGCAAACACCGAGATGTCCACTTCCTGACCGGCGCGCGGTGCGGCGAAGAGATCGCGCACCATCTGCAGCGCGCCCTCATGGTGCCGGATCATGTAGGTGAGGAAGAGGCGATCGAACTCGCCGCCCTTGGCAGCGGCCAGGCGATCCATTTCTTCGGCCGTCAGCATGCCGTGCATGGTCATGCTGCGCCATGAGGACGTGTCGGGCACGAACTGCTTGTAGTGCCGCAGCCAGTCCTGCATGAGCACGATCTCGCCGGCCTGCGAGAGATCGATCTTCTGCGCGAGCTTGAGCACCCGCGGATTGGCACCGGCCGCGCCCGCCAGCCGCGTCATGGCCACCGCCTGTGCGTGATGCGCAATCATGCCCTGCATGAAGCGCACATCCGCTTCGGTGATGAGCGAACCGGCGGGCAGGGCAACCGGCGGCAGTCCGGCGCCGTGGTCATGCTGCGCGGCCGGCGCGTGGCCCGCGTGCGGATCAGCCGCTGCGGCAGACGCGGGTGCGGGCGCCGTGGCGGCCGGCGCGGGTGGCCGGCTGGTCCGGCAGGCGGTCAGGAGCAGAACAGCGCAGAGGGCCGGTGTGAGGCGCCGCGCGTGAAGTCGAACGACCATTTCCATCGATCAGCATGGGGGGTGGGAGTACAGGCGGCTGCGCGCTGCCGGCGCAGCCGTCCACCCACAATTACGCACGAGGGGGCAGGGCGTTCAATCGGGTGCCGGAACGCATCAGGGGGCGCAGGGGCCGAATTCGGCACCCCACGCCCCCTGGCAATCCCCCCAGCCGTGATGACGACCTGCGGGTGGGACTTAGCGCCCGAGCCAGTAGCTCGCCTTGATCAGGAAGACGTTGTCAGGGCGACGCTCAAAGATGCGCGAGTAGCCCTGCGTGACGCCGAACTGATCGGGATTGGCATCACTTGCATCACGGCCCTGCGTCCAGACGAAGAAGAGCACCGAACCCGGACGGTATTCCCAGCGCACGACGTTGTTGGTGCGCAGCTGTCCGAAGCGGAAGCCCTGCGGGTTGCCACGCGCCGTATAGGGCCGGAAGCGCTCATCGCGGTCGTGTGAACGGCCATCGGCCAGCGCCCGCCAGTCGGTGAAGTTGCCGGTGCTCACGAAGGGCTGCACATAGCTCTCGAGGCTGAGCGTGGGCGTCAGGGTGTAGTTGATGCGCGCCGTGACCGACCCGGTGCGCTGATACAGGCGGGCGAAGGTGTACGACGTCACGCCGTTGTCGACGAAGTTGCCGTTCCACTGCTGGTCGTCGATGTTGCGCGTGTAGTTCAAGTTGATGCTGCCGTTGAACTGGGTGCCGAGTCGCACGTTGGCGCCGGTGTGGATGTTCCAGCTGCTGCCCAGCCCATCGAGCCGGCGTCCCACGCTGCCCCCGATGTTGGGAGCGACGCTCTTGCGTCCGTCACCGTTCAGGTTGAACCAGGTCTGGAGCCGCGCCGGGCGGAAGATCTCCGGGCCACCACGGGAGTCGCGGTCGGAGTAGGCCGGCACGAGATCATTGAAGCCGACACCACCGTTGACGCTCCAGAAGTTCTTGAGCTCACCCCAGCCGTTCACGTTGCCGCCGTTGCCGAGCAGCAGGCCCGAGGTGTTGCGGAACTGCCAGGCGTTGAAGTTCGCCTGTCCGCGGCGGAACATGCCCACGGGGGTCACGGGGCGCAGCGCAAACCACAGCGAGTGGCCCATTTCGTCACTGCGCGTGCGGAAACCCAGATCGTTGATCTCGAAGCCGGGTGTCATGTACCACACGCTGGTGTGCAGACGCGTGATGCCGCCGCCCTGCTTCTCGAGGGCGCCCTGCACCATCATGCCCGAGAGACTGGTGCGCGTGCTGTCGTAGCTGAGGTGATCGGCGTCGGGGCGCTGATAGAGATGCACGTTCGAGCGCTGGGTGAGCGCAATGGACTTCGCGGTTCCGGTCACATGCGAGCCGGCCATCTGTCCGGACACCTGCCAGCGGTTGTTGGCAAAGCGATGCCGGCCATCCAGGCCACCCGTCCATGCATTGCCACGCAGCACGTCCTGCGTCCACTGGTCGGTCTGACGCGCGGTGTTGGTGACCATGAGCCCGATGCCGCTGTTGCCGCCACGCAGGTCCTGCTGCAGACGCAGCACGGCATAGTTGGTCTGCGGCTCGATGGTGCGCAGCTGCGTGCCCTGTTCGCGCTGCGTGATGGCGTCGATGAAGCCCACCGACAGGCCATTGCCCAGACGGCCGGTGACCTTGGCGGCGCCGATGATACGCGACTGCAGCGGCGACGCGGCGTCGCCGAAGTTGCCACGCAGCTGCGGCGAGCGCCCGACGCGCCGCGAATAGAACAGGCCCGTGCACTGCCCGTCGTTGCAGTCGATGTCGTAGCGGAAGATGCCCACGCCCTCGAGGAAGAACGGGCGCCGCTCGGCGAAGAACTGCTCGAAGGCCGTGAGGTTGAGCACGCCCGGGTCGGCTTCCACCTGGCCGAAATCGGGATTCACGGCGGCGTCGAGCGTGATGTTGGACGTGAGTCCCACCTTGATGTCGGCGCCCACCTGGGTGGCCGCGGCATTGCGCGGTGTGCCGTTGCCCAGGGGGCTCGCGCCGTACTTGGCCACGCTGTAGGGCATGAGTTCCATGCGCCGCGGCGCCGGCAGATTGGAGAAGCCCGGCACCGTGGCCCACTGACTCACCATGCCTGTCTTGGAGCGTCGGAACAGGGGCCAGGCCACGCGCTCACCGCGGCGCGCGATGCGGCGCATGAGCATGAGCCCGAAGGTGTTGTCTCCCTGGGGCACGTAGCGCAGCTGACTGAGCGGAATGCGGTACTCCGCCGTCCAGCCCAGCGAGTCGATCTGCGCGGCGCCTTCCCACACGGCGTTCCAGCCCCAGTCCTCGTTGCCGTCGTTGAAGACATACCCATCGGACATGGTGCCGGCGGGTGTGAGCCGGAACATGTAGCCGGTGCGCTTGTCGTTGTACGAATCGATGCCGATGATGACGTCGTCGGAGAGCGCCATGCCATCGCGTCGCTGCAACACGGACAGCAGGCTGTCGGGATGCGGATCGTAGGCGCGCACGAGCACGTAGAGATTGCGCGTGTCGTAGGCAATGCGCGCTTCGGTGCGGAATGACGGGTCCGCGTCCTCCGTCGGCTCCCACTGACGGAACGCCGTGATGGGCGTGGCCGTGCGCCAGGTGTCATCGTCCGCGCGTCCATCGATGCGCGGCGCGCGAATGGCCTTGTCAGGGTCGCGTGGCGTGATGCCCACCATGATGGGCACCGGCATGGCGCCGGCAGCGTCAACGGGTGGTGGAGCCGATGAGGAATTCGCTGACGCGATCTGCAGGAGCAGGGCGACGAACCGCATGGTGAGCGGGTTGGGGTCACGGGGAGTGTTGCAGTCCGACCGTTGGACGCCTCAACCACGCAAAAGGGTTGGATCGAGTTTCGCGATGTGGCGAAAAGGTATACCTGAGCCGTTTCGTCACCGCATTCGGCCCTTGCCTGCGCGTCTGGTACCATTTCACGGGGGTGAACCGCGCGATCACCCACACCGTGCCATGCGCCGTGTCAGTGCCGTGTCGTGTGCCGTGTCATGTCGCGTGTCATTCACACACGCCGCAGCTGCTCCGCATGTGGCAGGTCAGCGGCAGGCACATTGTAGCGCACGCGCTGCAGTGTGAAGGTGCCATACGTGAAGGACTCCCGGTCGGCGTAGTGCCAGATGGCATCGCCCTGACTGGCCAGTCGCACCCCACCAAAATCGCGGTAGTAGCGCAGAGGAGTCGTCCAGCGAAAGCCGTCGCCGTCCAGAAAGTGGCGATCATCCGAGATGAAGTTCGCCAGATCTCCAAGCGCATCAAATTCGAGAGTGGCGTGCACCGTGTCGTTGCCGGCGCTGAAGGCCACATCCACCTGCCGTGCGCTGCGTGTGGTCCAGCTGAGGCGCGGGTCGAGCAGCGCCGCCGGCATCATGATGCACCAGTCGTTGAGCACCGTGACCGATTCGGCGCGATGCAGCGCCTGACCTGATTCCCGCACCACGGGCAGCAGACCCAGCAGGCGAATGTCCATGCTCGCCTGCGTGCTGTCGTAGGCATGCACGCCATGCACGGGCAGACCGAACATGAGCGTGTGCAGCAGAAACAGTCGCGTTGGCGGATCGACGAAGCTCACCTGCAGCACCGGCGTTTCCATGGGCGGCTGATCCGGCGCGCGATAGAGCGTGGCGTGCATTTCAATGACGGCGTTGTGCACACGTGGCCGGCCCACCACGGCGCAGCGGCGCAGATACGTGGCGACCGGGGTCGGCAACGTGGCCAGGTCGTCTTCCGTGACGAGCGGCGGTTGTTCAGCGACAGGATGCTGCGACCTTTGTGCGGCCACCGCGCGGTCGAGTGCGGCGTCGAATCGCTGGTCGGTCAGAGAGCACATTGGTGGTTCGGGTGGCAGGTGGGCGGCGTTGACAGCTGCGGCACCGTGCAACCGGCGCGCACATCCTCAGCCTGCTACCGCACGGCGCTGTCGCCTATAGGGCGAATCCTGACCGATCGACCGTGAAATACACCGCCTCGCGTGCGGGATCGGCTGGCGACGCCGCGCGCGAATGGAACTGTGCACCGATGCGTTCGAGCGCCCGCTGCGAGCGGGTGTTGTCCACCCCCACGTGGAACCACACCCGTTCAGCCCACTGGAAACTGTGCGCCAGCATCAGCCGCTTGAGTTCGCCGTTCCACCGACCGCCCCAGTGACTGCGCGCGAGAAAGGTGTAGCCGATGGCCACCTCGCGCGCCTCGGCATTCCACTCGTACCAGCGCGAGCTGCCAATGAGCGCGCCACTGACCGCGTCGTGCACCACCAGCATGCCGCCGTGCGTGGTACCGGCAAGCGCGAGACCGGAGTCCACGAAGCGCTGAAACACCTCGCGCTGCCAGCGCGTGGGTTCGGGATGCTGCTCCCAGATGCGCAGGTCGCTGGCCACGGCATACAGCGCGTCCACGTCGGCTGACGTGAAGGGCCGGGCGGTGACCAGTGCGCCGCCCAGAGTGGGTTGCCAGTTGGGGGTCATTGGTCAGAGCACGATGAGATGTCGGGGCTCAGCGCCAACAACGGCCGCGGCAGGTATAGCGCGATCGAAGGTCACCAGGCGCCCGTTGTGTCGCACCGAGAGTGCGAGGAGATACAGATCCGTGAGATGTCGCCCATTCAGGACCGCGCTCGTGTTGATGTGAAGCGAATCGAGCACAGAAACATCATCGGTCCAGAACTGGTGCGCCGCGTGTTTCGCGGCTTCCGCCAGTCGTTCCGCCACTACCGGAAAAGGTCGAGAATTTGGGTAGGCTGGCGAGGACATGATACGCAAACAGCCATTTTGTGTGATTGGACACGATGCCCAACCCAGACCACCGTGCGTTGCGAACCATTCCATTGCAACCTGGTGTGATACGTGCGCAGCATCGAGCAGCGCTATCAGCACGTTCACGTCAAGTAGCGCGCGCATGGCAGAAGGACCGTAGGGCTGCAGGCAGGTCAGTATGCGTCGTCCCTACGCAACTCATCGATGAGTGCGTTGGTCACCACCGCATCACCAGCGGGGAACGGACGAAAGCCATAGACGGCCGGGAGCTCACGTACCACACTCGGCGACTCGGCCGTGGTGAGTGCGCGGCGCAGCAACTCCGAGACGACCTGACCGGCTGTCTTTTTTTCTCGGCGCGCCCGCTCTTTGGCGGCTTCGAGCACGTCTTCGTCGATGTCAAGAGTGGTACGCATGCATCTGATGTTAACGCATCAGATGCACCACAGCAAGTCGATCATTGGCGATCCAACCAATGCGCTTGCCTGAGGTTATGGTCACTCCTGCGACACCAGACCCTTCACACATCCGCCCATGCCCAAGCGCCGCCCGTCCGACCCGTCTCCCGAGCTCCCATTCGATCCCTCAGATCGGGACGCCTTGATGCGCGATCTGCAGCGGTTGCTCGGTCAGCAGCAGTTCAACAGCATCGAAGAGGTCAACGCGTTCCTGCATCGCGAAGTGATGGGCAAACCGTTGCCGCGCGTGAAGGGCACGACCAACCGCGAGCGCGCCGAGGATCTGGTCATGGCTGCGCAGGCGGAGCGGTCGATTGCCAAGGCAAAGAAACTCTTGGCCGAGGCGCTCGCCTTGGATGCGGATTGTGTGATGGCTCACCTGGCGCTCGCTGAGCTGGCGGAGCCAGCAGCTGAGACTATCGCCCACTGCCGTGATGCGATGGCAGCCGCAGAGCGGGTGTTCGCCGCCGAGGCCGACGACCATCGCCCGCCCGTGTGGTACCATCCCCTTGGTCGGCCCTACATGAATGCTCGCTTCCTCTTGGCCGACACGCTCTGGAGCATTGGAGATCGCCGGGCGGCCATCGAGGAAGCACAGGCGATGCTTGCCCTCAATCCGGGCGACAATCAAGGCATGCGCTATGTCCTGATGGAGTGGCTCATGCGCGCCGGGTCACTGGCAGAAATCGATGCGCTGCTTGCGGCGTATGCCGACGAGGCCAGCGCCGTTTGGCGCTTCAGTGCGGCGCTGCATCGCTTCCGTACGCATGGGAGCGATGCCGCGTCCAACAAGCTGCTGCGCGCGGCCATGGCGTCCAACAAACACGTCGTCCCCATGCTGCTGGGCCGAACCGAGCTGCCGACCGAGCAACCCATGACCGTCGGCTTTGGTGACGAAAGCGAGGCGGTGTCCTACGTGCTGGCCGCGCTGCCGAGCTGGTTCGAATGCGGGGCCATCTCGTGGCTGGAGGAGCATGCGCCGACGTCTGGCGCGCGTCGCACGAAGCGGCGCTGATGTCGCCGCTACGGCGCGTCCGCCGGCGGCGCCTTGCTCTTCCGTGGGTGTGCCACCGAGTGCAGGTAGAGCGACTCCACCTTCTCACGGGCCCAGGGCGTTTTGCGCAGGAACTTGAGCGAGGAGTTCACGCTGGGGTCGTGCGTGAAGCAGCGGATGGTGATGCGCTCACCAAGTCCCGGCCAGCCGTAGCGCTCCACCAGGTGCTCCACCATGGCCTTGAGCGTGACGCCGTGCAGCGGGTCGGGCTTGCGCGTGGATTCAGTCATGTGCGAAGTATGCCAGCGCGGCTTCCCCCAATCCACCGTCTGCCATGGTTGCCTTGCCATGATCGGCTCACCGCCAACTGTCCAGCTGCGTTCCCTGAATGTGGGCGCCATCGAGCGCCTGACTGCCGAGCGGCCGCTCAGGAGTGGCATTCGCAAGCACTCCGTGCAGGGGCCCGTGCTGTGTGATACCGAGGGCCTGGTGGGCGACGCCATCGGCAACCGCACACATCATGGCGGACCGGAGCAGGCGCTCTATTTGTACAGCGCTTCCGACTACGCGTGGTGGACAACGGAGCTCGGGCGGGAGTGCGGGCCCGGGCTGTTTGGCGAGAACCTCACGCTCGACGCCTGGTGGCCCGCGCCGCGTGTGGGCGACCGCGTGCAGTTGGGCGAGGTGCTGCTGGAGCTCACGGCGCCGCGAATTCCGTGCAACACGCTGGCCACGCGCATGGGCGACCCGCAGTTCGTGCGGCGCTTCGCGCGGGCTGTGCGACCGGGCGCCTACGTGCGCGTGCTGCAGACGGGTGTGCTGGAGGCCGGCATGACCGGTGTGGTGACCCGCGGCAACGCCGAGTGGCCGAGCATCGATGCGCTGTTCCGGCTGTGGCACGAGACTCCGCGGGACAAGGCGGCGCTCATGGCAGCGCTCAGAGCGCCGCTCGCGAGTCGGGCACGGGACGCGTTCATGACGTGGGTGGCGGGAAACTGAACGGGCGCCCCGACATCGAGGCGCCCGTTCACCGGTGTTCATGCTGCCGCGTTAGCGCACCAGCTTCTTGTACTTGATGCGGTGCGGCTGGTCGGCATCCGGGCCCTTGCGACGCTTCAGGTCCTCGATGTACGCGCCGTAGTTGCCCTCGAACCACACCACCTCGCTGTCCCCCTCGAAGGCCAGGATGTGCGTGGCCACACGATCCAGGAACCAGCGATCGTGGGAGATGATCACCGCACAGCCCGAGAAGTCCAGCACGGCCTCCTCGAGCGCGCGCAACGTATCGACGTCGAGGTCGTTGGTGGGCTCGTCGAGCAGCAGCAGGTTGCCGCCCTGCATCACCGTCTTGGCCAGATGCAGTCGGTTGCGCTCACCACCGGACAGGTTGGCCACCAGCTTCTGCTGGTCGGCGCCCTTGAAGTTGAAGCTCGCCGCGTAGGCGCGCGAATTGAGCTCGCGCTTGCCCACGGGAATGGTTTCGCGCCCGCCCGAAATCTCCTCCCACAGCGTGCGCTTGCCCTCGAGCGTGCGGTGCTGATCCTGATACGAGATCTGCACCGTGTCGCCGATGATGAGCTCACCCGCATCGGGCTTCTCGAGCCCGTTGATCATGCGGAACAGCGTGGTCTTGCCGGCGCCGTTGGGGCCGATGATACCCACGATGCCCGCACGCGGCAGATCGAAGTTGAGATTGTCGAACAGCAGCTTGTCGCCAAACGCCTTGCGCAGCCCCTTGGCGCGCACCACGTCGTTGCCGAGACGCGGCGCCGGCGGAATGACGATTTCGTTCTGCATGACGCGATCGTTCTGCGCCTCGCTGGCCAGATCCTCGTAGGCCTGCAGACGGGCCTTGTTCTTGGCCTGCCGCGCGCGCGGAGACATGCGCACCCACTCGAGCTCACGCTGCAGCGTCTTCTGCCGCGCACTGGCCTGCTTTTCCTCGAGCGCCAGACGCTGCTGCTTCTGCTCCAGCCAGCCGCTGTAGTTGCCCTCGTACGGCACGCCCTTGCCGCGGTCGAGCTCGAGGATCCACTTGGCCACGTTGTCGAGGAAGTAGCGATCGTGCGTGATGGCCACCACCGTGCCCGGGAAGCGCTCGAGATGATGCTCCAGCCAGGCCACGCTCTCGGCATCGAGGTGGTTGGTGGGCTCGTCCAGCAGCAGCATGTCCGGCTCTTCCAGCAGGATCTTGCAGAGCGCCACGCGGCGCTTCTCACCACCCGACAGATTGGTCACCGGCGAATCGCCCGGCGGCAGACGCAGCGCATCCATGGCCACGTCGATCTTGTTGTCGAGGTTCCAGAGATCGTGCTGGTCGATGTACTCCTGCAGCTTGCCCTGCCGCTCCATGAGGGCGTCGAAGTCGGCATCGGGCTCGGCGAACTTGAGCGAGATCTCGTTGAACTCGTTCAGGGCGTCGCGCTGTGCCTTGACGGCCAGCTCCACATTGCCGCGCACGTCGAGCGTGTCGTCGAGCTCGGGCTCCTGCGACAGGTAGCCGATGCGTGTGCCCTTGTGCGCCCAGGCCTCACCCTGAAACTCGGTGTCCACGCCGGCCATGATGCGCAGCAGCGAGGACTTGCCCGCGCCGTTCGGGCCCAGCACGCCGATCTTTGCGCCGGGATAAAAGGACAGCCAGATATCGTCGAGGATGATGCGCGAAGGCGGAACGACCTTGCGCAGTCCCTTCATGACGTAGATGAATTGCGGAGCCATGGGTGCGGACAGGGTGCAGGAAAGAACGGAACCCTGAAGTATAACCCGTCCTGCCTCCGGCTACGGCAGGCCCTGCGCCCTCGCTTCGGCCAACCGCGCCAGCACCTTGGCCTTGAGGGCGGCGGCCTGCGCCTCCCGCCCGGCGGAAGTGCTCTGGTCAATGTGCAGCAGCCCCAGGAAACGACGCTGGGTCTCGGTGAGGTGAAGGCAGCCCGTGCAGTGCGTGAGGTGGGCCTGCACTTCCTCCTGCGAGAGGGCCGTCAGTTCGCCGTCGAGATAGGCCCAGAGCCGACGCGAGGTCTCACGGCAGTCGATGCCGTTCTGCGCGGCGCCCCCATCCAGACAGGGCGCATCCTGATTGTGTTGATGCTGATAGTCGTTCCCACTCATGCGCCCTGCCCTCCCGTGCGCAGCCCCAGGTCTTCCGCGTACTGCGCCAGTGCCTGCTGCAACTGCCGCCGCGCCCGATAGAGCCGCGAGCGCACGGTGCCCACCGGAATGCCCTCGGCCTGCGCGGCCTCCTCGTAGCTGTAACCTTCCACGTCGATCATCATGACCAGCACCCGCAGGGAATCCGGCAAGGCCGCAATGGCCGTGTCGATGGCCGCGGCCAGGTCCGGCTGCTGCTGCCAGTCGTCGCCCAGTTGCCCGAGGAAGCTGGCGGCTTCGCGCGCCCCGGCCAGACTCTCCAGCTCAGGCGACTCGAGCGACACGCTGTCGTCCTTCTTTCGCCGCGAGCGGAAGAAGGTGTTGCGGCACACCGTGAACAACCAGCGCGCCACATCGGAGCCCGGCTGGAAGGTGTGCCAGCCGCGCAGAGCGTTCAGGTAGGTGGACTGCACCAGATCCTCGGCCTCCGCATCATTGCCCGTCAGCCGGCGCGCGTACTGCAGCAGCCGAGGCAGATAGGGCAAGGTGGAGGACTCGAAGTCCGGATGTTCGGCGGGATTCGCTGCTCCAGCCATCGTCTTCCCGGTCAAGTCGGCGAGGGCCGCGAACGTTCATCGTGAACGCCCGGAGCCCTCAGGCAATTGTGACGGGTGGACCCGCCCCCTGTCTACCGTGGCTTTGGCGTAGCTTTCCGGGAACGGTCTTTGTACCCGCCCCGTATCCTGCCATATGGCTCTGCTTCAGCTCACAGACATCACCGCCCAACTGTCGGGCAACCCGGCGGCCGCCCTGCCCCTGCTGTTCGGCGCGGGGGTGCTGACCAGCCTCACGCCTTGCGTGTACCCCATGATTCCGATCACGGCAGCCATCGTAGGCGGCCAGTCATCATCGGAACAGGCAGGCATCACCAAGGCGTCACGGTGGCGTCCCTTGGGCCTTTCCATGGTGTACGTGGTGGGACTGGCTTCGGTGTACGCCGGCCTCGGCCTTTTGGCCGGGTTGACGGGCACCATGTTCGGCACCGTCTCCAGCAACCCCTGGGCGTTTTTCGTCATGGCCAACCTGCTCATGCTGGCCGGCCTGTCCATGCTGGACGTGATTCCGGTGCGTGTGCCCTCGGCCATCATGCAGCGGGCCGCCAATGCCGGCACGGGCGGACGGGCGGCGGGCGCCTTTGTCATGGGCGCCGCCTCGGGGCTCGTGGCGGCGCCCTGCTCGGCCCCGGTCATGGCCGCGGTGCTCACCTGGGTGTCCACCACGCGCTCGGCGGGTTTGGGCTTCACCTACCTGTTCGTGTTTTCGCTGGGCATGTGCACCCTTCTGGTGGCGGTCGGGGTATCGGCAGGCACGCTGAGCCGGCTGCCCCGCGCCCGCCCGGGGAGGCTCACCGTGAAGAAAGGGTTTGCCCTCGGGACGATCCCGATTGCGGGGGACCACCTTGGGTAAATGGGGCAGGTGGACTTCTTAACCCCGTGTTGACCGGTT
>JACVCT010000078.1 GCA_016741895.1 Gemmatimonadaceae bacterium | reverse complement strand
CCCGTCGCCCCCGAGGTGTCCGCTCCGGCTGCCGCAGTCCCATCGGCCCCTGAGCCAACATCCGACCTGCCCCCCGACCGCCCCCGTCCGCGCCCCGTCGTGCCCGGTGCGCCGCGCCTGCGCCCCGTGGCCAGCGCGTCGCCCAACTTCGGCTCCGCGCGCCCCGTGGCCTCTGCGGCCCCGGGTGGTGGCCTGCAGCAGGGCCAGCGCCGCGATGACCGCCGTCCCGGACAGGGCGGGGGACAGGGTGGCCAGCAGGGTGGTGGACAGGGTGGCCAGCAGGGCGGTCCCTCGGGTGCCTCGCAGGCCGGTGGCAACCAGCAGCGCCGCGGCAAGAAGAACAAGCGTGGTGCGGTCGACCAGGAAGCCGTGTCGGCCAATATCTCCAAGACGATGACCGCCCTGCGCGGTGCGCCGCAGCGCGGTCGCGCCGGCCGCCGCTTCGGCGCCGAAATGCGCGCGGAGATGGAGGAGCAGCGTCAGGCCGCGGCCGAGCGCGAGCGCAAGACCGTGCGCGTGAACGAGTTCATCACGGTCTCCGAACTCGCGCAGATCCTCGGGGTGTCGGCCACGCAGATCGTCGGCTTTGCCTTCAAGTCGCTGGGTCTGATGGTCACCATCAATCAGCGCCTCGACTTCGACCAGATCGAGCTCATCGCCGGTGAGTTCGGCTTCCAGGCCGTCAAGGAAAGCGACTACGCCGCCGACGTGCCCGATCAGGGCGAGGAAGACAACGAGGAAGATCTGCGTCCGCGTCCGCCCGTGGTCACCATCATGGGTCACGTGGACCACGGCAAGACCTCACTGCTCGACTACATCCGCAAGGCCAATGTGGTCGCGGGTGAAGCGGGTGGCATCACGCAGCACATCGGTGCCTATCACGTGGAGGTGGCGGGCAAGCGCACCATCACCTTCCTCGACACGCCGGGTCACGAGGCCTTCACGGCCATGCGTGCCCGTGGTGCGCAGGTCACCGACATCGTCGTCATCGTCATTGCGGCCGACGACCAGGTCATGCCGCAGACCATCGAGGCCATTTCGCACGCCAAGAGCGCCGGCGTGCCCATCATCATCGCCATCAACAAGGTCGATCTGCCCACGGCCAACGTGGAAAAGGTCAAGCAGGACCTGTTGCAGCATGATGTCATTCTCGAGGACTTCGGCGGCACCGTGCTGCACTCGGAGATCTCGGCCAAGAAGGGCACGGGCGTCAGCGATCTGCTCGATCAGATCCTGCTGCAGAGCGACATTCTCGAACTCAAGGCCAATCCCTCGCGCCGCGCCGTCGGCTCGGTGGTGGAAGCCCAGCTCGACCAGGGCAAGGGTCCCGTGGCCACCGTGCTCGTGCAGAACGGCACGTTGCGCGTGGGTGACGACTACATCTGCGGCATTCACTCGGGTCGTGTGCGCGCCATGCTCGACGAGCGTGGCAAGCAGGTCAAGGAAGCCGGTCCGGCCATTCCGGTGCAGATCCTCGGTCTGACCGGTGTGCCCATGGCCGGTGACCAGCTGCTGGTGGTGGATGACGCCACGGCCGCGCGCGAAATCGCGCAGCGTCGCGAGCGTCTCGATCGTGAGGCCAAGAGCCGTCGCACCACCCGCGGAGTGGTGTCGCTCGAAGACTTCATGTCGCAGGCGTCGGCTGGCCAGAAGCGCCAGCTGCGGCTCGTCATCAAGGCCGACCAGGGCGGTCCGGCGGAAGCGCTCGCCGACGCGCTGCAGCAGCTCTCCAACGAGGAAGTGCAGGTGGAGATCATCCACCGCGCCGTTGGTGCCATTGCCGAAAGCGACATTCTGCTCGCCAAGGCGGCCGGCGCCATCATCATCGGCTTCCACGTGCGCCCGGACAACAACGCGCGCAATGCGGCCGAGCGCGAGGGCGTGGACATCAAGCTGTACCGCATCATCTACGAGGCCGTGGCCGACGTGAAGGCCGCGCTCGAGGGCATGCTGCGTCCCGAGGAGCGTGAAGTGGTCTTCGGTGAGGCCGAAGTGCGCGAGACCTTCAAGGTCGCGCGTGTCGGCACCATCGCCGGCTGCATCGTCCGCTCGGGTATCATCAATCGCAAGGGACGCGTGCGCGTCATTCGCGACGGCATCGAGATCTACGACGGCGGTATCGCGTCGCTCCGCCGCTTCAAGGATGACGTCAACGAGGTCAAGGAAGGGTACGAGTGCGGTATCGGCATCGAGAACTTCAACGACGTCAAGGTCGGTGACATGTTCGAGTGCTACCGCACAGAGGAAGTGGCCCGTACCCTCGACCAGGCCAACAAGGCCTGAGGAGGGCTGGACATGGGCGAACCGCGGCGTCCTGACCGCGTCGCCGAAGCGATTCGTGAAGAGGTGGCGACCTTCCTGTCGGAAGGCGCCAAGGACCCACGGATCCGCGCGTTTGTCACCGTGACAGCGGTGGATGTGACGCGCGACCTTCGGCATGCCACCGTCTTCGTCAGCCTCATGGGTGATGAAGCGGACAAGCAGAGCACGGTGGAGGGCCTGGCCAGTGTGGCCACGCACCTCCGCTCGCGGCTCGGCAAATCCCTGCGTCTGCGTTCGGCTCCGGAAATTCACTTCCGGGCCGACGAAAGCGTGGCGCGCGCCTCGCGCATTGAACAACTGCTGGCCCAGATCCGCACCGAACGGGAGCAGCAGGCCGACGGGGGCGAGTGAGCGCAGGCGGTCTGCTGCTGGTGGACAAGCCCGCGGGTCCTTCGTCGCATGATGTGGTGGCGCGGGTCCGGCGGGCGGCGCGCACTCGCCGCGTCGGACACGCCGGCACGCTCGACCCGTTTGCCACCGGCCTGCTGGTGGTGGCGGTGGGGCCGGCCACGCGGCTGCTGCCGTATGTGCACGGCGAACCCAAGGTCTATGAGGCCACCGTGCAGTTCGGTTGGGAAACCGACACCGACGATGCCACGGGCCAGATCACGCGCGAGGCTGCGCCGCCCGAGGCGTCTGTGCTGCGCGACCCGCTGCACCCCGTACGCCTGGCTGCGGAAGCCACACTCACCGGGAGCATTCAGCAGGTGCCGCCGGCCTTCTCCGCCAAACATGTCGATGGCGCGCGGGCCTACGATTTGGCTCGGCGCGGTCGTGACGTGGAGCTCCCACCGGTGCCTGTTGTTGTGCACGGATGGACCTGGCTCGGTGTTTCGAATGACGGAGACGCCACCCGGCAACTCCACGTGCGCATTGCCTGCGGCGGTGGCAGGTACATTCGCGCGCTGGCCCGCGACCTCGGACGCGCGCTCGGCAGCGCCGCGCACTGCGCGACATTGCGGCGTGTGCAGAGCGGCGCGGCGTTTGTCACCGAGGCCGTGGCCTGGGACGCGCTGGAACCCGGCAGCATTGCCGATGGGCAGGTGTTGTTGCAGCCGGCCGAACCGCGCCTGTTGCCGGAGCTCGCCCGTGAACCGCTCACG
This sequence comes from Gemmatimonadaceae bacterium, assembly GCA_016741895.1. Classification (GTDB taxonomy): domain Bacteria; phylum Gemmatimonadota; class Gemmatimonadetes; order Gemmatimonadales; family Gemmatimonadaceae; genus Gemmatimonas. The sequence goes on along the minus strand of JACVCT010000078.1, from coordinate 11,691 downwards.
GCCGAAGGACTCGAGGCACTGCGTTTTGGTCGCGCGGTATCTGCGACGCAGGCCGGAGCCAAGGCCGTGCTCATGCAGGGCCGCGAGGTCCGCGCCATCGCCGAGCGTGTCAATGATCGCTGGCAGCCGCGCGTTGTGCTGCCCGCAGACGGCGACGAGCCTGACGTGCAGGAGGCGAAATGAGCACGGCCGCGTCCGACCCGCGCGGTGAGCTGAGCGGGCTGCCGCTCCCCGACGGGGCCGTCATCACCGTCGGCACCTTTGACGGCGTGCACCGCGGGCATCAGGACGTGCTGCGCACGCTGGTGGAGCACGCCGAGCGCCGCGGATTGCCCAGTGTCGTGCTGACCTTTGAGCCGCATCCGCTCGAGGTGGTGAATCCGGCCGCGGCGCCGCCGCTGCTCACGCTGCACGAAGAGAAGCTCGAGATGCTGGCCCAGTCCGGCGTGTCCTACGTGGCCGTGCTGCCGTTCACACCCGCGCTGGCTGCACTCGAGGCCGGGGCGTTCGTGGATGACGTATTGCGCGGACGCTTTGCGCTGCGTGAGCTGCTGGTGGGCCACGATCACGGGTTTGGCCGCGGACGGCTTGGCGACATCGAGGTGCTGAAGGCGCTGGGCCGGAGCCGTGGTTTTGCCGTGTCGGTGCTGCCGGCGGTGCACACGGCCGACGGGCATGCCATCAGTTCCACCGCCATCCGCCGGGCGGTGGCTGGCGGTGATCTCGATCGGGCGGCCGCCGGCCTTGGGCGGCCCTTCAGCCTCAGCGGAACGGTGGTGCAGGGCGACCGGCGCGGCCGAACCATCGGCTACCCCACGCTCAATCTCGCGCCCATCTCCGAGCGCAAGCTGCTGCCGCCCGATGGCGTGTATGCCGTGCGGGTGCAGCTCCCCGAGGGCAGCTTCGGCGGCATGCTCAACCTGGGGCCGCGCCCCACGGTGGGCGACCGCCAGCGCCGCATCGAAACACATGTGTTCGATGCCTCGGCCGACTGGTATGGGGCCCATATCCGGCTGGACTTCGTGGCCCGGCTGCGCGGGGTGCAGACCTTTGCCGGCCTGGACGCCCTCAAGGCCCAGTTGGCCCGGGACGAAACGCAGGCACGTGCCTGCCTGGCAGAGACAGCGGTCCGCTCGGCCACGCCCTGAGCAGGCTGCGGCCACGAATGCCCCGCCGACGAACTACCGTCCGTCGGGTAACCCCTGTAAGTTTGGGGGCTTGGCGCTTCTGGCGCCGATAGGTTCCGGCGCCTCTCCATTCCGGCGCGCTGACATTCCCCCTGGCCACCGGCATCGATGGCAAACCTGAAGTACCGCATCCTGCTCATCGTGGGACTCCTCGCGGCCTCCATCTGGGCCCTGTTCCCGCGCACCGTTGTCGAGCGCGTCAAGCGCAACGGCGTGTTCGTGTACGACACGGTCACGCGCGTCCCGCTCAAGCGTGGCCTCGACCTGCAGGGCGGCATGTCCCTGGCGCTCGAGATCGACGAATCCAAGCAGACGGTCGCCGACAAGAGCGAAGCGCTCGATCGCGCCATCAAGGTGGTGCGTCAGCGTATCGACGAGTTTGGTGTGTCCGAGCCGGTCGTGCAGAAGGTGGGCACCGATCGCATCGTCGTCGAACTGCCTGGTATCGATGATGCCGAGCGCGCGCAGGACGTGGTGCAGAAGTCCGCGTTCCTCGAGTTCCAGATCACCGACAAGACCCAGGCCCTCGAAAAGGTGCTGCCGCGTTTCGACGAAATCGCGCGCGCCAACGGCCTGAGCATCGATGCCGCCGCCGCCGCCGTCAGTGGCGACTCGGCCAAGCCCACCACGGTGGGCAGCCTGCTGACGCAGAAGTCCGACAGCGCGGCCGACAGCAGCAAGGCTGTGGCTGGCACGACGGACAGCACGGCTGCGGCACCCGCCACGCCGGCGGCTGGCGGGTTGTTCAGCAGCAACATCCAGCCCGGTCAGATCCCCGGCCAGTACATCGTGCCCGAGCGCGCGTACCTGGCCATGGCGCAGGCGCTCGAGTTGCCGGCCATCCAGGCGGCCATGCCGCCGGGCAAGGTCATGCGCTGGGGCGTTGATTCGCTGGCGACGGGCACCGAGCGTTTCCGCACGCTCTACGTGCTCGATTCGCGGCCCATCATCACCGGTGAAGCGCTGACCGACGCGCGCCCGTCCACCGATCCGGTGGAAGGCAACGTGGTGCAGTTCACGCTCAACAACGAAGGCGCGCGCCGCTTCAAGGTGGAAACCGGCAAGCACGTGGGTGACAACATGGCCATCGTGCTCGACCAGCGTGTCGTGACGGCGCCCACGCTGCAGAGCGCCATCGGCCGCAACGGCCAGATCACGCTCGGTGGCGGCACGCTGCAGGCGGCGCAGGACCTCGCGCTGGTACTGCGTGCCGGTGCCCTGCCGGTGCCGCTCAAGGTCATGGAGACGCGGCAGATCGGTGCCAGCCTCGGCGCCGACTCCATCAACAAGGGCATTGTCGCCCTTGGCGTGGCGATGGGACTCGTGATCGTGATCATGGTGGGGTACTACCGCTTCGCGGGGCTGCTGGCCGTGGCGGGTCTCACGCTCTACCTGGTGTACACGCTGGCCACGCTCGCGGGCTTCAACGCCGTGCTCACGCTGCCCGGTCTGGCCGGCTTCGTGCTCTCCATCGGTATCGCGGTCGACGCCAACGTGCTCATCTTCGAGCGCATTCGCGAAGAGCTCGACCACGGCAAGTCCGTGCGTCTCGCCATCGACGAAGGCTTCCAGCACGCGCTCAGCGCCATTGTCGACACCTCGGCGGCCACCATCCTCTCCGGCATGGTGCTCTACCAGTACGGCACGGGCCCGGTGCGCGGCTTCGCGGTCACGCTCATTGCCGGCCTCGTGGCGTCGCTGTTCACGGCCATCTTCGTCACCAAGACCTTCTTCCTGATCTGGCTCAACCGCTCACGCGGAACCCAGACGCTGAGCATCTGAGGCCGTCATGCTGCGCATCTTCCACAACACCAAGTACGAGTTCGTCAAGCACTGGCGCCTTTCGGCCGGCCTCACCATCGCCTTCATCCTGGCGGGCCTGGTCACCTTCGGCATCACCGGCGGGGTGAACTACAGCATCGAGTTCACCGGCGGCACGCTCATGCAGGTGCAGTTCAAGCAGGCGCCTGACGTGGCCGACGTGCGCAACACGCTCGATGCCGCCGGCATCACCGGCGCCGAAATCCAGCAGTACGGCTCCAACACCGAGTACACCATCCGCGCCCGCAGCGAAGCGCAGGTGGAGGCACAGGCCGGTGGCGCCGAAGGCGTGGCCAAGGAAATCCAGACCGCGCTCGATGCCAAGTATGGTGCCGGTGCGGTGACCATCGTGCGCACCGAGGCCGTCGGCCCCAAGGTGGGCGCAGAGTTGCGGACGGGCGCGGCCATGGCGATGCTCATCGCCTCGCTCTTCACGCTGGTCTATCTCGCCATCCGCTTTGACTGGCGTTTTGGCGCGGCGGCCGTGCTGGCCACGGCTCACGACATTCTCGTCACCATCGCGTTCATCAAGCTGATGAACCTCGAGGTGTCGCTGACCATCGTGGCGGCCATCCTCACACTGCTCGGCTACTCGGCCAACGACACCATCATCATCTTCGACCGTGTGCGCGAGAATCTCCGCAAGCCGCACAAGGGCGAAGGGCTCGCGCGCATTCTCGACCGCTCCATCAACGAGACCCTGCCGCGCTCGGTCATGACGCACGCCACCACGCTGGCGGCCACGCTGGCGCTGCTGTTCATCGCCGGTGAGGTCATCCGCCCGTTTGCCTGGGTCATGGCGTTCGGCGTGTTCGTGGCCACCTTCTCGTCCATCTACGTGGCCGGTCCCATCCTGCTCTGGATCGAGTCCAAGTATCCGCGTGAGGCCGAGGACCGCACCATGCAGGCCATGCGCAAGGGCAACGAGCCGGCGGCTCCCAGCGGTCGCTCGGAGCGCCTCGCTGCGCGCTGACGCGCCCCGGCGCATGGGCTGAGACATGAGCAAGCATCCCGAGGTGCACGTGGCGGCCTATGCCGACAGCCACGTGCACCTGGCCAGCGAGGCGTTCACGGACGATGTGGACGCCGTCATCGATCGGGCTCGCGCCAATGGGGCGCGGGCCCTTGTCTGTATCGGTGAATCCGAAGCCGCGGCCGCACGCGCCGCCGGCATCACCCTGCGACATCCCGGTCTGGTATGGTTCACCGCCGGTGTGCATCCGCACGACGCGGCCACCTGGGACACGGAGCGGCACCCGGCGTTTGTTCGCGAGGCAGTGGCGCAGGGGGCCGTCGCCGTTGGGGAGTGTGGGCTCGACTACCACTACGATTTTTCCCCGCGCGAGGTGCAGCGACGCACACTCACGGCGCAGCTGCAGCTGGCCGCCGAGCTGCGGCGGCCCGTGGTGCTGCACACCCGCGATGCCGAAGCCGACACCGCCGACATGCTGCGTGACGCGGCCGCGGCGTCGGTGTGTGGCGTGCTGCACTGCTACACCGGATCGCGCGAGCTGGCGCGGCAGGCCCTCGAGGTTGGCTGGTACGTGTCGTTCAGCGGCATCGTGACCTTCCGCAACTGGACCGACCTCGATCTCCTGCGCGACGTGCCCGATGATCGCCTGCTCGTCGAGTCCGACGCTCCGTATCTGGCGCCCGTGCCCCATCGCGGGAAACGCAACGAGTCGGCGTGGGTACCACGCACCATCGCGCATCTGGCGTCCGTGCGGGGCCGCACCGCCGAAGAGCTGGCGGCATTGACCCTGTACAATACGCGTCGCTTTTTTGGGCTGTCGGCCTGACGGCCCTCCTCGCGTCACCATCTTCCCGCGCACGCATGTCCATCGAGTCGCTGCACACCGATCACGCGCCCAAGGCCATTGGGCCCTATGCGCAGGCTGTGAAGGCCAATGGTTTCCTTTTCACGGCCGGGCAGATTCCCCTGCATCCCGACACCATGGAAGTGGTGGACGGCGATGTCGCGGCGCAGACCGAGCAGGTGCTCGCCAATCTTGCTGCCGTGTTGCAGGCGGCGGGCTGCGGCTTTGCCGATGTCGTCAAGACAACGGTCTTTCTCCGCACCATGGACGACTTCTCGGCCATGAATGCCGTGTATGCGCGCGTGTTTGGTGACGCGCGTCCGGCGCGCTCCACCGTGGCCGTGGCAGGGCTGCCGCGCAACGTGAGCGTGGAGATCGAACTCGTGGCCGCGTTGCCCGCCGCGTGACGCATGCCCTGATGCGCCCCTGGCTGGAGCGCAGCAGCAGGGGTGTCCTGCTGGCGGCTCTGGTCTGTATCGCGCCTGCGTCCGCGTTTGCGCAGGGGCGCGCGGACTCCACGCGCGTCGCGCCGCCGGCCACCCAGCCGCAACCGGCGGCCGTGGGCGCCCGACCGTCGTCGGCCTCTGCGCTGCTTGACAAGGCGCCGCTCACACCCAAGCGCGCCTTTCTGTACTCGCTGGCGCTGCCGGGACTCGGGCAGTCGCGTCTCGATCGCGGAACGTCGGGCGCCTTGTTCGCGAGTGTCGAACTCACCGCCCTCGTCATGCTGCGGCGCGTCAATGCCGATTTGCGTGAGGCCAAGGCGTATCGCACCGACTCCTTGCCCACCAACTTCACGCCGGCTGGTGACACGGTGCGCGCCGTGGCGCGCGCGCCCGGCAAGTACACGGCCGATCTCATTCGCACCCGCCGATTGCATCTCGAGGACTGGTTGGCCGTCGTGGCCTTCAATCACCTCTTCAGCGGTGCCGACGCCTTTGTCTCGGCGCAGCTCTTCGACATGCCGGTCCAGCTCTCCGCCGTGCCGGCGGCGAATGGCCCGTGGTTCGTGGCCTCAATCCGCTTCTGAGCCGGGCCGTCTGAGTTCCTGCAGCAATTGGGGCTCGGCGCCCGTGTTCCAGCGATATCGGCCAATGCGTTCGTTCTCAATGCGCACGAACTGCTGATCCAGATACCAGGCGCCGGCATTGGCGTAGATGCCACGCCCGGCCTCCACCAGCGTGGGCACATGCGAGTGCCCGTGCATCACCAGCTGCGGGCCATCGGGCGCAGACAATTGCGCGGTGGCCACGGCCATGAGTCCCGCGCCGCCATCCCGCGCCCGTCCCTTGCGGCTTGTCTTTGAGCTAGCCATGGCAATGCGGGTGGCCAGATTGGGATGCAGCCAGCTGTACGCGGCAATGGACCACGGATGTCGCAGGACCGTGCGCAGCCGCCGATACGGGGCATCCTCCTTCTCCCGCAGCCCGTCACCGTGCGCGAGGTGGGTCGGCCAGGGGCCAATCCGACCGTCCCATGGCGCGAGGGTGTAGTTGGCCCCGGTTTCCGCCATCAGTGCGTCGCCGCCCCAGCAGTCATGATTGCCGCCAATCCACAGCACCGGAATGCCCGCTTCGTGCAGGTCGGCCAGCGCGGCCAGCGTGCGGAACCCCACGCGCGGCATGGCATGGCGCCAGGCGAACCAGAAGTCGAACAGGTCGCCCATGATCACCAGGCTGCCGCCGGCAGACGGGACCCGGCGGAGAAAGGCCAGAAGCGCCAGTTCCGATTCGCGGCTGGCGACGCCCAGGTGGACGTCACCGACGACATGACAGGGAGTGGGAAGCACGGTCCGTAGGCTAACCTGTCTGCCGCGCCGCCACAAATGGCCCCATCTTCCCTGCATGAGCCTCGAGACCTGTTCCACGCTGCGCGTGCGCTACGCCGAGACCGACCAGATGGGCGTGGTGTACCACGCCAATTATCTCGTCTGGTGTGAAATCGGCCGCACCGATTTCATTCGTGCGGCGGGCCGTTCCTATGCCGAGCTCGAACGCGATGGCGTGATGCTGGCCGTCTCCGAGGCCGCCCTGCGCTTCCGTGGGAGTGCGCGGTACGATGACCCGGTGCAGGTGTTCACCACGCTCACGCATGTGGGATCGCGCGGCATGACGTTTGGCTACCGCATCGTGCACGCCGACAGCGGCGCCGTGCTCGTCACCGCCAGTACGTCGCTGGTCTGTCTCAATGCCAGCGGGCGACCGTCCAGTCTCCCCACCGAAGTGCGGGCCTGGCTCGAGCACGCGCTTGCCACGACCTCCTCGGCGCCCATTCCCACCTGACCTCCGTGAATTCCCCATGCTGTTGATCATGACGTCCGCACGGCGCGCGTGGCTGACCCGTGGCATCCTGTGTGGCTCGCTCGTGCTCCTTGCGGCCTGCGCGTCCAGCGGTGCCGGCCGCAACGCGACATCGGCAACCGGCTACTCCAGCGAGGCCCTGCGCCGTGATGCGGCGCTGCTGCGGCTGGTGGACCAGCGCCGTGCGGACACCATGCTGGTGGACAGCTTGCTGCTGGACCCGTCGCCGGACCGTCGGGCCCGCACGGCGCTGGCCATTGGTCAGGTGCGCATCACCGCGCGCTATCCGGCCCTGCGCCGCATGCTGCTCGATGGCGACACGAGCATTGCCGCCAACGCCGCCTATGCCTTGGGCATTGGGCGCGACACGGTGGGCGTGCTTGCGCTCGCACGGGCAGTGGGCGGTGCCCCCGACCCGGTGGCGCGCGAGGCCGCGTGGTCACTCGGTGAAATCGGTGAGCCGGCGCGACCGGTGATTGCGTTGGCGCTGGGCGAAGGCGTGCTGCGGCCGCGGGAGCTGAGCACGGCGGCGCAGCGGGCCGCGCCGGTGCGCGCAGCGCTGCTCCTGGCCGCTGCCAAGTTGCGTCCGGCACCGGTTGCACTCGTTGCGCCCTGGCTGCAGGACAGCGCGCCTGAGGTGGTGCGCGCCGCCGCGTATGTTATCGCGCGCAATCGCCTGCCGGGCGGCGTGCGGGCGCTGCTTGCGCAGCGCGCGCATCCCGACGAGGAGGTGCGGCAGCATGTGGCCCGCGCGCTGGCCCGCACACAGGTGGGCGACTCACTCTCTGCTCCGGCCATCGAGGCGCTGCGCGTGCTGCTCACCGACCCGAGCGAACGGGTGCGCGTCAATGCGGTGCGCAGTGCCGCGACGCATGGTGATGCCCTGGCGGAACAGGTGATCGCGCGTTTTGCCGATAGCGCTCCCAACGTGCGTGTTGCCGCGGCCGAAGGCTTTGCCGACGTCGCGCAGCGCGATGTGTCACGATGGACCCGTGCCTGGGCAGCCGACACGCAATTGATCACGCGCCGTACGCTGCTCCCGCAGGCGCGGCGACTTGGAGTGGACGTGTTCAGCGGCATTGAAGCCGAATGGGCCGGTCACGGCGACTGGCGCGTGCGCGTGGCCGCCATGCAGGGGCGGGAGCGCAACGCCATGCGCCCGGAAGACTCCACTCTGGCTCAGCGGCTCCTGCAGGACAGCGATGTGCGGGTGCAGCGCGCGGCGCGGGCGCGCCTCGGAATCCGGGACACAACCCCGCGCCCGCCACGCAGCACCGCCGCGGTCGAGCGGCCCATGGCGGACTATGAAGCCCTCGCCGCCCGTTACCTGCGGCCGGGCGCACCACGCCCCGTGGCGCACATCGAAACGGAACATGGCCGCATCACGCTCGAGCTGGCCTCACGGGAGGCGCCGCTGGTGGTGGAAGCCTTCACACGCCTGGCGCAGAATGGAACCTATCGGAACTCCATCTTCCATCGCGTGGTACCCAACTTCGTCGTGCAGGACGGCGACGTGAACGGCGATGGGTCGGGTGGCAGCGCCGGCTTCACACTGCGCGAGAACTGGACGCGTGTGCGCCACGAGCGCGGCTGTCTGGGCCTCGCCACGGCCGGCCCCGATACGGGGGGCAGCCAGTACTACCTCTGCCATGCGTCACAACCGCACCTCGATGGCGCCTACACCGTGTTCGGCCGCGTCATCGACGGCTTCGAGGTGATGGATCGCATCGTGCAAGGAGATCTCATGCTGCAGGTCCGCGTTCCGTGAGGCCATCGTTCCCACGCGTTGCGCGCAGTGTTGCTCGTGGCGGCCTTCTGCCGGTTGCGGCAATGCTGCTCGCGTCCGCGTGCGCATCACCCGCCGCGCGTCCGCTCGCCGGCGCGCCCACGGTGGCCATGCTGCCGCCCACAACGCTGCCGGCCACACCCACGGTGCTGCGCTTCACCTGGACCTACAAGGACGAAACCTTCGAGGCCAATGGTGACGGGGCGGTGCGCGTGCTGGGGCCCGAGCGGGCGCGGCTCGATTTTTTCCTGCGCAATGGCATGGCCGGCGGCTACGCCATTCTCATCGGCGATACGCTGACGGTGCCGGGCATCGACCTCGTCAAGCGCATGCTGCCGCCGGTGCCGCTGCTGTGGGCGTCGCTGGGGCGTCTGGCGGTGCCGGCCACACGTGATACCGTTGCCCGGGTCGATGGCGATACTTTGCGGGCAGACCTTGGAAGTCTGCGTGGGCAGGACGCCTCGGCGGCCGATGGGCGCGCCTGGCGTCTGGCCTTCGCCGGCCGCCATCTCACGCGTGTCGATCGGGTCGAGGATGGCAAGGTCATCGAGTGGCTCACCCGCACCCGCGGGGAGCGAGGCACAGCGCAGGTGCAGTACGTCCACGAGCGCGGCAAGCGGCGACTCGCCATTGCCGTGACCGATTCTTCCACGGTCGAGGGTTTTGATGAAGCAATCTGGCGACGGCCTTGAAGCGCATGGCCGGGGGCGTGACGTGACCTGGTCGCGTCGGCGCTGGCTGGGCCAGGTCATGCAGGTGTCCGTGGCGGTTGCGGCGGTCGGCGCTCTCACGGCCTGCTATCGGTTTTCCGGTGGTGGCGGATTGCCGCGGCATCTCAAGACCGTGGCCATTCAGCCCTTCGACAATCAGACGGCCGCGCCGGAGCTGCAACGCGAAGTGTTCGAGCAGTTGCGCAACGTCATGCGCGATCGCCTCAATCTGCGTGAGGCGCCCGAGTCGCGCGCCGATCTGGTGGTGCGCGGCGCCATCACCAAGTACGAAGTCGATCTGCCCGCCGGTGCAGCGGCCGATCCGCGGCAGACCACGTCCAACCGGCGTCGCCTTCAGCTCACGCTCGATATCGAGATCGTGGAGAGCGCCTCGGGGCGCAATCTCTTCAAGAAGGGCAGCATGTCGCGCGAAGGCCAGTATGCCGAGGGCGGCGAACGCAATGGCCTGCGCAATGCGCTCGAAAGCCTCATGAACGACATCGTCGAGGGAGTGCAGTCGCAGTGGTAGACGTGGCCACGACAGGGCCACGTCGTCCCGTGGACAAGGTCATGAGCTGGGAGGCGGCCATCGCATGGCGCGCGGCGGCGCCATCCCCTCTCGTGTTCACCAACGGCGTGTTCGACCTGCTGCACCCCGGTCACATCGAAGTGCTGGATCGCGCGCGGCGTGAGGGTGCGGCACTGGTGGTTGGCCTTAACAGTGATGCGTCGGTGCAGCGTCTCAAGGGCCCCACGCGGCCGGTGCGCAATACGGCGGAACGGGCGGCGGTGCTCGCGGGTCTCGAGGCCGTCGATGCCGTCGTGGTGTTTGAAGACGACACGCCGCAGGCGCTCGTGCAGGCGCTCGCGCCTGACGTCATCGTGAAGGGCGGCGACTACTCACCCGACACCATCGTGGGCGCGGATGTCGTGCGCGCGCGCGGCGGCCGTGTCGTGGTGGTGCCGCTCGTTCCCGGACAGTCCACCACCTCCATCATCGAGAAACTTCGTGGCTGATTCTGCAGCAGATTCCTTGTCCGGCAGTGCCGGACGTTCGTCGTCCGCGCGTGACGCACGCAGCGCCGCCGACCTCAGGCCGGTCACACTGGAGCGCGGGGCGGTGCCCTACGCGGAAGGCTCGTGTCTGGTGAGTTTCGGCAAGACGCGCGTGCTGTGCGCGGCCTCGGTGGAGCAGGGGGTGCCGGGCTGGAAGAAGGGCAGCGGCGAGGGCTGGGTGACGGCGGAATACGCCATGCTGCCGCGCGCCACGAAGACCCGTGTATCGCGCGAGCGCTCGTCGGTGAGAGGACGCACGCAGGAAATCCAGCGCCTGATTGGTCGCAGTGTGCGGGCCATGCTCGACGACTTCCGCTTCGGGGAGTTCACCATCAAGGTGGACTGCGATGTGCTGCAGGCCGATGGCGGCACGCGCACGGCGGCCATTACGGGAGCCAGTGTGGCGGTGGTGGACGCCTTCGCATGGATGGTGCAGCAGGGACATCTGCCGGTGTCCCCCGTCCGTCGCCGCGTGGCGGCGGTGAGCGTCGGCGTCATCGATGGCGAACCACGACTCGATCTCGACTACGAGGAGGACGTGCGCGCCGGTGTGGACATGAACGTCGTCATGAGCAGTGAAGGGCGCTTCGTGGAAGTGCAGGGCACCGGCGAGCATGGCACCTTTGCGCGTGACGAACTCGATGCACTGCTTGGCCTGGCGGTGCGCGGCATCGAGTCGCTGTCGGCGGCGCAGGCGCGTGTGCTGGATCAGACGTTGAGCGCCGTGCGTGCCGGCTGAGCGGTTGCGCGCATGAGTGCGCCACTTCGGACCTGCGTGCTGGCCACACGCAGCACCGGCAAGCTGCGCGAACTGCTGCCGTTGCTGCGTGCGCATGGCTGGTCGCCGCTCACGCTCGATGAGGCCGGTGTGGTGTATGACGTGGCCGAGGAGCAGATCGAAGTGCACGACAGCTTTGAGGCCAACGCGCGGGCCAAGGCGCGCTACTACGCGGCACGGGTGCCGTACCCGGTTTTTGCCGACGACTCCGGGCTCTGCGTGGCCGCGCTGGCTGG
>JACVCT010000077.1 GCA_016741895.1 Gemmatimonadaceae bacterium | reverse complement strand
GTGTAGGCCTGACCATCCAGCCCCTCGCGTGTGACCAGTGGCAGCGAGCCCACCGGTGCCGTCATGGGCAAGGTGCCGATCTGTGTGCTGCCTTCGTACAGCCGGACCACCGCGCGTGGCGGCGGAAGTCCTTCGCGATCGGCCACCACAAAGGCGCGCAGCAGGGCGTCCCTACCGGCAACCAGCGGGATGCCGTTGTCGCCGCGCTGCACGGCCTGCGTGATGATCACGTTCTCGAGCGTGAGGTTGATGGGGCCGGCGTTTGCGGTGTAGGGCACGACGACCGTGTCCACGGCGGCGTCGGTCAGCGCACGGGTGACCGAGCGCAGCACCGGCACGTACAGTCGCGGCGGCGTGCTGCCACTGCGCAGTGCGGGCAGTGGGGTGATGACGTGACTGCCAACGGGCAGGTCGAGCACGGTACCACTGGCCACGAGAGTGTCCGTGAGCAACGGGCCCTGTATGCGCGCGGTCGCGCGCGCATCGGCGGGCGTGCCGCTGGCCACGAACACCAGGCGCCCAGATACGCGGCGATAGTCCACCTGCACTGCGACAGGTGTGAGTGAGGCGGGAACCGGCACCGTCTGCGCGGCCGGTCCGCGCCAACCGGTTCCGCCCGTTTGAATGGAATCGGCGATCACCGTGTATTCGCCGGGAGGCAGCTCGGCGAAGGTCACCGAACCGGTGGCGCTGCGTTGCAGGCCATTGGGGCCCGTCAGTCGGACGGAGGCTGCGGCACCACTGGGCAGTCCACTGATGGTGAGACGCACGGCCCCGCTGGCCACCGCATAACTGATGGCCGCAAAGATCGTGTCGCCGGCCACCAGCTGGGCTTCGACGTTGGGGGTTGCGGCACTCCAGAGCGCGCCCTGCGCGCGCACCTCACCGGCGCGCACGACATAGCGTCCCGGCAGGAGATCACCCAGCACCGTGGTGCTGTCCACCGTGCGGGCGTAGCCGGACGGCCCGGTCACCTGCACACCGGCCGCGGCGCCGCGTGGAAGACCCGCCACCACGAGCGTGAGCTGCGCGCGCTCGGTCACCGGCGCCGGCACGGCGTCACGGCACGACGCCAGCGTCAACGCCCCCACAAGCCACAACGCTCCGATCGTGAGCGACGTGGCCACGGATCGGAGCGTTGGACGAATCATGCAGGGTGCCTTGGGTGACGGGCCGTGAGGCCGGTGGCCACCCGGAGGGCGCTACACCGGCATCAGAACAGCATCATGAGCGGGCTTTCGAGCAACTGCTTGAGTGTCTGAAGGAACCGCGCGCCGACGGCACCGTCAATGATGCGATGGTCACAACTCATGGTGACACGCATGCGCTGCCGTGGGACGAACTGCCCGTTCTCCCACACCGGCTTGGTTTCCGTGGCTCCCACGGCGAGAATGGCGGCCTCGGGCGGATTGATGATGGCCGTGAACTGGTCGATGCCGAACATGCCCAGATTGGACACGCTGAACGTGCCGCCACTGAACTCGGCCGGCTGCAGCTTGCGCTCGCGCGCACGCTTGGCGAGCTCGCGGGCTTCCTTGCCGATGGCGCCAAGGCCCTTGAGGTGCGCGTCACGGATGACGGGCACGATGAGTCCGTCGTCCGTGGCCACGGCCATGCCGATGTGCGCGGCACTGAAGTAGCGAATGTGATCGCCCATCCAGTGTGCGTTGACTTCGGGATGACGCGTGAGCGCGATGGCCACCGCCTTGATGATGATGTCGTTGACCGAGACCTTGAACTGGTCGCCGGCCGCGCTCATCTGCTCACGCAGCTTGCCCACGTTCGACATGTCGATCTCCGACGTGAGGAAGAACGTGGGGATGGGGCCGATGGACTCGCCCAGGCGACGCGCGATCGTCTTGCGCATCTGCGTGAGCGTCACGTCCTTGTACTCGCCGTCGATCTGGATGGCGGGAGCCACCGTGGTGGGCTTGCTCGCGCTGCTCGGGGCACCAGCTGCGGCAGCCGGTTGGGTCGACTGCTCACGCAGAGGAACGGAGGGCGCAGAGGTCGCAGAGGAGGCGGCTTCGATGTCGCGCTTGATGATGCGGCCACCGGGACCACTGCCCTGAATGCTGGAAAGGTTGAGTCCTTTCTCTGCAGCCAGACGTCGCGCGAGCGGGGAGGAACGCGTGGCGCCAGAGGTTGCAGCCTCTGCGTTCTCTGCGCTCTCCTCTTCTCTGCGTGAGCTGTTGTCAGCACTGGCCGCCGCAGCGGGCTCGGCCGAAGGCGCCGCAGCCTGAGCCGGAGCAGCCGGAGCAGCCGGAGCCGCCGCTGCGCCACCCGCGATGCCCGAGATGTCCTCGTCGGCCGCGGCGATCACGCCAATGGTCTCACCGATCGGACTGGTCGCGCCCTCGGCAATGAGCTGCGCGCGCAGCACGCCGTCACCGCGCGCCACCAGCTCCATGATGGCCTTGTCGGTCTCGACTTCAGCGATCGTGTCGCCGCTCTTCACGGCATCGCCAACGGCCTTCACCCACTTCACCAGACGCCCTTCCTCCATCGTGGGAGAGAGCGCCTCCATCATCACTTTCGTCGCCATGGGTCGCCTGGGTCAGTCGAGGTAGAGAACCTGCTTGACGGCCGCGATGGTCTTCGGCACGTCGGGCTTGGCTGCCTTTTCGAGGCTCTTGGTGTAGGGCATCGGCGCGTCGGCCTGATGCACGCGCACGACCGGCGCGTCGAGATGATCGAAGCAGTAGCGCTGCACGTAGTCCACCACCTGAGCGCCCACGCCGCAGAGCTCCCAGCCTTCCTCCACCACCACCGCGCGATTGGTCTTGCGCACCGACGCCGCAATGGCGTCGACATCCATGGGGCGAATGGTGCGCAGGTCCACCACGTCGCAGCGAATGCCTTCCTTGGCCAGCAGGTCGGCGGCCTGCATGGCCACCAGCACCATCTTGCCGTGCGTGATGAGCGTGCAGTGATCGCCCTCGCGCTTGAGCTCGGCCTTGCCGAGCGGAATGATGTACTCCTCCTCGGGCACCTCGCCCTTGGTGTTGTACAGCATCTCGCCTTCGAGGAAGCACACCGGGTTGTCGTCGCGGATGGCGGCCTTGAGCAGGCCCTTGGCGTCGTAGGGCGTGCCCGGCGCGACCACCTTGAGTCCCGGAATGTGGGCGAGCCAGGACTCCCAGGCCTGCGAGTGCTGCGCCGCCAGCTGCAGCGCGGCGCCGTTGGGGCCGCGGAACACCATGGGCATGGGGAACTGGCCGCCGGACATGTAGAGCATCTTGGCCGCGGCGTTCACCACCTGGTCGAGCGCAAGCAGCGCGAAGTTCCAGGTCATGAACTCGATGATGGGCCGCAGGCCGGCCATCGCCGCGCCCACGCCCACGCCGGCAAACCCGAGTTCGGTGATGGGCGTGTCCACCACGCGCATTTCACCGAACTCCTGCAGCAGACCCTTGGACACCTTGTAGGCGCCCTGGTACACGGCGACTTCCTCGCCCATGAGGAAGACACGATCGTCGCGGTGCATCTCTTCGCGGAGCGCCTGATTGAGGGCGTCGCGGTACGTGATCACTGGCATGTCTCGTGCGCCCTCAGCTCGTGGTTTCGACGAGGATGTCTTCCATGAGCGCCTCGAGCGGCAACTCGGGACTTGCTTCCGCGAAGTCAATGCTGTCCTGCACGATCTTCTTGATCTCTTCGTCCATGGCCGTGACTTCGGCGGGCGTGATTTCGCCCGCTTCTTCCATGCGCTGGCGATGCAGCGTGATGGGATCGCGCTTGAGGTACTGCTCGAGTTCTTCCTTGGTGCGGTAGGTGCCGCTCACCGCGTCGGACATGGAGTGGCCCATGAAGCGATAGGTGCGGATCTCGAGCAGCGTGGGCATGCTTTCCTTGCGCGCCCGGTCGATGGCTTCGGCCGTGGCCTTGCGCACAGCCAGCACGTCCTGGCCGTCCACCACGTCGCGCGGCATGTCATACGAAGCGCCACGCTTGTAGATGTCATGAATGGACGAGGCGCGCTCGAGCGCCGTGCCCATGCCGTAGCGGTTGTTCTCGATGATGAAGATGCAGGGCAGCTTCCAGAGCGCGGCCATGTTGAGCGCTTCGTGGAAGGCGCCGGTGTTCACCACGGACTCGCCCATGAAGCAGGCGATGACCTGGTCGCCGCCGCGGTAACGGATGGCGAAGCCCACGCCGGCGGCAATGGGCACATGCCCGCCGACAATGCCGTGCCCACCGAGGAAGCCGAGCTGCTTGTCGAACATGTGCATCGAGCCGCCCTTGCCCTTGGCGCAGCCGTCCTGGCGGCCGAAGAGCTCGGACATGACCGCGCGCGGCGTCATGCCACGCGCGAGCGCCTGTCCGTGGTCCCGATAGGTGGTGATGATGTAGTCGTCGGGCCGCAGCAGGGAGATGATGCCCGTGGAGACGGCTTCCTGCCCGATATAGAGATGGCAGAACCCGCCGATGCGGCCGATGGCGTACATCTCGGCACAGCGCTCTTCGAACCGGCGCTGCAGGAGCATGGAGTACAGCAGCTCGCGGTGCAGGGCTGCGCTGTCCTGCGGTTTGGACGCCGAGAGTGCGCCTGCCGCAGGCGATTCGGATTTCTTCTTTTGGGGCATCGAACGCCGGAGGGGAATGTCGAGTCGGATGGAAACGGTCAGGCCAGCGAAGCGGCCTGCACCTGTTCCCAGGCGTGGTAACTGGAGCGAACGAGCGGACCGCTTTCGACATGCCGGAAGCCCATCTGCATGCCGACCTCGTACAGCATCCGGAACTCCTCCGGCGTGACGTAGCGATCCAGTTCGATGTGGGCGTCGGAGGGCCTGAGATACTGACCCAGCGTGAGGATGTCGACGTCCACGCTGCGGAGGTCCTTCATGACCTCGATGACTTCTTCGTTGGTTTCGCCGAGACCGAGGATGATGCCGGTCTTGGTGGGGATGTCGGGCGCGATGCGCTTGGCGGTGCGGAAGATCTCCAGCACACGCTCATAGCGGCCACCGGGGCGCGCGCGCTTGAACAGCCGCGGCACGGTCTCGGTGTTGTGGTTGTAGATCTCCGGGCGCGCTTCGAGCACCGCGCGGATGGAATCCACGTTGCCCTGGAAGTCCGGCACCAGCACCTCCACCGAGCAGCCAGGCAGGCGCTGGTGGATCTGCCGGATGGTTTCGGCAAAGATGTAGGCGCCGAAGTCGGGCAGGTCGTCGCGGTCCACGGAGGTGATGACCGCGTGGCGGAGGTTCATCTGGGCGATGGCCTCGGCGACGCGGTTGGGTTCCTCGATGTCGTATTCGGGCGGGCGACCATGGGACACAGCGCAGTACGCGCAGTTGCGCGTGCAGACGCTGCCCAGGATCATGAAGGTCGCGGTGCCATGCTGCCAGCACTCCCCGATGTTGGGGCAGTGCGCCTCCTCGCACACGGAGTGGAGCTTGAGCTCCCGCATCATGTGCTTGAGTCGGATGTAATTCTCACCACCCGGGGCCTTGACCTTGAGCCACTGCGGCTTGCGCTCGGGGAGCGCTTCGCGGCGGTGACGCCCCATGATCTGTACCAGCTGCTCAGCCATACCTTGTCGGTAGAGGCCCGGGTTGGTGGTCCGAGCCGTGAGATGGTGAAGCTAGTTCGGTGGACACAAACCGGAAATGTAACCCTAACCCCCTAACCGCATATAGACGGTAAAGAGGTTCAGCGAAACCGATTGATGGCCGTAATCGTAAGATCAGCAACACCCTATCGCGCTGAGGCGCATATGCTCCGCACTCTCTTTACAATCGGTCTGCTGGCCCTTGCTGGCCTGGTGGCTCTGCGCCTGGTCTTTGGGCTGCTGGGTCCGCTGGTTTCGCTGCTCTTCTGGCTGGTGGGGTTGGCCGTGAAGGTCCTCCTCATTGGTCTCGTGGTCTACTTCGTCATCCGGGTGTTCAGTCCGGCCACCGCCGAACGGATCGAGCGCGCCATCCGCGATTGATCCGTCCGGCCCCCGGGCCTCGGCTCGGCCAGCACGAACCGGCCTCATCAAAACGGCTACGGCCGACTGCGGAAATGCAGTCGGCCGTTGTCGTTTCTTGCCGGCGCCGGAATACGGGCGCCGGCAGCTCAACCGGCGCTGTCGTCCGCCGGACGCTCAGTTTCCCCGGTGTGTTCTGCCCCGGGGGCCTCGCCGTCCCGCCGCTCACGACGGCCGCGGGACCGCCGTGCGCCGCCACGACGCCCGCGGCGTCCACGGCGTCGCTGACGCGGAGCCCCGTCGGACATGCTTTCGGCGTGAGGCTCATCCTCAAAGCTGCCCTCATCGTCCCCTTCGCTGCCGGTCTCGTCGTCTTCATCCTCCCCGGCGGCGGCGAAACGAACGGGCTCTCCATCCACGTGATCCAGCAGGGTGCCGCGCCAGTGCGGGTCGCCGGCCAGCCCAGCGGAGAACGCATCCGACGCTTCGGTCTCGTCGCCTTCGGACTCTCCACCTTCGGCCAACGCGCTTTCGCTGGCATCGCCCTTCCGCCGCCGTCCACGCCGCGAACGACGATTGCGCCGACGCTTGCGCGGTCCCTCGGCCGATTCCTCGGACTCGCCGCCCTCTTCGCCGGCGTCGGTGGCCATGCCGTAGGCAAACTCACCGGTCACCCGGATGGCGGTTTCGTCATCGAGGTGGGCGTCACGAAGCGGGCCTTCCGCTTCGCCCTCCTCTACCTCGTGCGCATCCGTCCGCTGGAGCGGGCGGGCCCGTTCAATGGGCGCCACGGGCGTATCGACGACCCGGCTGTCCGCTTCACTCTCGTTGCCCGGCGGTACGTCAGACACTGACGGCGCGCGCCCGGTGTCGAAGGCTCCTTCGCGCGAGCGCTCGCGCACCCGCCGAGTGCGGGTGGCAGCGGGATCGTCCAGATCCGCACGCGCCTCGTCGGACTGCCCCGCGTCCTCCGTGCGCCGCGCACCACGCGCGCTTCGTGTGTCACCGGTGAGCTGCGCCTCGGCCGGCGGACGCCACACGGGCACCGGCAGATCTGCGGTGCCCGATGCCGGTGCGTCCGCAGAAGACATGGTCGGGTCAGAAGGCGGTACGGATTCCCGACCGCCGGCAGCCGGGTCGCCGAGGACACGCTGCAGTCGATCCGCCCGTGGTCCGCGCGGCGCAAACGGGTCGTCGAACTCCAGCCGATCCGCCGCGCCAGTCTGACCGAGCCCCTCCGCCGGTTCGCGGGCGGGAATTGTACGACCGGCATCCGCGCGCGGGCCCTCGGCGCGCGTGGGTTCACTGCGTCCTGCGCCCGGCAGGGCAACGTCGCCCACGGCGTCACGTGCTTCTTCCCGGCCTGGGCGGGTCTCGCGCGCCTCACGGGGCTTTCGGCTGCGCTCCTGACTCGGGCGCTCCTGTGCAGTTCTGTCCTGAGCGGAACGTTCCTGGCGCGGGCGCTCCGAGCGCTCGGTGCGCTCGCTCCGCTCTGCACGCTCCGGTCGATCGCCACGTGGTGGACGGGCGGCGCGCGGCCCGGCGGCCGGGTCGTGCAGTTCCGTGTCCACGTCCATGGCAGCCCGCCCGCGGTCAGCACCACCGCGTTCAGGTCCACGCTCACTACCGCGCTCCGGTCCGCGCTCGCGGAGCTTGTCCCGCTCGCGATTGCGGCGCTTGTCGCGACGTTCGTCGCCGCCGCCCGACTCGAGACCGGAACTGCCTTCGCGCTCCCGGACCTTCTCGCGCAGTCGTTCCACGGACAGCGGCTCGCCCTCCTCCCGACGGCGACCCTGTCCGCGGCTGCGCCGGTCCTGATCGCTGCCCGCGTCCGGAGCGGAGCCGGCCACGGCGCGGCGGCCACGGGCGCCCCAGGCCCACTTGAGCGCGGCCAGCGCGTCACGCATGGCCACCCGTCGGGTTTCCCGCATGCGCACGCCATAGGTGGGTTCGAGCGGGACAGCCTCCACACGCCGGGCATGCGGCACAAGATGCAGCAGCAGGTCCGTATTGGTCGTCCAACTGTCACCGGCCAACCACGCCGAGCCGTTGGTGGGAGCCGCGCGCAGGGCGTCACGCAGCACGGAGATGCGCATGAGGCGCATGGATGCCGTCAGGTCGCGGACGCCATCCACCCGCACAAAGGGGCGCATGGCCCAATGCGCGCCAGTGAAGAGGCGCTTGACCGCACGCGGAGCATCGGCCACCACCAGCCGCTCGCCAACGACCAGGTCGGCACCGCCGTCAAAGCGACGGGCGAACTCCGGCACGATACCGGGCGGGTCGGTGAAGTCGCCCTGCAGGAGCAACACGGCGTCGCGCCGCGGATAGCGCGTGCGTCCGGCGACGTCCCGCAACAGGGCTTCGACCGCCCCTGCGTAGCCCAGGTGCCGGGTGCCCCGCACGACCGACACCGGCATGGCCTGCTCGTACTGCGCCGCCACCTCGGCCGTCTCGTCCGTGCTCGCGTCGTCGTAGACGACCACTTCGTACTCGCGTGGGAACTCCGCGAGGACCGTGCGGAGCCGCCACAGCAGGACGCCGATGGTCGCGACCTCGTTGTACGCAGGGATGGCGAGGTAGAGCACAGGAACCGGTGAGGGGGCAAAACGGGGCCGCGGGGAATCGACACCGGCGGCTGCGGGGTAGGACCGATAATAACAGGGAAGGGGCGGTTCCCGCCCCCCCTTGCCCCGCTTCGGCTTTCCCCTTTTGTTCGACCGATGTTCGACGATCTTCGCGACACGCTCCGCACCTTCAGCACCCGTCTCGACCCCGATGAGCGGCGCCGCATGTCCACGGGCATGCGGGACGCGCTGGTGCATGCGAAGCTGGCGCTGCAGGATCTGCGCACGGCGCTTGCCGGGACGGAGGCGCGGCTCGAAGCCGAGCGGGCGGAACTGGACACGGTCCGTCGACGTCAGGGCTACGCGGCCGACATCGGTGACGACGAGACGGTGGCGATTGCCGAGCGTTTTGCCGCTCAGCATGCCGAGCGCGTCGCGATGCTCGAAACCAAGCGCATGGCGCAGCAGCAGGAGCTGCAGCTGGCCGAGCGGGACTACGACGCCATGACGCAGGAATTGCGTCGGGTGATGTCGGGCATGGCGCCAACCGACTCCACGCCGGAGCAGGCGGCGCAGCGTGAGGTGGAGGCGGCACTCAGCGACGATCCGGACGCGCTGCTGGATCTGGAGTCCACGCCGCCCCCATCACGGCGCACCCGGGCCGAGCGCGAAGCCGATGCCGACGCGCGCCTCGCGGATCTCAAGCGCAAGCTGGGACGATGATGGGGAAGGGGCGGCGGAAGGGCTGCGCCGCCGTCGCGCACGCCCTGCTGACCGCGATGCTGCCGCTCTGCTGCGCGACGCGCCTGGTGTTGGCGCAGGCTGGCACGGGGCAGAACCAGCGCAGCGGCAGCAACGACGGGCGACGTCAGCCCCCGGTATCGAGCCAGGGCCGTCTGCCGGTGGCGGGCTGCGCCGGCCAGCCCATCAGCGACATCGTGATCATCACGCAGCCGCCGTTCAACGAGCGCCTGCCGCGTGATCTCGAATGGGTGCGGCGCACCGTGCGGCGCATGCACGTCAACACGCAGGACGACGTGGTGCGGCGATTCCTGCTGCTCAAGCCCGGCGATCCGTGCAATCAGATCAAGCGCGCCGAATCGGAGCGCATCCTGCGCGCCCAGCCCTATCTCGTGGATGCGCGCATCCGGGTGTACGACGACGAGCAGGGCGGTGTGCGTCTCGAAGTGGAAACGCGCGATGACTTCAGTCTGGTGTTCGCGCCGCGCATACGCACGGAGGCCCCGCTGTTTCGAGGCCTGCGTGTGGGCGAGATGAATCTTGGCGGCAGCGCCACCATGGCGGCGGTCGAGTGGCGGGATGGACTGGCTTACAACGACGTGCTCGGCATGCGCTATACCGACTATCAGTTTGCCGGCGGGCGCAACGAATTGCGGCTCGAGGGGCGACGTGACCTGTTCGGCCAGCGCATGAACCTCGAGGTTGTCAGACCCTACTACACCGACCTGCAGCGTTTTGCGTGGGTTGGCGCGGTGGGTGGCACGCGTGAACCGTTCATCCTGCAGCGCGAATCACTGCCAGCGAATGCCGTGACCGTGCGGCGCGCCTATGGCAACGTGGGTGGGCTGGTGCGTGTGGGACCCGTGGGCCGGCTCAAGCTCATCGGGGCGTCGATCACGCGGGAATCGGAGAGTACGGATTCACAGGCCGTGCTGTTGACTCCCGACGGCGTGTTGCCCGACAGCTTTCCCGATGCGGCGCCACCAGGTTTTGCCTCGCAGAATGTGCTGCGCGCCAACCTGCTGCTCGGCATGCGCGCCATTCGATTCAAGCCGGTGCAGGGGTTCGACGCCCTCACGGGCACGCAGGACGTGCGGGTCGGTGTACAGGCGGGCTTTGTGCTTGGTCAGTCCATCGTGGTGGGCCCCGCGAGAGATCGCGACCGCTTCCTCGCCTCCAACATTTATGCCGGCGCTGCGGGCGATCGCTGGTACGTGGGAGTGCAGGGTATCACCGAGGCGCGCTACAGTCTCGACCGCAATAGATGGGAGAATGTCATCGGCAGCGGCCGCGCGGCCTGGTATTTCCGTCCCGCGGTGCGTCAGACGACGGTGCTGCAGGCGGAGTGGGCCACGGGGCGCCGCATGCAGGCGCCGTTTCAGCTGTCGCTTGCCGATCCCGAAGGCGGCATCATGGGGCATCGCCGCTCGTGGTCGGCCGGTGCGCGGCGCACCGTGCTGCGCGCCGAACAGCGCCTTGTGGTGCCGACGCGATTCAACGTGGCCGACATGGGCTTTGCCGGATTTGTGGAGGCAGGTCGCCTCTGGCGTGAAAGCACCGTGCCCTATTCGGTGGACGCGCCCTGGCGCGGCGCGTTTGGCGTGTCGCTGCTGGCAGCGGTGCCGCCCAGCTCACGTCGTCTGTGGCGTCTCGATTTTGCCGTGCCGGTGGGGAACGATCCCTTCCGGCGCTTCGAGGTGCGCTTCACCGGCTTGGACCGCAGCCGCAATTTCTGGCGCGATCCGCGCGATGTCGCGGCCAGTCGCGAGCGCACGGCGCCCACGTCGCTGTTCACCTGGCCCTGACGCGCATTGGGTGTTGCCCGGCGTGACCACGGCGCAGTGATTCTGCACCGTGGTCACCTGCTCACATCAGGCGGCGGCCCCTTCGTCCTTCACACCCGCCATCATGCGCCGGATGGGGACGATCATCAGCATCAGAATGACCGTGGACGCAAAGAGCGCGATGGCGGTGCCGCTGAACACCGTGGGCGTCTGTTCGAGCTTGGTGGGATCGACATGACCACCAACAAGGCCTGCCACCAGATTGCCTACTGACGTGGCGAGGAACCAGATGCCCATCATCTGCCCCACGTAGCGCCGCGGCGACAGTTTTGTCATGGACGAAAGACCCACGGGGCTCACAAACAATTCGCCGACCGTCTGGAAGAAGTAGCTGGCAATCAGCCACCAGGGCGAGACGAGTACGGTGCCGCCGCTGGCCACCACCGCGTTCGCCGCAAACACCATGAGCAGAAAGCCCACTCCCGCCATGGCCAGACCGATGGCGAACTTGGCGGGGCTCGACAGGTCGATGCGCCGCGCCGCCAGCGCGCCCCACAGCATGGCCATCAGCGGAGACAGCACGATGATGAACGCCGAGTTCACCGACTGGAACCAGGTGGCCGGCACGTCGAAGCCGAACACGTTGCGATTGGTGAAGTCGTTCGCGAACAGGTTCAGCGAAGTGGGCGCCTGTTCGAACGCCGCCCAGAAGATGGCGGCGAACACGAAGAGCACGAAGATGACGGCGCTGCGCTTCTTCTCCTCGCTGGTCAGGCCGCCAAACACGAACAGATACGTGAAGTAGGCCACCGCGAGGCCCACCAGCACAAAGGTCATGGCGCCGCCGATGACCTGCGGGTCGAGCGTGATGGTGCCCGTTGAGGCAAGCAGGAACACGGCCGCCAGCACGGCCAGTCCGGCAAACGTGCTGTTGCGTACGGTGCGCTCGCGCGCAGCCTGCACTGTGGCGTTCGGGTCGCGCACAATGTCTTCGCCAATGGTGCCGAGCAAGCGGCGCGCACCGAGCCAGAAGCTGAGCAGACCGAAGGCCATGCCCACACCGGCGGCACCAAAACCCCAGTGCCAGCTCACGCGCTCGCCCAGGTACCCGGTGACCAACTGACCAATGAAGGCACCGGTGTTGATGCCCATGTAAAAAATGGAGAAACCGGCATCCCGACGCGCACCACCTTCCGGATAGAGATCACCGACGATGGCCGAGATGTTGGGCTTGAGCAGGCCCGTGCCGAGCACGATGAGGATGAGGCCGAGGAAGAAGAACGGCTTGCCCACTCCCTCACCTGCAAAGCCCGAGACACCAATGGCGAGATGCCCGCTCGTGATGAGCACGGCGCCGGTGAGAATGGCACGGCGCAACCCCAGCCAGCGATCCGCAATCCAACCGCCGGGCAATGAGGCCAGGTAGACACTCGCCGCGTAGATGCCGACGATGGCCGAGGCCTGCGGTCGTTCAAAGCCGAAGCCGCCGTCGTTGAGGGCGGCGGCCATGAACAGGATGAGCAGCGGGCGCAGTCCGTAGAACGAAAAGCGCTCCCACATCTCGGTGGCGAAAAGCAGACCGAGACCCTTGGGGTGACCGAAGAAGGAACGATCCTGGGTCGGGGCGATGGAGCTCACGAGGCAGGGCTGGAAGGGAGGGAAGCGTGGTGACAGGCCACGAGGTGGCCAGGGGCCATTTCCTCGAGCGGCGGAGCAACCTGCGAACAGATCGCGTTCTTGTGCGGGTGGGAACAACGCGGGTGAAACACGCAGCCCGACGGTGGATTGGCCGGGGAGGGTGGCTCGCCGGCTAAAAGTATACGACGGCGCACTGCTCCCGGGATGGGGACCGGCACCGCCGACAGCAGCGCGCGAGTGTAGGGGTGCAGGGGCGTGGCAAAGATCGGGCGTCGTGGGGCCAGCTCGACCACCCGGCCCAGATACATCACGGCCACGCGGTCGGCCATGTGCGACACCACTGCCAGGTCGTGTGCAATGAACAGGTAAGCCAACCCACGCGCGCGCTGCAGGTCGCGCAGCAGATTGATGACCTGCGCCTGCACACTCACGTCCAGCGCCGACACCGGTTCGTCGCAGACGATGAAGTCGGGTTCCACCGCCAGTGCCCGGGCGATGCCGATGCGCTGCCGCTGTCCGCCGGAGAACTCGTGCGGATAGCGCATGGCCATGTCGGGCTGCAGCCCGACTTCCTGCAGCACGGCCGCCACACGCTCGTTGGCGGCGGCGCCCTTGGCCAACTGGTGCACCAGCAGCCCCTCGCGGATGGCCTCGCCCACGGTGAGACGCGGGTTGAGCGAGCCGTAGGGATCCTGGAAGATGATCTGCAGGTGACGGCGCATGCGCCGCAGGGCTTCGCCGCGCAGGGCACCGAAGTCGGTGCCATTGACGTGCACGCTGCCCGACGTGGGTTCCACCAGACGCAGAATGGCACGACCGGTGGTGGTCTTGCCGCTGCCGCTTTCTCCGACGAGGGCGAGGGTCTCTCCCCGGGCGATATCGAACGACACGCCATCCACGGCGCGCAACTGCCCCACGGCCCGCTGCAGCACGCCGCGGCGGATGGGGAAGTGCTTGGTCAGATTCCGCACCGAAAGCAGCGGCGTCATGGGCGTACCGCGCCCTGCTCGTGTGATGGGCTCGTTGCGTGGGCTTCGCTGCGCGCCTCGCGCACGAGATGACAGCGGGCCCGATGCGCCGGTCCGATCTGATGCAGTGCCGGCACCTCGCTGGCACATTCGGCCACGGCCAGCGGACAACGATCGCGGAAGGCACAGCCCGAGGGAAAGGCGCCGAGTGCCGGTACCGTGCCCGGAATGGTGGCGAGGCGCGGCGCCTCGTCGTCAGCCGCCCTCGTGTGCCCCAGGTCCTGGCGAATACCCGGCACCGCCGCCAGCAGCCCCTGTGTGTACGGGTGCGCCGGGCGCGAGAACAGCACGTCCACCGGTGCTTCCTCCACCAGACGACCACCGTACATCACCAGCACCCGCGAGGCCATTTCGGCCACCACGCCCAGATCATGCGTGATGAGCAGCAGCGCCATCTGCGAGGCCACGCGCTGCGCACGCAGCAGGTCCAGCACCTGGGCCTGAATGGTGACATCGAGTGCCGTGGTGGGTTCATCGGCAATGAGCAGCTGCGGGCGCAGGACGAGCGCCATGGCCAGCATGACACGCTGCCGCATGCCTCCCGACAGTTCGTGTGGATACTGCCGCGCGCGCGCCGCCGCGTCGGCAATACCCACCGCCTCCAGCATGCGGACGGCGTCCTCCCAGGCCTCCGCGCTGCGGCGCGTGGTGTGCGCGCGCACCACTTCGGCGATCTGACTGCCCACGCGACGGACGGGATTGAGTGCCGTCATGGGCTCCTGGAACACCATCGCAACATGCTGTCCGCGCAGCTGGCGCAGGGGCTCCGGCGCCAATTGCAGGATGTCGGTTCCGTCGAAGACGATGCGGCTGGCGCGGCCGATGCGGGCGATGGGCGGCAGCAGCCGCAGCAACGACAGGGCGGTGAGCGACTTGCCGCTGCCCGACTCTCCCACAAGGCAAACCGTCTCACCACGCGCCACGGTGAAGGACAGGTCGTCCACGGCACGGACCGGCACACCGCCCACCGGCAGGTCGATTTGCAGCGACTGCACGTCGAGCAGCGGCGGGGAGGCGTAGGCGGGAGTCACGACGCAACCTGCGACGCGGCGCGGGGCGGCCGCAAGGCATCACCAAGGGCGTTGCAGGCCATGGTGACCGCCATCGTGGCGAGACCGGGGAAGAGGGTCATCCACCATTCGCTGGTCATGGCAGAGGCGCCGTCCCGCATGATGGCGCCCCAGCTGGCTTCGGGCGGCTGCACACCCATACCGAGGTAGCTGAGCGTGGTCTCCAGCGCGATGGTGGAGGCCACGGCAAAGGTGGCCGAGACGGCGAGCAGGGGCAGCAGGTGAGGCAGCAGATGTCGCCACACCAGACGGGACGAGCGCACCCCGAGCGCGCGGGCGGCCAATGCAAAGTCCTCCACCAGCAGTGCGTCGAGTGCATCGGTGACCTGACGGGCCACGGCAAACCATCCCGTGAAGCCCACGAGCAGTACCAGCTGCCACACGGCCAGTGGTCCGATGAACGCGGACGGCGCCA
>JACVCT010000076.1 GCA_016741895.1 Gemmatimonadaceae bacterium | reverse complement strand
GATGCCCCATCGTGACGGCGCTGACCACTTCGACATACGACTGGCGACGCACCGACACGGTCTGCCCTTCGGGCAATTGCACAAGACGACGGGCCGGCTGGAAGTGCTCGGTGGGCCACCAGGTCGCCGTTGGCATGCCGGTGCTGTCTTCGTCGATGAAGCGCCAGTCCTCAGGTTTGGCCTCGAACGGATTCAGAGCGGCGCGCCAGCTCGGAAGCGTGTGAATGCGGTCGAGGGCATATTCAAGTGATGAATATGGCGATGATGGTGGACTGTTCTCGGAATATGAGAGCCAATTGGTGTGCTCCCGTTCTTCAGCCATACCCAACCAACTCCGGTATGTCGGCCATCCATACCGCAAGACGAGCGATTCGACCGCCTCACCACCGGGTAGTCCCTCGTAGCTGAGACGCTCGTCCTGCATTGCCATGCGCCCGACTGCGATCTCGGTGCGTCTCGCGTCGTGCTCAGCTCGCCGTGCGTTTCCGGGTTCGCGCCAGAGCGGATCGGCCAGCCACCAGATCGTGCCAGCAAGTTGTTCCCGCGCTGCACAACTCATGGATCGGAATCGTGCCCGGTCGACCTCTTCCAGCAGCTCGGACACGTCGTCCCACTCGCAACGCAGGCTGTCGCCCATGGCCTGTCGCATGCCAAGAAAGCTGGAGTCGGCGGCCAGGTATTGGCCACTCCGAGTCTGCACGAGTCCCCTGAGCGCGGGGCACCACCATCCTTCGGTTCGACAGTTCGCCGCTGCGCGCGCGGCTCCACGTTCGTCGAGGTCGGCCAGACGAAGCCGAACGAGCTGACCCGAGATCCACGCGTTGCCGGGGTCAACGGATTGTGCACTGTCGAGCGTGGCCAACAGGTGCGACCGCTTCGCAGCTATGCTTGCCCTGAAATGCGGGCGTAACGCAAAGTCTCGCCATACGGACTCATCGGCAGCGTCAATGAATTCCGGTGTCAGCAGCCAACGAGGACATAGCCAATGTGCCGGGTCCTTGCCACGAATTACCGCCGTGTATGCGACAGGCACCGAGTCCGTCTCATTCCATCGTCGCCGATAGGCCTCATCAAAATACTGGGGGTGGCAATGAAGCAATGTACGTCGGAGTCCATACAACTCGTTCGAGATCCGAAACCGCCGATACTCTTCGCTGTCTCGCCACGCGCGCTGCCACGCTGCGTGATACTCGCCAACCATGAACTGAATGTGCGGCTCAACGCGCGAACGCAGGTCGAATGACTGAGCACGGGCAGTCGTGACGGCAGCGCCAACGCACAGTGCGGCTGAACACACTGCAGCTATTCGGACCTTGGCAATGATGGCACGCATGAGATACGCTCCCGACTGATCGAACGCGTCACAATACCGAATTGCCCCGCGTGGCGGCGCATCTGATTCTCAGATTGTGCGGCCCCGCATCGGCGGCGTCAAGCTACGGCCGAATTCAGACGGGCGCCGGACGATTCGGTCCTTCAACTCAAGACTCGGAACTCCTACTCAAGACCCGGAGCTGATCAGTTTCGGGTTCTGGGTTCGAGTATCGAGTTCACGGTTTGCACTCGACACTCATCACTTCAACGCAAAACTCACAGCCAACCGACAGTCCGGTCAGCTGTGAGCTTTGAGTGCAAGTATTGAGTTCGGAGTTGCCCCCGTTCACCCTCAGGTACCGAAGTCGAACCCCGGCACACTCACCCGCGGGATTTCCTGGCCAATGGTGCGCTCGATGGTGCGCACCAGGCCAATCTCCTCCGCACTCATGAACGTGTACGCGTCGCCGGTGCTGGCGGCGCGGCCCGTGCGACCAATCCGGTGCACGTAGTCCTCGGGCTGCTGCGGCACATCAAAATTGATGACGTGCGTGATGCCGCTGATGTCGAGCCCGCGCTGCGCGATGTCGGTGGCCACCAGCACACGCAACTTGCCACTCTTGAAGTCCTCGAGTGCCTGCATGCGCTCGCGCTGCGACTTGTCGGCGTGCATGGCGCCGGCCTGTACGCCGGCCTGCGACAGATCGCGCACCACGCGGTCGGCGCCGCTCTTGGTGCGCGTGAACACCAGCACCGAGTCGTGATCGGCGGCCGTGAGCAGATGCACCAGCAGATCGTTCTTGCGATGACGCGGCACCGGGTACACGGCGTGCGTGACCGTCGTGGCCGCGCTCGAGCGCCGCCCCACCTGCACCACCACCGGCTTGCGCAGATACTTGCGGGCCAGCGCTTCCACTTCGGGCGGCATGGTGGCGGAGAAGAGCAGCGTCTGCCGGTAACGCGGCACCTGCTCCACGATGCGGTTGAGCTGCGGCGCAAAGCCCATGTCGAGCATGCGATCGGCTTCCTCGAGTACCAGCGTCTCGAGATAGGTGAAGTCGACGTTGCGCTTCTCGAGATGGTCGAGCAGGCGGCCGGGAGTGGCCACCACCACATCGACGCCCTGCCGCAGCGCGCGCTCCTGCGGTTCGTACCCCACGCCGCCGAATACCGGAATCACGTCCACCGGCGCATGCCGCGAGTACTTGCGTACGCTCTCCTCCACCTGCAGGCAGAGCTCGCGGGTCGGCGTCAGCACCAGCACCCGTGTGCGCCGCGGACCGCCCAGCAGGCGATGCACCATCGGCAACGTGAAGGATGCCGTCTTGCCGGTGCCCGTCTGGGCCAGACCGATCAGGTCCCGGCCACTCAGGGCCAGCGGAATGGCTTCACGCTGGATGGGAGTCGGGCGTTCATACCCCGCGTCACGCAGGGCGTCGAGAAGGGGCTGGGCCAGCCCCAGGTCGGCGAAGGTCACATCGCCGACGGTCGCTTCGGAATCGAGAATCGTCATGGATCCCCGAAAGCTAATGGGCAGCGCCAGATGGCGACGGCATATGGCGACGGCATACGGCGACGGCATACGGCGACGGCATACGGCGACGGCATACGGCGACAGCATACGGCGACGCCACGCCACGCCACGCCATGCGGCGGCGCTACCCCAGCAGCAGCTCCCGGCCCGCCAGCTGGGCGATGAGCAGCAGACGGAAGGTCACATCCAGTGACCAGCCGCGGTCGGCCGCCTCCCAGCCGGCATCGAACAGCGGCGCCACCGGCCAGGACCAGACCGGCACCTGCGCCGGAAACTCCACGGAGCGGGGCGGCGTCCACACGCCGCGCCGGTCGCGGTCGCCCAGCATGCGGTCCAGCAGCCGCGTCCAGCCCTCATGACGGTTGAGGAAGCCGAGCCGGGCCATGATCTCGAGCCAGGCCAGGGCGCTCACGATGTCGCCGTCCAGGGTCGTGCGCGTGGCGAGGTAGTCGCCCAGCGCGAGCTGCGGCTGTTCCTGCACCACCACCTCGCCCACCAGCTGCACTGCCGCCTGCCGCGGCCAGGGCTGTGAGAGCCACTCGTAGAGCCGCTCCATGAATTCCGCGTGTTCGCTGCGGAAGGTGGGCATATACGCCAGCATGACCAGCAGGTGAAAGCTGGGCGGCGCGGCGTCAGCATCGAGCACATGCTGGTTGCCCAGTCGCACCCAGGGTTTGGCGGCCAGCGGACTCTTGAGGAAGGTGTTCACCCGCTGCACCAGCCGCCGGGCGGCGCCCCGCAGCCGCGGGTCATCCTCATGGCCCGACTGCGCCAATGCTGCCGCCGCCGCCTCACGCAGGATGCGCCGGCCATGACGAATCTGGTCCTCGTCGTCGAACTGGGGCGTGAGCTCACCCATGACGGACCAATCGAGATCCTCGGCCAACAGTCGGAACAGGCCACGACGCGCCACCTGCAGCGACGGGATCTCCGGGTCCCAACCGAGCTCGAGCAGACGGCGGTAGGCTGGAATGGTCCCCACGCCCACCCGCTCGGAGCCGGGCGGAACCGTAAGCCACCCGGCCGGCCACTGGCCGTCCACCCCCTGCTGTCCCAGCAGATGCCATCCGGCCCGGCTTCCATACGGCAGGGTGGCCAAACCCGCCGGTTGCACGGCCTCCAGTACATCCCGCAACGCCGGAACGGCTGGCGCGATGTCGCGCAGCAGCCGGGCCTGCACCGCCGGCCCGCCCTCGGTCAGCAGCCAGGCCATGGGCGCGGGGACGGGCGGTGGCGGTGGCGGAGGGGCGGGCGGCGCCGGCGGTGCCTCGAGGAGTTCGCCGGGCACCGCGACCACCTGGTCCGGCGGCAGAGGAGGGACAGACGGAGGGATGGTCATATCGCGCAAACGTACCGCCGATTCGAGCCCGCGCCAGAGGCAAGCGTGAGCTCGGTTCGCCACCCGCTCTCGACGACTGGAAATCGGCAAACCGCTTGCAGCCAAGGCACTTAACGTTTCGCCCCGCCTTTCGTCTCACCCAGAGCGGTCCCCATAACACCGCCTGTCCCACCACTTCCGCATACGGATCTCTTCCATGAAGACCTCGCTCCGCCTGTTTGCTGCCGTTGCGCTCCTGGCCATTGCTGCACCCGCGTACGCTCAGGGCGGCGGCGGCGGTGGTGGCGGCATGCAGCAGATGACGCCCGAACAGCGCGTCGCCCGCCAGAAGGAAATGCTGTTCAAGGACATCACGCTGTCGGCCGAGCAGTCGGCCAAGGCCGACACGATCATCATGAAGGGCATGCGCAGCCAGATGGAAGCCATGCAGGCTGCCCGCAGCGGCGGTGGCGACCGCGAAGCCATGCAGCAGGCCATGCAGAAGGTGAACAGCGAGCGGAACGAAGCCCTCAAGGGCTTGCTCACGACCGACGAGCACAAGAAGAAGTTCGACGAGAATCTCGCCGCCATGCCCCAGGGCCGCCGCGGCGGTCGCTGATTGCACCGCTGATTCGGTCGCCGTTTTTGGGGCGGCCCGCGTTCCGGGCCTGACCAACGGCGTTTCTCACGAGGGCATCGCGCCATCCCGGCACGGTGCCCTCGTGGCCTGTGGGGCATTAGCCTTCCTTCCCATGAAGGTCCGACCCGCCCCGTCCCGCTGCTGAATGCGCGGCGAATTCGTCGATGTCGGTGGCGTCCGGCTCTACTGCTACGCCTTTGGTCAGCGTGGCGCCGGGCATCCCATCGTCCTCATCCACGGGTGCTTCACCTCATCGCGCCTGTGGCAGGATGTACTGCCGCGTCTGCCCAAGGGACACCGCGTGCTGGTGCTCGACCTGCTGGGCCACGGTCGCAGTGATCCGCCGGGCGCAGCGTCCATGACGGTGGCCGGCCACACACAGCGTGTGGCCACCCTGCTCGACATCATGGGACTGCGTGAGGCCATTCTGGTGGGTCATGGCATGGGCGCGGCCATTGCCGCGCGCGTGGCGCACACACAGCCCGAACGCGTATCGCAGCTCATGCTCGTCAATCCGGCACTGCTCACCAACGTGCCGCGCGACGCCTATCTCACGCGGCGCATTCAGCGCGTGGCTGCCCTCGTCCCGCTCTGGAAGCGACTCTCCCCCACGTGGATGGCCTCGGCGCTGCACGCCGCGCTGTTGCCCTGCTTTGCCCATCGTGACGTGGGGGCGCGCTCGCTCGACGTGTACCTCAAGCCCTTCATGCTGAGGCAGGGGCGCGATGCCGCCTGCGCGCAGCTCACGGCGCTGGCCGCGTCGCGGTACGACAGCGTGGACACACTGGCGCCCAACGCCATTCGCTGCGAAACCTACCTCGTGGTTGGCAGCACCGATCCCTTCCTGCGCGACGCACGTCTTCGTCGTCTGCGCGACGCGTTGCAGGACGCCACGCTGCGTGACCTCGGCGTGCACGTGTTGCCGGGTGTCGCCCATGTTGCCCCGGAGGAAGCGCCGGATCGTCTCGGCACCCTCGTGGGTGAACTGCTGGCGCGCTGAACGGGCATCCTCGCCGCATTCGACTTCGTTCACCGACCACCGCAATCTCCGCATGACCACCGATCGCCTTTCCGCCATGCGCGCCATGGCCGCCAAGCAGCCGCAGAACGCCCTCGTGCGCTTCGGCTTGGCCAATGAACTGCTAAAGGCCAATCTGCACGAGGAAGCCGCGGCCGAATTGCAGGCCTATCTCGCCACGTACGACGACGAGGGCTACGGCTGGCTGCGCTACGTGGACACGCTGCGCACGCTCGGACGCGACAGCGAAGTGCGCGACGCGATTGCCCGTGGCACCGACGCCGCCACACGATACGGGCACGGCGCCCTGGTGGCGGAGTTCGAGGATCGGCTCGACAGTCTGTGATGCCGGCACCCGCGCGCGACGTGCTGCGCGCGACGTTCTGCGCGCGACGTGCTGCGCGCGGGACGCACCACACGCAGCTCAGAGCCGCCGGCTTTCCTCGGCGGCGTCGAGCACGTAGCCCAGATCGCGCGAGAGCGCGCGGGCTTCCTGCGTGGCGCTCGTGATGTCCGTGACCGACGCGTCCACGCCCAGCGTGCGCAGCTTCACGATGTCGAAGCGCAACGAACGCAGGGCCATGGCCGCGCTGTCGAGCTGACGCTGCATGGTTTCGCGGCGGCTGGCCAACTCCTGCAGCGAGGCCTGCTGCCGCGTGAGCAGCGACAGCCGACGCTCGCGATCGGGTGACTCGGGGGGTTCAGCCTCAAGGGACGCGATGCGACGGGCGAGATCGTCGAGAGCCGCTCCGGGCAGGTCGCGATCGAGGCGCTCGAGTCCGTTGGCCAGGGCGCCCACCCGCTCGAGCAGGGCATCAGCCGTTGGTTCGACGTCGGGCACCATCAGGCGCTCGGCATCGGGCAGGCGGCTGGTGATGTCCTGGATGACGAGGCGATCGTCGGCCGCGTTGCGTACCGTCTCACCGTAGCGCGAGCCGAGCACCGCTGCGCTCGCATGCCGGGCCACGAGTTCCTGCAGTTTGGTTTCGTGCGAACGCGTATCGGCGGCGGCTGCGATCTTCTGCCAGGCATCGCCCATGGCCGACGCCGGTGAAATTCCCACCCGCCACAGACGACGCATGCTGCGCACCGAGAGCGGCAGATACACCGCGGCACCCGCCAGGCCCGCAAACATCGGCACCAGCATGGGCTCGAAATTGAGACTGACGCCGACAATGAGCGAGGAGAGGGACACACCGCTCGAAATGGCGAGCGCCTTGACGCGCTTGCGGAACACCATGACCTGATCGGCGATCTGCGCCGGCGTCATGGGTGGCGCCGCCGGAGCCAGCGACTCGCGGCGCCAGAAGGTCAGACGGGAGCGCGACGTGGAGCGCCCTTCCGCCCGCTGCTGTTCGCGCCAGAGCTGCTGCTGCAGGTCACGCTGCTGACGCACGGCGCGTCGCCAATCCTTGATGGCCTCCTGATTGGCCTTCTTCCACTCGCGCTTGGCACTGCGATCGGCGCCGGCCGGCAACGGCGGCAACTGCGGAATGGGCGGCAGAGCGCCCGGTGCCGGCAGACTGCGCGGCGCGGGCTCCGCCTCGCTCAGGCGGCGCGGTGCCCAGTCTTCGGCGCGGTGCCCGAAGCGGTGATCATCGCGGTCTGGCCGCGCGCTGTTCGGCGAGTAGGGACGCGCTGCGGGCGCCGCACCGGGGACTGCGGCCGGTGCGTACGGCACCACGGCGCGGCCATCCAGTTGGCCGCCACGCTGCACATGACGCAGCGCGTCGCGCAACTGCAGCGCGCTCTGCCAGCGATCGGCAGGCCGCTTGGCCAGACAGCGATCCACGATATCCGACAAGGCCGGCGGTACATCGGGACGCAGGGAGCGCAAAGGCAGCGGCGTTTCGCTCACGTGCTTCATGAGCATGGCCGGCGTGTTGGGTGCCTCGAACGGAAGGCGACCCGTGAGCATGAGATAACCCACGATGCCCACCGAATAGAGATCACTGCGGCCGTCGACATCCTTGTCGCCCATGGCCTGCTCGGGGCTCATGAACGCGGGCGTGCCCACGGCAATGCCGGTCTGCGTGAGTCGCGATCCACTCTCGGCGGCGCGCGCGATGCCAAAATCCGTCAGCATGGCGCGGCCCGTCTCGCGGTCCATCAGCACGTTGTCGGGCTTGATGTCGCGATGCACCACTCCCGCCGCATGCGCATAGGCCAGCGCATCGGCCATCTGCTCGAGCACCGACGCCACCACCGGAAACGGCGGCCGCGACTCGCGCTGCAGTCGCACCGCGAGCGTCTCCCCATGCACCAGTGCCATGGCAAAGGCCACCATGCCCTGGGCCTCGTGCACGGCATAGATGGGCACGATGTGCGGGTGATTGAGCCGCGCCGCCGTCTGCGCCTCACGCACGAAGCGCTCACGCACATCACTGCGAAAGGCGAGATCGGGCGGCAGCACCTTCAGCGCCACCTTGCGCTGCAGCCGCAGATCCTCGGCCGCATACACCACCGCCATGCCGCCGCGTCCCACTTCGGCACCGATGAGATACTGGTCGCCGATGGCCGCCGTGATGCGGTCCCGAAGGGCCTGTCCGTCCGTGGCGAACGCACCGGCCTTGTTGGGATCCGGCGCACCCACTGCCTTGTGACCGAGCACGCCGTTTGGTGTGTCCACCATGCCGACGCTCACGATCCCGAGCGCGCCGTGGTGAGATCCCGCACTTCGCTCATGGCCTGCACCGCAATGTCCACTTCGCGCGCCAGCTGCATGGCCTGCTCCGCCACCAGCGTCACGCTCTGCACGTTGCTGTTGCCGGTGCGCAGACGCACGAGATCGAGTCGCACGTTCTCGAGGGCGAGGCGGCAGCTCTCGAGCTGTGCGCGGCGCGACTCCACCTTCTTCGACACGTCCAGCACGGCACGCCGGTCACGGCGCAGCTGCGCGAGGCGCCGCACGCGCGACTCGCTGCGCGCGCTGTCGAGCGGATTGGCCTCCGCCTCCAGCGTGGTGATCTCGGCTTCCACGCGCGCGAGCTGCCCCGGATCGGCCGAGGCCTCGAGCCGCACCAGATCCCGCACGATGGTTTCCACCTTGTTCACCAGATCCACCGCCGTGCTGGCCACATCCGGAATGCGCTTGCGCTCGTCGGGTGGCAGGGTGCTGAGCAGCCGGCCGATTTCCTCCCGATCCGCGCGCACTCCGCGCACCAGATCGCGATAGGCACCCATGTCCTGCTCGGACAGTGGCGCCTGCGGCACCAGTCCACCCGCTGTCGGATTACCCGTGGCCGGCGCGGGCCCCGACGGGGCCAGCA
Organism: Gemmatimonadaceae bacterium; assembly: GCA_016741895.1. Taxonomy (GTDB): domain Bacteria; phylum Gemmatimonadota; class Gemmatimonadetes; order Gemmatimonadales; family Gemmatimonadaceae; genus Gemmatimonas. The sequence goes on along the minus strand of JACVCT010000076.1, from coordinate 6,116 downwards.
CACCAGACAGACGTCCGCGCAGGCGACCCTGTGCGCGCAATTCCTCGCGCTTCTTGGGGCTGAAGGTCGCCACCACGCTGTTGCCGAGATCCTCGAGCACCTCGCCGAAGAGGCGGTGCCGCGGCTGACGCAGCACGTCCTTCCAGTCGAACCCATCGGACCAGAGCTTGGCGTACTTCCAGGCAATGAACACGGTCCAGAACGTGGTCACGCCCCAGAAGTCGGAATTGCCGAATATGGAGAAGAACAGGAACGCGCCGTTGACCGCGAGGTACGGCACGAGATGCTTGCGGAACTTGACCACGGGCGGCGCTTCCCAGCGCGCCATGTCCGCCGCCGTGGGCACGTAGCCGTCGTAGTCCGCCGACATGCCGCCACCGGAAGCCGATGCCGTCGGCGCGTACCATGGCGCATTGGCCGCCGGCGCGCCCGTCAGCGTACGCTGCGTGTAGGCTGGCGCCTGATAGCCGGGCGTTCCCGGCGGGGCGCCCGTGGGCATGGGCATACCACCAATGGGCGCCCCGTTGAATGCCACCGGGGCGGCGGGGGCCGGCATGGTGGCCGAGGTGGAACCCGGCGGCGCGGGCGGCAGCACACCAGTGCGCAACGCCTGTACCATGTCGCTCGCCGTCTGGAAGCGATGATCGGGGTTCTTCTCCAGCAGACGCATGACCGTGGCCGCCATGACCGGCGGCACATCGGCGCGCCGCTGACTGATCGGCACCGGCTGCTCGGCCAGATGCTTGACCAGCAGCGCCGGCGTGCTGTTGCCGAGGAACGGCGGCTCACCGCACAACATCTGGTAGGCCACGATGCCCAGCGAGTAGAGATCGCTGCGCGCATCGAGGTCGCGATCGCCCGACGCCTGCTCGGGTGACATGTAGGCGGGCGTGCCGATGGCCATGCCCGTGGCCGTGAGCCGCGAGGTTTCGCCGCTGTCGCTGGCGGCGCGGGCGATGCCGAAGTCGGTCACCAGCGCGCGGCCGTCGATGCCGTCAAGCAGGATGTTGTCGGGCTTGATGTCGCGGTGCACCACACCGCGCGAGTGGGCGTAGGCGAGTGCGTCGCCCACTTCCATAATCCAACGCCGCACATCGTCGATGGGCAGCGGCCCACGCTTCTGCAGCTTGGTGGCCAGGTTGTCACCGTCAATGCAGGCCATGACGAAGAACACCAGGCTGCCCACCTCGTCAACCGAATAGATCGGGACGATGTTGGGATGGCTCAGCTGCGCCGCCGTTTCCGCCTCACGCAGGAAGCGCGAGCGCACGTCCCGCCGGAACGACAGTTCCGGGGGAAGCAGCTTGATGGCGACGTGACGCTTGAGACGGCGGTCCTTGGCGCGGTACACGATGCCCATGCCACCCCGGCCGATCTCCTGATCCAACTCATAGGCGGCACTGAGCGCCTGTTCCACGTGGGCGCGCAGCTCGGCGTCTTCAGCAGATGGCGGGACGGGTTCGGACACTCGAGAGGGTCTGGGGAGTTCGGGCCGGTCTGTCCTAGTGTAGCACATGGGAACAAACCGGAACAGCACGGGTGGCCGTCACCGGCCATCGCTGGCCGGCCGGCCAGGCCAGCGGACCGCACCGGGAAGCCCGGCCGGTCGCCGCCAACTGGGACGACCCGCGTCCTTACGTAGGCAGGACCGGGAAAAGTTCCACCGTGCCGCAAAGGACCCCTGTGTCACGAACCTGCACGGCGACGCGCTGCCGATGTGACGGGACCCGGGCACATCGGCAGGCCGCTGCCCGGATCGTATCAGGGTCGTCCCTCCGAACCCGACACTTTGGCAGTAATGTCCCGGTGCAGTTCGTGCGGGGTATGAGTCGTCATTCCTTCTGCTCAGGATTCCTCATGGGACAGCGTCAGACTCTCCCGGTTCTCCCCCTGCGGGGAACCGTCATGTTTCCCGGCATCACCGCACCCATTGCGGCCGGTCGCCCCGGCACCCTGCGCGCCATCGAAACGGCGCTCAAGGGTGACCGCCTCGTCTTTGCCGTCGCCCAGCGCGACAACAGCGAAGAACCCACACCCGACATTCTCTTCACCACGGGCGTCATTGCCCGCATCGGCCAGGTGCAACGTGGCCTCGGTGGAGTGCAGTTGCTGCTGCAGGGCGAACAGCGGGCCACCGCGCTGCAGTACAGTGAAGTCGACGGTTACCTCTCGGCCGTGCTCGTGCCGGCCGAAGAGATGATGCCGCTCGACCTCAAGGACGCCGCGTTCACAGCCCTGCACAAGGAAGCCCGCGAGCGCGCGGCCGAACTGGGCGAGAAGCGTGGTCTTCCCGAGGAAGTCGTGCACCAGGTGCTCGACTCCGTCGAGGACGCCGGTCGCTTTGCCGATCTCGTGGCCGGCTACATCGAACTCACCGTACCCGAGAAGCAGGGCCTGCTCGAAACGCTGAGCGTGGAGGAGCGGCTCCGTCGTGTGCTCGTGCACGTGCAGCGCCAGATCGGCCTGCTCGAAGCACAGGAAGACATCAAGTCGCAGGTGCAGGAGGAACTCGGCGAGCGGCAGCGCGAGATGTTTCTGCGCGAACAGCTCAAGGCCATTCAGAAGGAGCTGGGCGACGACGACACCGGCAAGGAAATCGCCGAGCTGCGCGAGAAGCTCACGGCACTCGAACTGCCCAAGGAGGCGCGCGCCGAAGTGGAACGCGAACTCGGGCGACTCGAGCGCGCCGGTCGTGAGAGCATGGAGGCGCAGGTCATTCGCACCTACCTCGAGTGGATCGCCGAGCTGCCGTGGAACAACCGCAGTGACGATCACCTCGAACTGGCCAATGCCGGCACCATTCTCGACGAAGATCACTACGGCCTCAAGGACGTAAAGGATCGCGTACTCGAGTTTCTCGCCGTGCGGCAGTTGCGCGCGCAGCAGGTGGCGAGCGAAGTGGCCACGACGGGTGAGTTCCCCGTTTCCAAACTCAAGGGCGACACCAGTGATGCCACGCCGTCGCTAGGCACGAATGGCGACGACCGCACCATCACCGACACGCGCGAAGCCAAGTCACGGGCCATGGCCCGCGGCCCGATTCTGCTGTTCAACGGCCCGCCGGGTGTGGGCAAGACGAGTATCGCCAAGTCCATCGCGCGGGCGTTGGGCCGCGAGTACGTGCGCGTGGCTCTTGGTGGTGCGCGCGACGAGGCCGACATTCGTGGCCATCGCCGCACCTATGTGGGTGCCATGCCGGGTCGCATCATTCAGGGCCTCAAACAGGCCGGCACACGCAATCCCGTGTTTTTGCTCGACGAAGTCGACAAGCTCGGCCAGTCGTATCAGGGCGATCCCTCCAGCGCGCTGCTGGAAGTGCTCGACCCGGCCCAGAACGATTCGTTCACCGATCACTATCTCGGCGTCCCGTTCGATCTGAGCGAGGTGCTGTTCATCGCCACGTCCAACTTCATCCAGAACATCCCCGGTCCGCTGCTCGACCGAATGGAAGTGGTGGAGTTCAGTGGCTACACCGAGCGCGAGAAGGCGGAGATCGCCAAGAAGTATCTCGTGCCGCGTCAGCTGGAAGAGTCGGGCCTGTCCAACCGCGATCTCGATTTCACCGACGATGCGGTCATGAAGGTCATCAGCGAGTACACACGCGAAAGTGGTGTGCGTCAGTTGGAGCGCGAGCTGGGCAAGGTGGCGCGCAAGGTGGCGCGTCGCGTGGCCATGGGTGACACGGGCACCATCGACGACCACGTCATCAGCGCGGAGGAAGTCCGTGAGCTGCTCGGTCGTCCCAAGGTGCACCCCGAGCGTGCCGCCGAGCATGACGAAGTGGGCATCTCCACGGGCATGTACTACACGCCCATGGGCGGCGACATCATGTTCGTCGAAGCCAGCATTCGCCGTGGCACCCGCACACGTCCCACCGAAGACGAGGAGCAGGTGCGCGTTGGTCCCATTTCGCTCATCCTCACCGGGCAGTTGGGTGATGTGATGAAGGAAAGCGCGCGGGCCGCGCTGACCTACGCCACCAACAACGCGGAGGCGCTGGGCATTCCGCTCGATCGCGTGGCCAGTGCGAGTGAGGCACACATCCACGTGCCGGCCGGTGCCATCCCCAAGGACGGGCCAAGCGCCGGTATCGCGATTGCCACCGCGCTCGTGAGCGAGATGAGCAACCGCAAAGTGCGGCGTGACGTGTCCATGACCGGCGAAATCACGCTGCGTGGGCGCGTGCTGCCCATCGGCGGCGTGAAGGAGAAGGTCCTCGGCGCCCATCGTGCCGGCATCAAGGAAGTCATCATTCCCAAGGCCAACGAGGCCGATCTCGAGGACGTGCCGGAGGAGGTGCGCCAGCTCCTGCGCTTCCACCCGGTGGAGACCCTGCGGGACGTGCTGCGCATTGCCCTGGTGGACGCCCCGGTGAACGAACCCGAGCCCGAGCTCGTCGGCGTCTGATTGCCCGCCGGACCACGAGGCCGCCCGCTGGAACTCCCGGCGGGCGGCCTTCGTAGTTCGGTCCATGATTCATTTTCTGGCCAGTATCCGCACCGGCGCCTGGGTGGGCGTTGATGCCATGCGCGTCAACCCGCTGCGCACCATCCTCTCCACCCTCGGGGTCGTCATTGGCGTGGCCTCGCTGGTGGCCGTGCTCTGTCTCGGTGACGGCATGGAGCGCGCAGCCCGCTCGCAGATCGAGCGCACCACCGACGTGCAGACCGTGAGCATCGCGGCCCGCACCACGGAACGTGTGGACGGACAGGTCTTTCCGGTGCGTGACTATCCCATCTTCGGTCCGCAGGACGCGGCCGATGTGAAGGACGTGCCGCTGGCTGAAGCCGTAGCCCTGCAGGTGACTGGCACCACCACGGTGGACCTGCCCGAGACCGGCAAACGGCGACAGACCTCGATCACCGGCTCGCTGGCCCGCATCGAGGAGTTCAGTCACCTCGAGCTCGACGCCGGCCGCTTCTTCACCGATGCGGAGGCCTCACGCGGCGCCAAGGTGGCCGTGCTGTCCTGGCTGCTGGCGCGCGACCTCATGGACGGCCGGGCCCCACACGGTATCATTGGCCGCAATGTGCGCATCAATGGTCAGCCCACTGAAGTCATTGGTGTGCTGTCGCCGTATGAGGGTGAGCGCGACGGCAGTCAGTCGGCGGTCATTCCCTTTGCCACCGCCCACGCCGTGCTGCCGCCCATGGCCACGCCGCGCCCCACCACGCTGATCGTGCGGGCACCGCGCGTGGAGCAGGTGCCGGCGCTCGAAGCCGAGGTTCAGGGCTGGGTGGCGGAGCGCTGGGGCAAGCGCAGCGAAAAGGTGCTGGTGCAGACCTCCAAGGCCCGGCTGCAGCAGGCCATGCAGGGCATTCTCATGTTCAAGCTCTTTCTCGGCGCCATCACGGGCATTTCCCTCATCGTGGGCGGCATCGGCATCATGAACGTGTTGCTGGCGTCGGTGAGCGAGCGCACGCGGGAGATCGGCATTCGCAAGGCCATGGGCGCGCGAAGCCGCGACATCCTGCTGCAGTTTCTTGCCGAATCGGTGGCGGTGGCCGGTACCGGCAGCGCCGTGGGCATCGCCCTCGGACTGGTGGCGGCCTTCGGCATCACGGCCATCATTCGTGCGCAATCTGACGCCGGCTTCCTGCAGGCCAGCTTCTCGCTGTCCACGCTCATCGTGGCCTCACTGGCCCCCATCGTCGTGGGACTGGTGTTCGGCACCTACCCCGCGCGACGCGCCGCGCGCCTGAGCCCGATCGACGCCATTCGGCACGAATAGGGGAGTACGAGCACGGGACACTGCAACTGCGGTTGCTCGATCCACCGCTCTGGGCTGAGAGTGATGGGTCTTGCGTGCGAGTGGTGCATCGGCGGGATCTCGCGATCCGCAACCTTCGGATCGCGTGGTGCGGCGGCCCGCACCACTCACACCCAGAACACATCACTCACGGCCCACGGCAGTGGACGGCGTCGCCGCAGTTATCGCAGCACCAGCCCGCTCACTGCCTCGTCAACTCCCGCAGCACCAATCGCGTCACCCGCCGCGCCACCTCATCCCGGCTCGCCTCACTCTGCGACGTGGCCACCGCCACCGCCTGGGCCTCGAGGGCCCCGAGCCGCGCCCCGAGCGCATGCCGATGTGCGGCGCGCGCAAAACGCGCCAG
>JACVCT010000420.1 GCA_016741895.1 Gemmatimonadaceae bacterium | reverse complement strand
CAGCAGCGGAGTCCCCCGACGCCCGCCTCTCTTATCCTCCAATCCTCTGATCCTCACACCTTCAGTTCAAACCAACCATCGGCCTACACAAAAGCCCGTCGCACCGCCACCAACCCGTCCACCGCTTCCTCCAGCAAGGCCTCCGGCTGCACCAGGCTGATGCGGAACTTGCCGCGTCCCGCTGCGCCAAATGCGATGCCCGGCGTCACGACCACACCCGGGCCCTCCATCAGCGCGTCCACCCAGACCCAGTCATCCACGCCGGCCGGGACATCGAGCCAGAAGTACATGGTGGCGCGTGGCGCTTCCACCGCCCATGCGCCACGCTGCAATGCGGCGGCCACCACGTCACGCCGAGAGCGGTAGCGCGCCACGGTCTCCGGCACGAGCGCCGCGTGATGACGAAACGCCGCAGCTCCCGCCAACTGCGCCACCGTGGACACGCCATAGCCGATGTTGGAGCGATAGGCATCGAGACGGGAAATGGCCTCCGCCTTGCCCACCACAAAGGCGATGCGCACACCGGCCATGCTGAAGCTCTTGCTGCAGGTATGAGTCTCCACCGCCACCCGCGACGCACCGGGCACCTGGAGCACACTGGGCACCACAAAGCCATCGTACGACAACTCGCTGTACGCGAGATCACTCAGCAGCAGCAGATCGTGCACCTCGGCAAAGGCCACGTAGCGCGCCAGCTCAGTCAGTGAAACGGCCTGAGTGGTGGGGTTGCCGGGATAGTTGATGAGCAGCACCCGCGCCCGCGCCAGCACGTCGCCGGCTATCGCGTCCAACTCCAGCCCACCGTCGCGAGCAAAGGGCACGAACACCGGCTCGGCACCCGCCAGCTGGGTGGCCCGCGCATACACCGGGTAGTACACCTCGGGAATCAGCACCACGTCGCCGGGGCCGCAGTGCGCCAGCAGCAACTCGGCAATGCCCTCCTTGGAGCCCGCCAGAGCCAGCAGCTCGCGCGCCGGATCCACCGACACGCCGAAGCGGGCCTCGAGATACTGGGTTACGGCCTCGGCGTACTCCGGATGCGCCTGGAAGTGCGGATAGCCGGCCACGCTGCGATCACCGGCCACCTCGCGCAGCGCCTGCACCACCACCTCGGGCATCGGACCATCGGGACTGCCGATGCCGACATCGATGAGCGTACGCCCCTTGGCGCGCATGGCGGCACGGCGGGCGTCGAGCTCGTAGAACACATAGGGCGGGATGCGGTCGAGCGGGTGCGGAGTCATGCCCTGCAATGTAACGCGCGCCTACAGCAGGCTCACCGGATCGCGGTCCACCACGAGGCGGAGCGCCGCCTCAGCCGGTACCGGACAACGCTCCGCCACGTAGCGGGCCACACGCGACATGAGCCGCGGACTCGAGGACTTGAGCAGGAAATGCCAGCGCCAGCGATCCTTGATACGGTCGATGGGACAGGGGGCCGGCCCCACCAGCGTGAGATCACGCAGTCCACGACGCTGCACGAGCTGCCGCACCCAGTCGGCGGCGGCCTGCGCCGTGCTGGCGGTGGCACGTTGCTCGCTGCCGCTCACCACCACGTTGGTCAGTGATACGAAGGGCGGATAGATGGGCTGGCGACGGTGCCCCATGGCCCGCGGCACGACGCAGCGATAGACGTGCGCCAGCGCGTGCCGCCCCGCCGGCGCCCCAGGGGAACGAGGCGGCAACCGAGCCCCGCCCCCCCGGCGACCACCAC
>JACVCT010000075.1 GCA_016741895.1 Gemmatimonadaceae bacterium | reverse complement strand
AAGTGCGCCGAGAGCACCACGTACTCATCGGGCTTGCTCGACCCCTTGATCTCGGCGATCACGTTGAACACCGGCTGCTCGCCGAGGAACTCCGACTCGGCCGTCAGCTTGACCTTGGGGCCCTGCTTGTTCTGCGCAAGACGGAACAGCATGCCGTAGTCTTCGCACCCGATGTCGAAGGTGGGCAGCGCGCTGTTGCGCGGCGAACCGAAGATCTTGTCGATGCCCGGATAGTTGGACCAGTACGATTCGAACACCGCGAGTGCACCGGCCGCCTTCACATCGGCGTAGAACGTGGGCACGCGCTGCGTCAGACCCCGATACGTGGCATCAAGATCACGCTGCACCGTATCGAGGGCGGCGGCCGAGGCGGGCGTGGCAAACTCCGCGACCTGCTGCGGCATGCGGCAGGTGAGACGCGGCGCGCTGGCCAGCACGATTTTGCCCTTCACCGTGGGCAGCCAGGCCTTGAACTCCTCCGGCGAGCTGTAGGGCTGCAGCGTGACCACTTCGCCCTCCACCCACTTGCCGCCGGTGTTGCCGCTCCACGAGAGCATGGTGGCTTCGAGTGGCTTGACGCGTGGCGCGGTGAGCTGTGCAAACGCGGCGCCGCGGCCCCACGAGTTCCAGGTGCCGTAGCGCTCCTTGCGCGCGTTGACACCGAGCTGCTTGTACGTGGCCAGCAGCCAGTCCTGCCCGCGATTCATGCCCGGCGAGCCGGTGAGACGGGGACCGACCGAGTCCATGAGCTGTTGCGCAAACCTGGCCGCCTGCGAACGCTGCATGCCCTCTTCCCAGATCTTGAGGATCGCAGGATTGGTGGGCGCATCCTTGCGCACGTAGTCCGGCAGCGGATTCATGGGCAGGCCCTGCGGATTGGGCTGCACCGGGGGGCCGCCACGACGCGGCTGCGCCGAGAGTGGTGAGGACAACGCGGTCAGTGCCAGCAGCGTGGCAATCGACTTGTTCATGGGGAGGGTGTGGTGGATGGGACAGGTACGATGCAACAAGGTCAAACGGAGCAACGGGACATCAGCGCCGAGCCATCACGCGTCACTGCCGCGGCGAGAGCCCGTCCACGAGCGAGGTGCGATAGGCCTTCCACGCCGGCACGAAGCCGATGAGCATGCCCGCGCCCATGACGATGCCGAGGTAGAGGTACTCGGTGCTGCCCAGCGCGCGCAGCGCGAGATGCAGCCCGAAGCGCTGCTCCACGGGCCCCTGCGCGAGGGCGAGGCCGGCGTACACGAGGGCCACACCAATCACGCAGCCGAGGAAGGCCAGCAGCGTGCTCTCGAGCACGAGCAGCGAGAGAATGGTGCGGGGACCGGCGCCGATGGCGCGCAGAATGGCCATCTCGCGGCGTCGTGCTTCGAGTGAGGAGTAGAGCGACACCAGCATGCCGGTGATGCTGATGGCCACCGCGAACATCGCGATGATGCGCAGGCCCACCTCGGCATTGCCGATGTTCTGCCAGAGCTCACCGAGCGCCACACCGGGAATGACCGCCGTGAGCGGCTCCACGAGATCGGTGTTCATCTCGCGCTGCAGCATCAGGGCTTCAAAGCGGTTCTTGGTGCCGACAAAGAACGCGGTGATCTGATCGTCGCCGTGATCGTGCTCGGCCTCTGCAGTGTCCGTTGCCGCGGGCTTCGGCTTCGGCACCGGACGCGGCGCCTGCTTGACCTCAGGCGGCGGCTCCGCACCCGGCATGACCGTGGGCGTACCCGGCGGTGGCTCCGCCCCTGGCATCACCGTTGGCGGCGGTGTCTTTGCCGACGTCGCAGCTACCGTTTCTCCGCCCTTGGCTCCCGCCCCCTTGGCTTCCGGCTCAATGCCTTCTGCCGTCCCGGCTCCCGCAGTTGGCTGTTCTTCCTCGTGCATCGCCTCGATCCCTTCCAGCGTCACATAGACACTGCGATCGATGGGCGTGAACGTGCGCGCGAGAATTCCGACGACCTTGAACGGATGCGCGTCATGGCTGGATGTGCCGATGTCCTGCAGGCCATGCACCACCACCACGGGTGTACCCACCGCATAGCCCAGACGCTGCGCCACATCGTACCCGATCACCACATCCGTGTCGCCCACCGCCGGTCCACCGGCCGTGAACGTCAGCGACGCATTCTGCCGATAGCGGTAGCGCTCGAAGAACTCGGGCGTGGTGCCAATCACGCGGAAGCCGCGATGACTGTCGCCCAACGAGTACGGCACCACCCACTTCACCGCCGGATGTTCGGCCCAGCGCTGCATGGTGGACAACTTCACGCTGCCCGCCGGTGACCCGATGCCGAACACGGAGCTCAGCAGGATCTGCAGTGTGCCACCGCGTGCACCGACAATGAGATCGACGCCGCGAATGGTGCCGGCAAAGCTCTCACGCACACCGGCGCGCACGGTCTCGATGCCCACCAGCAGCGTCACGCTGAGGGCAATGGACGCCACCGTCAGTCCGGTGGTGAGCTTGCGGCTCCGCAGCGAAGCGAGCGCCAGACGCAGAATGAGACTCATGCGCCGCTCCCCACCGTGGCCGCCGTGTTGATCTCTCCCAGTTCCACGATGCGCGAGAACAGCGGCATGAGCGTGTGGTCATGACTCACGAACACCAGCGTGGCCCCGGCGTTCTCACAGGAACGGAAAAGCAGCTGCAGAAACTGCTCACGCCGGTCGGTATCGAGCGCACTCGTGGGCTCATCGGCGATCACCACTTCAGGGTGCCCGATGAGCGCCCGCGCCGCAGCCACGCGCTGCTGCTGGCCCACACTCAACTCGCCAATGGGCGTGTCGAGGTACCGGGCGATGTCCAGTTCCCCTGCCACCTCGCGCACAGCCGCGTCGAAGGACTGAGTGCCCAGTCGCGCGCGCCGGCCGGCATCGAGCCGGATGGGCAGTAGGATGTTCTCCTTTACCGACAGATATGGAATGAGATTGAACATCTGGAACACGTAGCCCAGATGCCGCGCACGGAACGCGTCGCGGGCGCCGCTCGACATGCGTGTGAAATCCTCACCCAACACCTGTACCTGCCCGCGGTTGGCCTGCAGCACCCCTGCAAGAAGGCCGAGCAGCGTGGTCTTGCCACTGCCGCTCGGCCCATGCAGGAACACCGTCTCACCGCGAGCGATCGTCAACCGCTCAATCGCCAGGACGTCGCGCCCCGCCTTGTAGGCGAAGCGCACGTCAGAAAGGGCGACGGCGGGCGCCGTCGCCGTGCTCATTTCGCCGAGTAGGGTTCGACCTTCAGCCCTTCGAGCTGGTAGCCCACCGTGCCGTAGGGGCTCTCCACCGAATTGATCTTGAGACGGCCCGACATCCACACCGCGTCGAAGAGATTGAGCTTGATGGCCTTCTTGCCCGTCATCTCCACCATCACGATCTGGTTGGGCGGCGGCGGCGGCGTGTGCACGCAGGCGCCGTAGTACGGCACCAGCAGGAACTCGGCACCTTCTTCCTGGAAGTCATCGAGCGGCACCACAAAGCCGGGGATGCGCACCAGCTTGCCGTCGAGCTTCTTGAGCGTGTCCGTGGCCTTGCCGTTGGAGTAATCGAGCCCAGCCAGCACGCGCCAGTCGATGTTGACGGCTTCCTCGGTGACCGCGTCGCCGGAGGGCAGCGCGGCGATGCGCGGCCCGGGCACAGTGGCCGGCGCACGGGCTGCGCCCTTGGTGGGCGGCACGAAGGCCGAACTCACCGCCACGAGGGCGGCAATGCCGGCAAGAGACAGCAGGGAGGATATGCGACGCATGATGGCAAGCTCGGGTAGGCGGACGGGCCAGTCTCTAAACATACGCAGCCCGGGGTCAAATGCTGGATACCCCGACCGGGGTGCCCAGTGCCCGATTCGGTATCCGATTCGGTGTCCGATTCGGTGTCCGGCGAGCGCGCGATCTTCGGTATATTTCCGGGCATGAGTCGCGCCGAAATCACCACGCCAGAGGCCCTGTCCGACGAAAGTGTCGTCGAATTGTCGCTGCGACCGCAGCGGCTGGCCGAGTTCATTGGGCAGCGCAAGGTCAAGGAAAGCCTGGGCATTGCCATCGAGGCCGCCCGCGCCCGCCGCGAACCGCTCGACCACATTCTGTTCTTCGGTCCGCCGGGTCTGGGCAAGACCACCCTGGCCGATCTCATTGCCCGGGAGCTGGGCGTCAACCTCACCACCACCTCCGGCCCGGCCCTCGAAAAGCCTGGTGACCTGGTGGGTCCCCTCACCAACCTGCGTGAAGGGGACGTGCTGTTCATCGACGAAATCCATCGTCTGCGGCCTGTCATCGAGGAGTTCCTCTATCCGGCCATGGAGGACTACCGCATCGACATCCGGCTGTCCGAGGGGCCCAAGGCGCAGACGGTGACGATGAACATCGAGCGCTTCACCCTGGTGGGCGCCACGACACGCCTGGGCATGCTCACGGCCCCCATGCGGGCGCGCTTCGGGCTCATGCACCAGCTGGCCTTCTATCCGGTGGAGGAGCTGGAGGTCATCGTGCGCCGCACCGGCGAGGTGCTGCGGGTGGAGATGGACCAGGCCGGCGCCCACGAAATCGCCAAGCGTTCCCGGGGTACGCCGCGTGTGGCCAACCGCCTGCTGCGCCGCGTGCGGGACTATGCCCAGGTGCGGGCCAACGGCCGCATCACCCTCGACGTGGCGCAGGCCGCCCTGTCCCTGCTGGACGTGGACCACTTTGGCCTCGACGACATGGACAGCCGCCTGCTCAAGGCCATCATCGAGAAGTTCGACGGGGGCCCGGTGGGTCTCGGAACCATCGCCGCGGCCATTGGCGAGGATCCTGGAACGATTGAAGAGGTATATGAGCCATTCCTTGTGCAACACGGTTTTCTGCAGCGGACCCCCCGGGGGCGCGTGGCCACGGCCCACGCCTACCGGCATCTGGGGTTCGTCCCACCCGCAGGCGCCGCGGAGCAGCCCGGCCTCTTCTGATTGGAGGCGGCCGGTTCCCCCACCCGCTCTCCCTCCAATGTCCCTCCCCTCCCATTGCTGCACGCCGGGCCGGAATTATCGGTGGCAGCGACGCATGATGTCTGCAGTGCTTGTTGGCATGGTCGCCTGGCCTCTTGGCCTGCGCGCTCAGCCGGCCCTGTCCACGGTTCCTGCCGGCTCGGCGGCGGCCGAGGCGGATGCCCTGGTGGCCCGCGGTGACACCGCCGGCGCGGTTTCCCTGCTCGAAGCGCGCGTGCGTCGCAGCATGCGCGACGGCGTGAGTTGGCACCGGCTGGGACATCTCTATTGGGAGCAGGCCCGGTCCACCCGCCGCGGCAGTTACATCAGCGATCCGCGCACCATTCGCCTGCTGCAGGCCGCAGACTCGGCCCTCCGCCTCGCCACGCAGTTTGCCCCCGACAGTGCGCGCTACTGGCTCAACCTGGGGCGCTTCAATCTAGAGTCGGGCGTGTCCACCATGCGATTTGCCGGTGTGCAGCACGCGGACAAAGCACTGAGCGTGGCGAAACGCCACGGTGACGCGCTGCTGACGGCTGAAGCCGAAGATCAGGTCGGGCAAGCGGCGTGGCGACGCTTTGAAGCAACGTCCAACCGCGCGCTCATTGATCCGCTCAACCGCATCCAGATTGGGCCCAACGGGGCCCCGACAGCTTCCGACCCGACCGCACTGCTGAATCCGGACAACGGGCTCAATGCCGGCGCGTTCAACCGCAACCTCGGTCGCGACTACGTGATGAGTGTCGTCAAACATCTCATCAAACCACCAACGGGCGCCGCCGATCTCGAGACGGCGCACGAGCACTTCCGTCGCGCCGTGCAACAGAATCCGGCCTCGCAGCCATACGCACGGCATCTCGCCATGACCCTGGCCACGCGTAAACAATGGGAGGAGTTGCGACGGTTTGCCTCGGAGCGCGCGACCGCATTTCCCTTTGATGCCGAGTCACGTTTGATGCTTGGTCTCGCGCTATGGCGCAGCAACCAGGTGGGCGCCTCCCGTGCAGCCTTCGACAGTGCACTCGCGCTGCTCGATGAGCAGGAGCAGGCGCGGCTCACCAGCATCACCCGCGTTCTTCGGCCCGGCAGCCCCATTGCGAAGGCACGCGCCGGCAGTGGCATGGACTCACTCACGTTCACCAGGCTGCCGTTGGCCCAGCGGCAGGCCGTGGAGCGCGCCTTTTGGGAAACCAGTGACCCATTGGCCGGCACCACCGAAAACGAGATGCAACTGGAGCTGCTGGCCCGCGTGGTCTATGCCGAGCTGCGCTGGACCGATGACATCCTGGGATACCGGGGCGCCGACACCGACCGTGGCCGTATTCTGGTGCGCTATGGTCCGCCGGATCTCGAGATCACCATGGGCAGCGCGTTGACGGCCAATCGATCCGGCGGCGAAGCCGGCGTGACGCTCGTGTGGTCTTACGATTTTGGCATCACCTTCTTCTTCGACCTGCGTCCCGGCTTCGCGAGCGCCGACATCGCCATGTACGATCAGCCGTTCGTGGAAGGCGTGTTCGAACAGCGGCCGCTCTCGATGCACAATCTGGCGGTGGCCCGGGATGTGGACAGTCTGCCACTGCGCCCCGTGCAATTCCGTGCAGCCGGTGACTCGACGGATGTGGTGCTGGTGGGCGCCTTCACGCCGCGGCAGTTGCTGGGCGAACTCGAACTCGAGTCGGTCACCATCACGTCGCTCGTGAAGACCACGGATTTTCTCTCTCCAGGTCCAACACCCCAGCGCGGCGAGTTTCTCGTGGAGTCGGCCGCGCTGGACACCCCGATGTCGCGGCACTGGACGCAGCGTGTTGGCCGCAATGTCACCATGCTGCGGGTTGAACTCACCCAGGACGACTCGCGGCGCACGTTGCGCAACACTCAGCTGCTGCAGGCCGACAGTGGCCGCGGCTTCGGCATGAGTGACGTGCTCATCACGCGCCCCTTGCCACCAGAACGCGCGCCGAGCGCCACCAGCACTCAGCGCTGGTCGGCACTGGGCCTCACACCAGTTGGCGACGTGGTCGATTCGGGGTCCACCGTCGGTCTCGTGTGGGAAGTGTATGACCTGGCCGCGGGCGGCGAGGGCGCGGCGCGCAATGGCCAGTACCGGGTGTCGGTACAGCTGCAGAACGAGCGCGGTGCGCTGGCCAATGCCACCCTGCGTTTGCGCGACGGACTGGGCCGCCTCATCGGACGGCCCGGCAGCAACGACCCGTTCAGCATTGCCTACGACCGCACGGCCGTGGTGCAAACGCTGAGCCTCGACTACGTATCGCTGGACCTTGGAACGCTGCCCCGCGGGCGCTATCGCCTCCGGGTGGACATCCAGGATCTGAACACACAACGCAAGACATTCCGTGATACCGCACTCGAGGTGCGGTAACGTGTCGCAAACGTGTCGCATCTGATTCCCTCCTGACTGTGCTGCGTCTCCCGCCCCTCCGCTTCACCCTCGCACTTCTTGCTGCCGCCGCCGTGCCGCTCGCTGG
Source organism: Gemmatimonadaceae bacterium (assembly GCA_016741895.1). Lineage (GTDB taxonomy): Bacteria > Gemmatimonadota > Gemmatimonadetes > Gemmatimonadales > Gemmatimonadaceae > Gemmatimonas. The sequence goes on along the minus strand of JACVCT010000075.1, from coordinate 7,863 downwards.
GCGCACGGCTCAGGCTCAGCGCCTCCCCATTGGCGCCGCAGCCGGCAGCCCCGCCGCCATTGCCGACTCGCTCGTCATGCGCGGCGACACCGCGGCGGCCCTCACGGTGCTGACCAGCGCGGTCAAGGCCAACTTCAAGGATCCCGCCGCCTGGTACCTGCTCGGGCTCATCAACTGGGAGCGCGTCAAGGACGTGCGCTCGGCGGCCTACATCAAGGACAAGAACAAGCTCAAGATGGTGGCGGCCGCCGACAGCTCGCTGCGCATTGCCACCCAGCTCGCGCCCGACAGCGCGCGCTACTGGCTCTCGCTGGCGCGTTTCAACATCGGTTCGGCGTACTCCACGGTGCTGTTTGCGTCGCAGGGCAACGCCAAGGAGGCCTATCAGGCCGCCGAGTCCACGGGCGACAACCTGCTGCTGGCCGAGGCGGCCGACTTGCAGGGCATGGCCATGTGGCGGCGCTATGAAGCCAGCGCCAATCGCGGCTTCACGCAGGACGGACAGCGCATCCAGTTGGCCATGAACAACAACTGGCCACGCGACAAGGCGCTCGACTACGTCAAGAGCTTTGTCAAGAAGATCGAACCGCCCACCGGTGAAAGTGACTACCAGGCCGCCTTCGAGAAGTTCATGGTGGCTGTCGATCGCGACTCGAGCAATCAGCGCTACAGCCGGCATCTGTTCATGGCGCTGGCCGAGCGCGGGCGGTGGGAGGAACTGGAGGGCGTGGCGCTGCGTCGCGCGCGGCAGTTTCCGCTGGACTGGCAATCGCGCCTCGTGCGGGGCATGGCCCTGCACCGCCTGCAGCGCTACGCCGATGCGCGTGTGGCCTTTGACAGTGCGCTGGCCATGATGGACGAGGGCGAGCGTGAGTACATCACGCGCTTCACCCGCATTCTGCGCCCCAAGGCCTCGAAGGATCCGCAACTGGCGGGCGGCGACGCCAAGACCTTCAGTGAACTGCCGGAGGGACAGCGCCGCGGGCTCGAGGAGATGTACTGGTACATGAATGATCCGCTCACGCTCACCAGCGAAAACGAGATGCGTCTCGAGTTTCTGGCGCGTGTGGTGTATGCGGAGTTCCGTTGGACCGACGATGACCGCAACCTGCGCGGCGCGGAGAGCGACCGCGGCGACATCTACATTCGCTACGGTCCACCCGACTACCAGGTGGCCGTGCAGGGCAACGCCAACTTCCAGGCCGCGACGCTCACCAGCGGCGCCACCGTGGTGTGGTCGTACAAGATCGGCCTCACGTTCTTCTTCCAGCTGCAGCCCGGCTTTGCCAGCACGCGGCTGGCGCTCAACGATCAGGACGCGGTGGAGCAGATCAAGCAGGCGGTGCCCGTATCCTGGGCCAATCTGCCCGGCTCGGCCATGATCGACACCATTCCCATGCGCGTGACGCGATTCCGTGCGCGCGGCGATTCCTCCGACGTGCTGGTGGCCACGCGCATGCCGGTGGACTCGCTGCTCAAGGGCCTCGATGTGGACCGCGCCCCCATCGACTTCGACTTCCGCGTGTTCGACCAGTTCGTACGCGTGCAGGGCGTGGAGTCCGACCAGCAGTCGTTCCGCACCGACACGGTAATTGGCCGACCGGCCCGCGAGTGGACACGGCGCCTCGGTCCCGGCATCAACGTGGTGCGTGTGGAGGCCATGCAGGGTGACTCGCGCCGGGCGGCGCGGGCCATGATCCGTCTCATGCCCGAGGCGGCCAGCGGCTTCGGCATGAGCGATGTGCTGCTGGGCAGCAAGCCGTCACCGCGCAGTGAGGCCAACGCACCGCGCAGTTGGCGCGACGTGGAGATCACGCCGAGTGTGGGCGAGTTTGCCGCCGGCGGGACGCTGGGTCTTTTGTGGGAGGTGTACGAGGCCGGCATCCGCGATGGCAACGCGCGCTACCGCGTGACCATCACCGTGGAACGCGTCGATCGCAGCGGGGTGTCCGGGTTCAGTCTGCGCGTGCTCGAGGGGCTGGGCCGCACGGTCACCCGCACCCAGCGGGGCCGCGACAAGTTCAGCATCACCTTCGACCGCACGGCTGCGGCGGCTCCCACCCTGGTTGAATATCTCTCCCTCGATCTCAGCGGCTCGCCGGCGGGCGGATACACGCTGCGACTCGACGTGGAGGATCTCGTGAGTCGCAACAAGACCAGCCGCTCCACCACCTTCCGTATCAACCCATGATGCGCCGCCACGCTGGACGCTTCGACTCAGGACGTTTGAGAACGTGCCGTCTTGTGCTCGCCCTGAGTTGGGCATCAGCGGTGGCAGGGGCCCAACCCATGGCGCTCGACGGGCCGCCTGCTCCGCGCGTGGGGGCGCTCCCGGGCTCGCCCACGGCACGCGCCCTCGAGATGATCGACAAGGGCGACACCACGGCGGCTGTCGATTTCCTGCAAGCTTCGGTGAAACGGCAGTTCAAGGACGCGTCGGCCTGGCACCTGCTGGGCCTGCTGCGATGGGCGCGCATTGCGGAGGTGCGCGGACAGACCTACGTACGGCGGCTTGATCAGATCAAGGAGATTGCCGCCGCCGACAGCTCGCTGCGCATTGCCACCCAACTCGCGCCGGACAGTGCGCGCTATTGGCTTTCGCTGGCCCGTTTCAATATTCGCTCGCCGTTCGCCACCACTCTCTACGCCTCGCAATGGAACGTCAAGAGCGCGTACAAATCGGCCAAGGCGAATGGCGAAGTGGATCTGCTGGCCCTCGCATCCGATCTTCGCGGCATGACCATGTGGCGGCGGTACGAGGCTGTGGCGCATCGTGGCTTTACCATGGAGCGGCAATCCATCTCCGACGAAGCGCTGCAGAATGTGCCGCGGGATCAGATGGCCGACGCGGTGGCGTCGGTATTGGTGCGCCCCAAGAACTTCACCGGGCTCACGGACTACACGGCAGCGCTCGATCTCTTCACGGAAGCCACGGAGTACGAACCCACCACGCAACGGTATGCGCGGCACCTGTTCATGGCGCTGGTGGAGCGCGAGCAGTGGCCGGAGTTGCTGAGTGTGGCCTCGCGCCGTGCACACGCCTATCCCTTTGATCATTCGTCGCGTATGGCACGAGGCCTGGCCCTGCACCGCTTGCGGCGTCACGCCGAAGCGCGGGCGGCTTTCGACAGCGCCTTTGTGCTGATGGACGACGCGGAACGAGAGTGGCTCACCAGTCTCACTCGCATTCTCAAACAGCGCGCGTCCACCGATCCCCGGCAACAGGGGCTCGACTCGGCCAGCTTTCGCCGCATGCCGCCGGCGCAGCAGCAGGCCTTTTCGCAGCTGTTCTGGTTCCTCAATGACGATGTGTCGCTGAGCGGCACGTCCATTCACCATCTCGAGTTTCTGGCGCGCGTGACCTACGCGGACCTGCGTTTCAGCGACGAAGATCGTGGCATGCGAGGCGCCGAGACGGACCGGGGTGATGTGTACATCCGCTACGGTCCGCCAGACGACAAGTACACGCGACACGGGGACACGGCCAACGTCTCGCTGAATTGGGTGTACAACAACCCCAAGGCCTTCTTTTCGTTTTCCCTGACGCCGGGTTTCGCGAGCGTGTGGTTCACACAAACCACACGTACCGAGTTCGACTACCTCAAGGAAATCCGGCCGGTCACCTGGAACAACGTGCGGGCGGGTGCGCCCCTCGATACCATACCGCTGCATGTCGCGCGCTTCCGTGGCAGCCGCGACTCCACCGATGTGGTGGTGGCGGCCCGGGTGCCGTTGGACTCGCTATTGGGCGATATCGAGTTGGAGGACATGCCCGTCATGCTACGGGTAAGGGCCATGGATGCGGCCTCGCGCAGTCGAACAATCGACTCCACCACGCAAACGGTGGGGCGCCCGGCAGCCGCACCGTCGCGCGAGAAGTCCTGGCGACTGCGTGCCGACTCGGGAGTAAGTATCCTCCGTGTCGAAGCCCTGCAACCCGACGTGGATCGTGCAGCACGCGCGGTGTCGGTGCTCGCACCACTTTCCACACGCGGCTTCGACATGAGTGACATCATGCTGGGCTCACCACCGGGCAACGAGGCAGGCGCAATCACGACCGCGCCGCGTCGCTGGAATGACGCCGGTATGACACCACGCACGGGCGTGTTGGGCGAACAGCGGGTGCTGGGTCTCCTGTGGGAGGTGTACGAACCCAGTGTCCGCGACGGCGCCATGCAATACCATGTGGACATCACGCTGCGTCCCAAGTCGGAGCCCGGCAGCATGCCTCCCATAGCCGCGCTGCCCATGCTTGGCGTCAAACTGGTGGAGCGGTTCGCTCGTGCCGTCAAGCAGAGCGTCCGTCCCGACGGCATCAGCATTTCGTACGAGCGGGCGCCACCGGTGCCGGCCGCCGGCCCGGCGGTCTCCGTCGAGTATCTCTCGATCGACCTGTCGAACCAGCCGCGCGGGCGCTACGAACTGACTGTGAGCATTGAAGACCCCATCACCAAGAAGCGCAGTGCGCGGACCGCCGTTGTGGTGCTGCCATGAGCTCGCGATGAGCACGCGCGTTGTGAACGTCCCGCGCAGTTGGCAACGACTGATCGGCATCCTGGGTATGGGTTCGCTGCCGCTGGCAACATCGCAGGCCCAGTCCCCCGCGGATACCGCCGGCCTGCTGGCATTCCGTCGCTACGAAGCCGGCTCGCACACTGCCGTGCCGCGCGGCAACGAGCGCGCCATGATCGCCGCTGCCACGCCCCGTGATGCAGACCGATTGTTCTCCGGCGGCGCGCTGGACATCGTGGAACGCGACGGGCTCGATCGCCGTGATCAGCTGCGTGCTGCGCTGGCGCGCAACTTTGTGTTTCTCGACCCGCCGCCCGGACAGGCGGACTTTCTGACGGCGCTGAAGGCGTTTCGCGATGCCGTGGCCAGCGAGCCGCGCAACCGCACGGCCTGGCGGCATCTCTTCATGGCGCTCGCCGAGTCCGGGGACTGGGTGTCGCTGGCCGCCGAGGCACAACGCGCCATGCGACTCATTCCGGAGTTCACGCCGGCCCACCTGGCGCTGGGGCTGGCGCGCGTGCGACAGGATGATTTTGATGGCGGCGCCAGCTCGTTTCGCGAAGCGCGCCGCACGCTGGGAGGTGGCGCGTGGGAGCAATTCACCGCGCTCTCGCGGCTGCTGCAGCCGCGCGCCTACACCGTGCAGTTGCGACACGTGGATGCCGCCACCTTCGAGCGTCTGCCGTCGGAACGACAGCGGCAGGTGACCGAGCGCTATTGGGCGCTGGCCGATCCGCGGCCACGCACCGTGCTGAACGAAGCCGAGGTGGAGTACCATGCGCGCCTCGCGTATGCCGCGCTCCGCTATCTGGTGCCGCAGAACGAACTGGGCGGGGTGGATACGCCGCGCGGTCGCATTCATGTGCGCTACGGTCCGGCCGAACGCATCTATCGCTTTGGGTCGCTGTACTGGTGGACCTACGAAGACGGCACGGTGTTCGCCATGCCGGCCGTGGGGTCGTACTCGGTAAGCACCTACCGTGACAATGTCGTGGAAGACTCGCTGCTGGTGCATGCGCCCATGAGCTGGAATTCCATGAGTCTCGTCAAGCGGACGCTGGGGCTGCCGGCGCGCGCGGCGCGATTCCGTGCCAGTGGCGACTCCATGGACGTGGTGCTTGCGGCCACGCTGCCCACGGCGGCGCTCATCGGCAACAGTGATCTTGGCGGAAAGCTGCCACTCGACGTGCGGGTGGATGTCACGGGGTCGGCCGGGCAGCGTCTCTACGAAAACGTGCGCGCGGAGTCGGTGGACAGTGAGAAGCTGCCCGCGGCCATCAACGGCAGCTGGCTTGCGCGACTTCCCGCCGGCCGGCATGTGCTGCGTGTGCATGCCGAGCAGGTGGATCTCGAGCGCGCGGCGCGCACGTTGCTGGATGTCACGGTGGATTCCACCACGGGCTTCGGCATGAGCGACATTCTGCTGGGCAGCGAGGCTACGGCGGTGAGCGGGTCCCTGCCCGCGCGCTGGCGCGACGTGCGCGTGGCCCCGCTCAGTCAGTTCGTGATCATGGATACCCCGCTGTCGCTGGTGTGGGAGGTGTATGATCTGCAGTCGGAGCCCGAGGGACTGCGCTTTCGCACCAGCATCGCCCTGCGGCGCACCTTCAAGAACAATCTCCCGGGCATCGTGGCCCGTGTGCGCGCCAACCTGCGGGACCTCGTCATGCGGGACGCCAGCGGCACCGGCACCGTGGAGGTGAGCTTCGAGCAGCGCCGTCCGCCCGGTCGCGTGGCCGGTGTGACGGCCGACTATGTGTCCATCAATCTCGACGGGCAGCCGGCGGGCACCTACCGCCTCGAGCTGCGCATCACCGATCTGGTGAGCGGGCGGACGACGTCGCGCGAGGTGCCGTTCACGCTGGTGCCCCGGGACGCACCCGCCACGGAGCCCGCCGTCACACCAGCGGCCGACAGCACAGGCGGTTCGCCGCGTTCCTGACGACGTGACCTGAGGACCCGCGGCTGCTTTGTGCCGCGGCCTGTTGCGCCCGCGCGAAGTTTGGGTTGTTTTACGCGGTCTGATGAGCAACTCGCCCTCCTCCCCGCCGGACGCACCGGACACGCTGCCGCGTGGCGCGCGTGTGTCCGACTACGACTACGACCTGCCGGAGTCGCGCATCGCGCAGCACGCGGTGGAGCCCCGCGACGCGAGTCGTCTCATGGTGGTGGATCGGGCCACGGGCACGCTCTCGCATCGCACATTCCGCGATGTGCTGGATCTCATTCCGGCGGGCGATGCCCTGGTGCTCAACACCACGCGTGTGTTCCGCGCGCGGCTGCTGGGGCATCGCGAAAGCGGCGGGCCGGCCGAGATTCTGCTGCTGCGCGCCATTGATGCCACGCACTACGAGGCGATGATCCATCCGGGCGGCAAGCTGCGGCCCGGTCGGGTGGTCACCATCGCGCCCGACTTCAAGGTGGAGATCGTGGACACCACCCCGCGACGCACGCGGGTGGTGCGGCTGCTCACCACGGGGCCCTACGAGGGCCGCGCGGATCTCGCCATCGAGCAGCACGGACACATTCCGCTGCCGCCGTACATCGAGCGCGCCGACGAGGCCAATGATGCCTCGCGCTATCAGACGGTGTATGCGAACACGGCCGGCAGTGTGGCGGCGCCCACGGCGGGATTGCACTTCACCGACGAGTTGCTGGCGGCGCTCGATGCCAAGGGTGTGGAGCGGGTGAATGTGCTGCTGCATGTGGGCCCCGGCACCTTCCGGCCCATCAGCGTGGACGACCCCGCGGAGCACGTGATGCACGAGGAGTGGTGCGAGGTCACGCCGGAAGCGGCGGCGCAGCTGAATGCGGTGCGCGCGCGTGGCAACAAGATCTGGGTGGTGGGCACCACCGGCGCGCGCACGATGGAAACGGCCACCGATGCGCACGGCGTGGTGCAGGCGTTTCGTGGCGAGACGAACATCTTCCTGCGGCCGCCGATGACGTTCCGGGGCGTTGATCACCTGATCACCAACTTCCACCTGCCGAAGTCCACGCTGATCATGTTGGTGGCGGCGTTCGCGGGGTATGAGTTGACGATGCGGGCGTACGAAGCAGCGGTTGAGGGGGAGTATCGGTTTTATTCATATGGGGATGCGATGCTCGCGCTTTAACTGCTACCGCGGTCTGGGCTGACTGCTACCGCGGTCTAGTTGCCACCGCAGTCGGGGCGCTGCTACCGCAGTCGGAGCCGCCACCGCGGTCTGGGCTACCGACCCAGCGGTTGTTGACCGCTACCGCAGTTGTGGACCGCTACCGCGGTTGGGGTCACACCACAGTCGCGGTCGTCCGCCCAGGCAGTAGGTCCGGGTTGGTGGTGTGGCCACGACCACGACCCCGACCCCGACC
>JACVCT010000074.1 GCA_016741895.1 Gemmatimonadaceae bacterium | reverse complement strand
CTATCTCGATTTTGTGGCGGCCATCGCGGTGACCTCACTGGGCCACAACGATGCCGGCGTGAACGGGGCCATCCAGGAGGCGCTGGCGACGGGCCTCATTCACACCTCGAACCTCTACCGCACGGCGCCGGGTGAAGCGCTGGCGCAGTGGCTGGTGGAGCGCTCGTTCGCGAGCAGTGTGTTCTTCGCCAATTCCGGCGCCGAAGCCAACGAGGGTGCGTTCAAGTTTGCGCGGCGCTGGGCCAAGAGCACCGGCGCGCCGGCCAAGCACGAAATCATCGCGGTGCGCGGCGGATTCCATGGTCGCATGCCCGGCACGCTGGCGGCCACCGATCGTCCCAACTATCGCCTGCCGTTCCGTCCACTCATGGGCGGTGTGTCCATTGTCGAGCGCGATCTCACCGAGCTGTCAGTGGCACTCGATCCGGAAACGGCCGCGGCGGTGATCGTCGAACCCATCCAGGGTGAAGGTGGCGTGCGGGTGCTCGACCCGGCCTTCCTGCAGGGCCTGCGCAAGCTCACGCAGGAACGCAACGTGCTGCTCATCCTCGATGAGATTCAGTGCGGTCTCGGCCGCACGGGTACGTTCTTCGCCTACGAGCAGCTGGGCTTCGAGCCCGACCTGCTGACCATCGCCAAGCCGATCGCCAATGGTCTGCCCATGGGCGCGATTCTGGTGAACGACGCGGTGGCGCGTGTGATGCAGCCGGGCGACCATGGCACGACGTTCGGCGGCGGGCCGCTGCTCGCGCATGTGGCGCATCACGTGGTGCAGCGGCTGGCTGAGCCGGCCCTGCTGCAGCATGTGCAGGAGACGGGCGCCTGGTTCGGCGAGCAGTTGCAGGCCATCGCGCAGCGCACCGGTGCCGTGCGCGCGGTGCGTGGCACGGGGCTCATGTGGGGCATGGACGTGCACGAGCCCGCGTCGGCGGTGATTGCGCGCGCCTTCGCGCAGGGGCTGTTGCTGGTGAGCGCGGGCGAACACACGCTGCGTTTCCTGCCGCCACTCGTCATCACGCGCGAGGAGTTGGCGGCGGGGCTCGCAGTTCTGGAATCGGCGCTCAAGGGCTGATCGCGGCCGCCACAAAAAAACTCGCCCTAGTGCATTTCGCGGAAATGCACAATATTGTCGTCGCCTTCACGTGCCTCCGTGAACGGTGCGGGATGCTGCTGACGTGCGATGACGCGCCCAGTGTGCGTCACGCACTCCCCCGCGTGGGGTGAGCACCGGCGGTGTTGGCCCTGTCCTGGCGCGTCGATCCGGCGGCGCGCACGAGGCCGGACGGGGCCGCCGGTGTGCGGGTGCAGTGCCAGTGGCGCTGAATGCATGACACGTACGCGTTGCACAAACGTGGCGGAACATTCGCCGGTCGCTTCGCTACTTTTAGGAATGTCCGTCTCCCGACCCTTCCGCACGCCACGTTCCGTGCGTGCGTTCCGGTGCTGGCGCGTCGCCCTTACGATCGCCGGCCTGTGCACTGCCACCGCACCCCTCGCGTCGCAGTCGCCCTCTGTTCCCGCCGCGCAGACGCCGAGGCCCACGCTGGTTGTGCAGATCACCGTGGACCAACTGCTGCCCGCCTATCTCGATCGCTGGGCCTCGCAGTTCACCGGTGGTTTTGCCCGCCTGCTCAAGCAGGGCGCGTACTTTCCGCAGGCCTTTCACGACCACGCCACCACGGAAACCGCGCCCGGACATGCCACGCTGTGGTCGGGTCGCACGCCGGCGCACACGGGTGTGGTGCTCAATGAAATCGGCGTGGCCGACCCGCAGGCGCCGCTGCTGTTCGGTCGCGGCGGTGGCGCGTCGCCCTATCGATTCCGTGGCTCGTCGTTCTTCGATTGGCTCAGGACACGCGACCAGTTCAGCCGCGCACTCTCCGTGTCCCGCAAGGACCGCGGTGCCATCCTCCCGCTGGGCCGCGCCAAGCAGCAGGTCTACTGGTACTCGCTCGAGGGGCGCTTTACCACCAGCCGCTACTACGCCGACACCATCCCGTCGTGGGTGAAGACGTTCAATGACCGCGACCCGGTGGCCCGCTATCTCGGCACCGACTGGACGCCGCTGCTGCCCGCGTCCGCGTACACCGAACGCGATTCCGTGCCCTGGGAGCATTCCGGACGGGACTTTGTCTTTCCCCATCGCCTCATCGACGACCGCGTGCGCGGCACCCATGCCTTCACGGACTATCCGTGGATGGACGAGGTGACCGTGGACTTTGCGCTGGCCGGTGTGGAAGCGCTGGACCTCGGCAAGGGCCCCAGCACCGATGTGCTGTCGGTGTCGCTCTCCACCACCGATGCCATCGGCCACGCCTACGGTCCGGAGTCCATGGAGCTGCACGACCAGGTGCTGCGTGTCGATCGTACACTCGGTCGTCTCATCGATTCCCTGTACGCGCTGCGCGACTCGGCGCGCATCGTTTTTGCGCTCAGCTCCGATCATGGCGTTGCGCCCTATCCCGAGTCGTTCTTCAAGGGCGACGATCCCAATCGCGGTCGCGTGGATGTGCGGCCGGTCATGGACCGGGCGCGCAGCGGGCTGGCGGCGCGTGGGGTGGAAGGCGACGCCCTGCTGTTGCAGTCGGGCATCGTCTCGCTCGACCGGCGGCGTCTGGCGGCCAAGGGGGTCAATGCCGATTCCGTGGTCACGGCGCTGCGCCGCGAGCTGCTGGCACTTCCCGGCATGGCGCGCGTTGATCGGGTGACGCAGCTGGCGGCCAACGCCGCGCGCGGCGACAAGATCGCGCGGCGCTGGCTGCACGCCGTGCCGCCCGACCTGCTGGCCGTGCTGACGCTGACCTTCAAGCCCAACTACTACGTGTTCACGACGCGCTACGCGACGCATGGCACGCCCTACGATTACGACGCCAACGTACCCGTGTTCTTCATGGGTCCCGGCATCGTACCGGGTCGGCGCAGCGCGACCATCCGCACCGTGGACGTGGCGCCGACGCTGGCCGAACTGACCGGGGTGGAGCCCATCGAGCGCATCGATGGGCGCTCGCTCTGGCCGCTGCTGCGCACCGGCCCCAGGGCGCCGTCATCCGCCCCCCGTCGCTGAGGATTGCTCATGCGTGCCGTGGATCGCGCCTTCGACGAACTGCGTTTCGGCCCCACGCGCACGCTCAACCTGCGCGCGCTGCAGCCCACGGCCCTGCAGGCCACCGATCTCACCGAGCGCTGGCTGCGCGAGCAGCAGGTGCTCGGCGTGGACGAGGTGCTGGTCATTACCGGCCGCGGCAACAACAGTGTGGACGGGTACTCGCCGGTGCGAGAGGCCGTGGTCCGGCTGCTGCCTTCGCTCAGACGCCGCAACGTGATTGCGAGCTACGGCGAACACACACCCGGCTCCTTCGTGGTGTGCTTTGCGCCCGTCAAGGCGCTCTTTGAGGTCCCGCGGCGCCGACGCGAGCCGTCGGGCAAGCCGGCGCCGCGGCCGGCCTCACTCGCAGCACTGGATGATGAAACGCTGCGGCAGCTTCGCGATCTGGCGGTGATGTCGCTGGCCGTGCTGGGACTCAACAGTCCCACCCGCGGACAATTGGAAGACGAAATGCTGCGCCAGTACACGGCACTGTCGGCCGCCCTGCCCGAGAGCGGGGACAAGGAGGCGCTGCTGCAGCAGGCGCTGCTCAGGGCAGCGGAAGAGTACGAGGCAGACTGACAGCAAACTGCGGAAGCCCCGGGGCAGAAGTCGTAGGGCGGAAGCCGTAGAGCAGAAGCCGCAGGGCAGAAGCCGTACGTCGGGAGCCGTTTTTCGCCGTCGCTTGCGGGAAGGCGGAGCGGGCGTCATGCTGCAGATTCCCCGCCTTCCGGAGATTCTCGACGTGACGTACCGTCGTTTGCCACCCCACGCTGCGGCCGTTGTGTTGAGCAGCCTGCTGGCCACCGCTGCCCATGCGCAGCAGTTGCCCGCCATCACCGGCTTCTCGCCGGCCACCTCGTTGGCGCAGCGCCAGCTCGAGCAGATGGCCATCGGTGGTCCGCTGCCGGCCCGCGCCCGCACGCACGCGCAGGAGCTGAGCAAGGAGCCGCACGTGGCCGGCACACCGGCGCAGAAGCGAACGGCCGACTATGTCATCGCGCAGATGAAGGCGATGGGCCTGCAGACCGAACTGCGCAGCTACGACGTGTGGCTGCCGCATGCCACCGGCGTATCGGTGACCATGATGGGACGGGATACGGTGGCGCTGGACCTGTCGGAGCGGCCGATTGCCGGCGATCCGGTGACGGCGCTGCCGCAGTATCTCACCGTCAATGGCTCGAGCGCGGCCGGCACGGGCGAAGGCGAACTGGTCTTCGTCAACTTCGGCCTCATTGAAGACTATGCCACCCTCGATTCGATGGGGGTGTCGGTGAAGGGCAAGGTGGTGCTGGCCCGCTACGGCCGCAGCTTCCGCGGCATCAAGGCGCGGGAGGCCGAGAAGCGTGGTGCCGTGGCGCTGCTGATCTACACCGACCCGCTAGACGACGGGTTTGTGCAGGGTGATGTGTATCCCGAAGGACCCATGCGTCCCGTGTTCGGGGTGCAGCGCGGCAGTGTATTCAACGGGACCGGTGACCCGCTCACCCCCGGCTACGCCAGCAAGCCCGGTGCGCCGCGTCTCACCGTGGAACAGACCAATCTGCCGCGCATTCCCGTGGTGCCCATTGGCGCCGCCAACGCGCAGCAGCTGCTGGCCGGTGTGCGAGGCACCGACATTCCGCGCGGCTGGCAGGGCGGGCTCGCGCTGCGCTATCACTCGGGTCCGGGACCAGTGCGTGTAAAGGTCAGCGTCACCACTGACGCCGCCACGGCCGGCACCAAGCAGATCCACAACACACTCGGCTTCCTGCGCGGCAGCGAGTATCCCGAGCAGTACGTGTACATCGGTGCGCATCGCGACAGTTGGGGAGCGGGCGCCGCCGACAACATCAGCGGCACCGTGAGTGTGCTGGAAGCCGCGCAGGCGCTCAGCGACATGGCCAAGCGGGGTGAGCGGCCCAAGCGCACCATCGTCTTCGCGACCTGGGACGCGGAAGAGTGGGGCCTCATGGGCAGCACCGAGTATGTGGAAGACGACTCGCTGCGCCTCAAGCGCAGTGCGGTGGCCTACCTCAATCAGGACGTGTCGGCGCAGGGCTCGCAGTTCGGTGGCGGTGGCACGCCCAGCATGCGTGCCATTCTGCGTGATGTGGTGAAGAGTGTGCCCGATCCGCGTGGACGGGGCACGGTGTACGAGGCCTGGCGCCTCACCAGCGGCACACGGGCGGACACGCTGGAGCCGCCCATGGGTGATCCGGGCGGCGGCAGTGACTTCGCGGGCTTCTACAATCACTTCGGCATCCCCAACGCCGACTGGGGATTTGGCGGGCCGTCGGGCATCTACCACTCCGCGTACGACACCTTTGCCTGGATGGAGAAGTTCGGCGACCCGGGCTTCCTCTATCACGCCACGGCGGCGCGCATCGGGGCGGCCTTTGCGCTGCGCCTCGCCAATGCGGAGGTGCTGCCCTACGACTACGCCGAGTTCGCGCGCACCATGTCGCGTTATCTGGGTCCGGTGGAGCGCGGCCTCACGCAAAAGGGCTGGAGCACCGCGCCGGTGGGTGAACTGTCCAAGGCCATTGCCGGCATGGAGCAGGCGGCGCGCGCGTTCAACGAGGCCCGCGATGCAGCGCTCGCCAAGGGGCTGACCAAGGCCCAGCGCGATGCCGTCAACACGCAGCTCATGCTGGTGGAGCGGGTCTTCGCGCGTGACGCGGGCCTCAAGAGCCGGCCGTGGTATCGCACGCTCATTTATGCCTCGGACGTGGACAACGGCTACTCGAGCATGGTCTTCCCGGGTGTGAACGAAGCCATTCGCTATGGTACGGCGTCGGATACGCAGGCCGAAGTGACGGATCTGGTGACACGCTTCGGACAGGCGGCGTCGGCGCTCAAGACGGCGCAGGACGCCCTAAGCGCTGCCCCCAGGAAGTGAGCGGATTGGCCGTGTCGTCATCTGATCAGGCGCTGTGGTCGCGCCGGTACGCGCGGCAGGTCGTGCTCAAGGGGTTCGGCGCCGAGGCGCAGCAGCGCCTGCTCTCGGCCCGCGTGTGTGTGGTGGGAGTCGGTGGATTGGGCTCGCCGGCGGCCATGTACCTCGCGGCGGCCGGCGTGGGGCAGCTCACGCTCATCGACGAAGACGTGGTGGACGAAAGCAACCTGCACCGGCAACTGCTCTTCACCACGCCCGATGTGGGACAGCCCAAGCTGGACGTGGCGGCCGCGCGGCTTCGTGCGCTCAACCCGGACGTGCAGGTGGTGCTGCACAACACCCGGCTCACGGCGCAGAATGCCGCCGCCCTTACGCGGGAGCACGACGTGGTGCTCGACGCCACGGACAACTTCCCCACGCGCTATGCGCTCAACGATGCCTGCCTCGCGCACGGCATGCCGCTGGTGTATGGCAGCGTGGCGCGTTTCGAGGGGCAGGTGAGTGTGTTCGCGGCGCCGGGCGGCCCCTGCTACCGCTGCCTCTTTCCGGAGATGCCGGCGCCGGGCACGGTACCGACCTGCGCCGAGGAAGGGGTGCTGGGTGTGGTGCCGGGCATTGTGGGATTGCTGCAGGCCACCGAAGTCATCAAGCTCATCACGCAGATCGGTGAACCGCTGGTGGGTCAGCTGCTGCTGCTCGACCTGCTCACGCACGATCAGCAGCGCATTGGCATTGCCCGCCGTGCCGGGTGCTCGGCCTGCGGCTCGGCAGCCCGCACGACGTCCGATCACTCTTCATCTTCACCCGTTTCCCGACCCATGGTACAGCAGCTCATGCCCGCCGAGGTGGCGGCGCTTCTCGCGGGCCCCAATCCGCCGGTGCTCATTGATGTGCGTGAGGCCTGGGAAGTGGAGACCGCGCAGGTGGCCGGCAGCGCGCATCTGCCGCTCAACACGCTGCCCCAACAGGTGGCCTCCCTCGATCCCTCGCGCAGCTACGCCCTGCTGTGTCATCACGGCATGCGCAGCGAGATGGCGGCCAACTGGCTGGCGCAGCAGGGCTTCACGTCGCTCATCAATGTGCAGGGTGGCATCGATGCGTGGAGTCTCACGGTCGATCCCGGGATTCCGCGCTACTGATGCCGATGACGGAGGTGGGCGCGGCCGCCTTGGCGCTCGTGTCCGCCGGCGCGTGGTGGACTTGGTCGTGGCGGCGGCGCGTGGCCTCGCATTTCGAAACGAGTGATGCGTCGCGTCGGCCGCTGGACGCCGATGGCGTGGTGCGTGGCGCCGCGGCCCTGCACCTCGTGGCCGACACCGACCGGGCGGTGCTGGTGCTGCATGGCTTCAATGACACGCCGCAGTCCATGGCGCATTTCGCGCGGCGATTGCACGCGGCTGGCTATACCGTCATGGTGCCACGTCTGCCTGGTCACGGGCGCGCACTGCGCGACATGGCGCGCGAGGCACATGCGGCAGCGTGGTTTGCGCATGTGCGTGCCTGTCATGCCGAGCTGCGCGCGCGGCATGCGCGCGTGTATCTCTGCGGACAGAGCATGGGTGGCGCGCTGGCGGTGCTGCAGGCGGTGGCCTGTCCCGATAGACCGGCGCTGGCCTTGCTGGCACCGTTTCTCGGCATGCCCGATGCGCTGCAGTGGCAGGCGCGTTTGTCGGCGTTCTCGCCGGCGCCGTATTTCCGCAGCACGGGTGGGGAGCGGTCCATTCACGATCCCGACGCGCGGCGACAGGCGCTGGGGCCGGGCATCGTCACCTCGCGCATGCTGCGCGGACTGCGGCAGGTGGCGTTGCATGCCGAACGGGCGCTGCCGCGGGTGGCGGTGCCCACGCTGTATCTGCAATCGCGTCATGACAATCGCATCGAGTTCGCGCGCGCCGAGCGCTGCTTTGCGGCGCTTGGGGTGACGGACAAGTCGGCGCAGTGGCTCGAGGGCTCGGGACACATCATCTCGGCGGACTACGAGCGGGACCTGGTGGCGGACGCCGTGATTGCCTGGTTCGCGCGGCATCCGTGAGATCGTGTGACTGATTACTGCGGATTTCGCGGATTCAAACGGAAACAACAGGATCTTGTTGTTTTTGCCGGCTCCGGAGCGGCGGCTGGGTCGTTCAACAGCTCACGCAGAGAAATGGAGGGCGCAGAGGGCGCAGAGGTATGCACACTCCGCGCTCTCTGCGGTTCTCTTTTGCTCTGCGTGAGCTGTTGACGATCTGATCGTGACTGCGAGTGCCCGTGGTCGGGATGGATCGTTGAACTGCCTTGTCGCGGATCTCGCGGATCTCGCGGATCTCGCGGATCTCGCGGATCTCGCGGATCTCGCGGATGTGGCGGAAACGGCACGGATCAACAGCAGTCAGGGCTGTTCATCCTGCAGTTTCCGTTTCAATCCGAGAAATCCGTGATAGTCAGTTGCGGTTTGAGCTTGACCAGTGCTCCCTGGCCTCCACTTCATCGACAGGCGGCGACTGGACGCGGCATGCTGGACCGGCGGGTCCACATTGCCGCGCGGTCATCCGTATTTCACCGGAGGCCGGAGAACGCGCGGCAGGGTGGCGCCGTCCGGGGCCGACGCTAGGTTTCCAAGGCTGTCCCTCGCGCGGTGTGCGACAGGACAGCGTTCGACCACGTACTGGAGTATCGATGCCCGAGTTCGGAAGCTGGGGAAGCGACTGGTGGAAGCCGGTCGTGTTCGTGTTGGTGGCCGGTCACCTCACCAATATCTGTGTCACGCTGTTCCTGCACCGCTCGCAGACCCACCGCGGCGTGCAGTTCCACCGCCTGGTGGAAGTGCCCATGCGCGTGTGGTTGTGGCTCACCACCGCGATCAAGACCAAGGAGTGGGTGGCCTGCCATCGCAAGCACCACGCCTACGCCGATCGCGAGGGCGATCCGCACAGCCCGGTGGTGGAGGGCCTGCGCAACATCCTGCTCAAGGGCGCCTTCTATTACCGCGAAGCGGTGCGTCAGCCCGGCATGCTCGACAAGTACGGCAAGGGCACGCCCGATGACTGGATGGAGCGTCACCTGCTCGACAAGCGCTCCAACATCGGCATCTTCTTCATGCTGGCCATCAACATCTGGCTCTTCGGCTGGTTCATCGGTCCGGTGGTGTGGGGCATTCAGATGATCTGGATTCCCTTCTGGGCCGCCGGCGTCATCAACGGCATCGGCCACGCCCTCGGCTACCGCAACCATGATGTGAAGGACGAGAGCCGCAACATCTCGCCCTTCGGCATCATCATCGCGGGCGAAGAACTGCACAACAACCACCACGCCGATCCGCACAGCGCGAAGTTCGCGCACCGCTGGTTCGAGTTCGACATCGGTTGGATGTACATCAAGCTGCTCTCGCTCTTCGGACTCGCCGAAGTGAAGTACGCCCGCGAGGGTGTGCACGCCCGCATCACGGAGTGAGCATGGCCGACGTGACCTGCACCCGCTGCAGCACCACGCGTGAAGGCTTCGAGCGTCCGCCGTTTCCCGGCGCCATCGGCGCGCGCATTGTGACCGAGATCTGCAAGGACTGCTGGGGCCAGTGGCTCAAGCAGCAGACCATGCTCATCAACCACTACGGGCTCAATGTCATGGATCCGCAGGCGCGCACCTTCCTCACGCGCAACATGGATGCCTTCCTGTTCAAGAGTGGGCAGCAGGAAGACGTGGATACGAGCAAGCAGGGCACCATCAACTGGTGAGCTCGGCGCGGTGATGCGTTGCCGGAAACACAAGCGCCCCGACCATGCCGGTCGGGGCGCTTTGTTTGTGAAGAGGATTCGGTCAGTTGACGCCGGCGATGTAGCGGGCCAGACGGCCACACTCGGCACACTTCAGCGTCACGTGAGAATTGGGTGGCGGCGGATGCGCCATGGGATCGCGGTCGATGGGACCGGAGCAGGAGGGACAGCTCAGGGGCAGTCCAGTGCGGTCGGCGGCGATGAGATGCAGCGCCTGCGCTGGATTGTACGTGTTCGGTCGTGGCTTTCGCATCACGCCTCCTCACTTTGAGTGCGATGGCCGGGTGGGAGTGGCCAACACCGCAACCTAAATATTCCAGGTTCGATTGGGTACCGGCCCTTGAAAATTTGTGGTCCATCGTAACCGGTCAAAAATTCCATATCGGTTAGTCCTACCGCCTCACGGAGGACAGCAGGGGCTCCGGTCCAATTTCCTGCTCGCGAGCTGAAGCATTTTGGTGCACTCTTGCGTACGGAGCCCGAACCCTCGACTGTTGGAAACATGCCCACCACCCATCCCCACTCCGACGCCCCCCACCCCGAAGCGCATGAACCGGACGTCGATGAACGCACGGCCGCGGCGCTGCGGCTTTGGGTCATCATGTCCCGCGCGCAGGCGGCGGTGTCCGACCTTGCCTCGGCCGATGTCGCCCGGCATGGCCTGACCCTGGCCGAGTTTGGCATCCTGGAGGCCCTCTACCATCGGGGACCCATGCTGCTCGGGGAGGTGCAAAAGCGCATTCTCGTTTCGAGCGGCGGCATCACCTTCCTGGTGGATCGCCTGGTGGCCAAGGGGCTGGTGGAGCGGCGGACCTGCGAGAGCGACCGGCGGGCCCGCTATGCGGCCCTCACCGCCAAGGGCGAGGAGCTGGTGCGGGACATCTTCCCGGCTCACGCGGCGGTCATCACCCGGGCCATGGCCGGCATTCCCAGCGAGGACCAGCAGCACGTGGCCGACATGCTGCGCGACGTGGGGCGTCACGCCGCCAATCTGCCGCCGGCAGACTGAGCGGATAGGCCCGGGGTTGGGGAGCAAACACGGAGGGCCCTTGACGGGCCCTCTTTGTTGTGTATAATACTTAGTAGTAAGACAACGGCACGCCAACATATCGGTGATGACTCGTTGCTCCTCCACCTTCGGCTCCTGAGGATTTCATCATGCAGTGGACTATCGACCTCGCGCACAGCCAGATCCAGTTCTCCGTCAAGCACATGGGCATCTCCACCGTTCGTGGCACCTTCGATCAGTTCGAAGGCAGCATCACCGAAGAGGGTGGCGTGGTGCAGAACGTGACGGTGGACATCGACCTCGCCTCGCTGAACACGGGCAGTGGCCAGCGCGACGGCCACCTCAAGAGCGCCGACTTCTTCGACGTGGAGAATCACCCCAAGGCGTCGTTCGTGCTGACGCAGTTCGAGCGCTCGGGTGAAGAGGTCACGGCCACCGGCAACCTCACCATTCGCGGCGTGACGAAGCCGGTCACGCTGAAGGGCGAGATGGGTGGTCCGGCCAAGGATCCCTGGGGCAACGAGAAGGTGTCGGCCTCGCTCGAGACCAAGATCAACCGCAAAGAGTGGGGTCTGGTGTGGAACGTGGCCCTCGAGGCCGGCGGCGTGCTGGTGAGCGAAGACGTGAAGCTGCACATCGAAGTCCAGGCGCAGCCGGCGGCCGTGCCGGCCGCGGTCTGATTCGCGAGCCACTGCGCAGCAGCACCGCACAACGCAGGACATCGCAGGACATCGCAGGACATCGCAGCACATCGCAGGAGCCGCAACGACAAACCGCCGCCTCACCAGAGAGTGAGGCGGCGGTTTGGTTTTCAGCAGGTCAGGCCGCGGTTACGGCTTCCACTCCGCCACGAACAGATTGGTTTCGCCTTCCTTGGTGGCGCCACGATTGCTCGCAAAAATCAGCTTCGAGCCATCGGGGCTGAACATGGGGAAGCCGTCGAACTCGGGATTGAAGGTGATCTGCTGCAGGTCGCTGCCATCGAGCTTGACCGTGTAGAGATCGAAGTTGCGGCTGCGCGGGTTCTTGTGGTTGCTCGAGAAAATGATGCGCTGCCCATCGGGCGTCCACGACGGACCGAAGTTGGCGCCACCGAGCTGCGTGATCTGGCGCTGCTCGCTGCCGTCGGCGTTCATGACCCAGAGCTCCATCTTGTTGGGGCGGATCATGTTCTTGGCCAGCAGGTCCTGATATGCCTTGAGGTCCTGCTCGTTGTCGTAGTGCCAGGCGCGATACACGATCTTCGTGCCGTCGGGCGACCACCACGGACCACCGTCGTAGCCCGGCGTGGTGGTGAGACGCTTCACGTCGGTGCCGTCGACATTCATGGTGTAGATGTCGAGGTCTCCGTCCTTGAGGCTCGTGAACACGATGCGCTTGCCATCGGGCGAGAGCACCCCTTCCGCCGTGTAGACGCCGTAGTTGGTGAGGCGCTGCAGGTCCGACCCGTCACGATTGACGGTGTAGATGTCGTACTTGTCAATGCCCCACACGTAGCCGTTGGACGGATCTGGACGCGGCGGGCAGGCGCTGTCGGCGTGATGCGTGGCCGCGAAGAACAGGCGGTTGCCGCCCGGCAGGAACCAGCCGCAGGTGGTCTTGCCGCCCACACTCACCTTGGTGAGCTCGCTGCCATCGGCCTTCATCGTGTACTGCTGATCGCAGCTGCGGCCGTCACGCGTGCTCTGGAACGTGATGTACTGGCCATCAGCGCTCCAGTAGGCCTCGGCGTTCTCCCCGCCGTCGGTGAGCTGCGTGAGGGCGCCAAAGTGGGCTTCGGCGGAGTCGGCGGCAATCACCTTGCCGACGGCCGCGCTGGCTGGAGCGGCGCTGTCGGCAGCCGGCGCGTCGGCCTTGGGGCCGCAGGCTGCGAGGGTCAGGGCGGACAGCGTGAACGCAGCCGTCAACCCGGTGCGGAAATTGGGAGAGGGGATCATGGGCCGAAGCCTAGGTGCAATTACGGGGGGCGACCATTGGGGGAAATACGCATAATTCCGACAATCCGAGTCGGGTTTGTGGCTCGACGGCCGGTTCTCATTGATCGGCTGTTCGACAGACCTGCCGCAGCACCAAAAGCAGAAAGCCCGCACCGGACTGTCCGATGCGGGCCTTCTCCAATTGGGTCGTGTGGTGCCTTACTGGCCCGAACGTGCCTTGGTGACGGCGGGAGCAGCCGCCGCGGCCGCAAAGATCTCGCGCTGGGTCGTGCCCTTGCGCATGAGCTCCATGGCACGGCGCAGCTGGTTGTCGTCCTTGAGACCACGACGCAGCACCAGCGTGTCGCCGAAGGCCACCTTGGCCACGCGCGCGTCGATGGCGCGATCGACATCGGTGGCACCGGCATCCCACACGGCCTTGTCGACCTTCACCGTGTCAGCCAGCAGGCGCTGATAGACCTGATCACGCCAGGCCGGGTTGTAGGCGAAGTCGGGCTTGACCTTGCCCTTCTGCTCCTCGGCCACGGCATTCACATGCGCGAAGTACTTGGCGAAGTGCGGCAGCAGCGCGCGGCGCAGCGCCTGCTCGGCGCTCGAGAGCGTATCGGGCGACACGATCACGTCGGGCGTGATGGCGCCGCCGCCATACACCGTGCGGCCACTGGCCGACTTGTACACGGGGCGCGCCTTGCGCACCGAGTCCGTCTCGAGGCTGTCGGGCAGCACCTCAACGTACTGACCTTCGGCGTTCATCTTGCGCTCCTTCTGAATGGAGCGACCCGAGGGCGTGAACCACTTGCCCGTCGTGATCTTGAGCGCGTAGCCGCCGTCGAGATTGTACACGCTCTGCACGAGGCCCTTGCCGAAGCTGGTGGTGCCAAGCACCAGTGCACGGTCGTAGTCCTGCAGCGCGCCGGCCACGATCTCCGACGCGGAGGCCGAGCCACCGTCCACCATCACGACGAGGGGAATTTCCGGTGCCAGCGGGTCCTGCTGCGACACGAACTTCTGGAACTCACCACGTCCGCGCACCGACAGCAGCTCCTTGCCCTTGGGCAGGAACAGGTTGGACATGGAGAAGGCTTCCTCGAGAATGCCGCCCGGGTTGCCACGCAGGTCGATGATCACACCCTTGGCGCCCTGCTTGCGCAGCGCGAGCACCGAGTTGGCGATGTCTTCGGTGGTCTGCTCGGAGAAGCGCTGCAGCGGCACGTAGCCGGTGCGCTCGTCGAGCATCATGGCAAAGGGCACGGCCGGCACGTGAATCTCGGCGCGCTTGAAGCTCAGCTTGATGGGCTGCGACACGCCCACGCGCAGGAACTGCACGGTGATGGGCGAGCCGATGGGACCCAGCAGCTTGTTCTGCACCTGCTGCGTGTTGAAGCCGCGCGCATTGACGGTGTCGATGATGGCGATCTTGTCGCCCTCGAGCACGCCGCCCTGCTCCGCCGGTGAGTTGGGGAAGACCTTGTTGACGGTGACGTAGTCACCGACCTTCGAGATCTCCATGCCGAGGCCGGCGTAGCGACCGTTGGTGTTGCGCGAGAACTCTTCGAGCTGCTTGGGCGTGAAGAGTTCGGTGTAGGGGTCGTTGAGCTCCTTCACGAGGCCGCGCGCGGCTTTCTCGTAGAGCGCCTGGGCGTCCAGCGTGTCCACGTAGCGCAGGGCCACGAAGGTGAGCACCTGGTCGAGGAGCTGAGCGCCGCCCCGCGTCGAGCGCGCCTGCAGCGCGAAGCCGGAGGCGAGCAGGGGGACGAGCACGAGGCTGGCCAGTACGGCCTTGCGGTTCCGGGTCATGCGGGTCTCACGAAGGAAGGACCGAAAAAGGTACTGCATATACGTACGCACAGGAGGAGCCGCTGTTCCTGCGACCTGTGTCAGGGACGAACCGCGCGGTTAGCCTTCGTCCTTGGGACGGGAGCCGATCACATAGTCCACGTGCCAGGCCTTGTCGTACTGCCGGATGGCGATGTCGCGCACCAGCCCGGCACTGAGCAGCATCTCGTGCGCTGGTTGGAGGACGCGCTGGAGGTGGCTGGGGTATCGCTGGGTGAGCGGCAGCTGCTCCGCCAGTCGTTCGAGCGGCAGCCGCCAGGACAGGCGTCCGTCGGCGCGGGCCACTTCGAGCATGCGGTAGAGCCGCCGGGCCACCGGGCTGGTGAGGGCCGCGTAGCGGGACGCTGACAGGGTAACGGTGTGCCGCGCGGCCAGATTGGCGCGCAGGGTGGCCGAGAGGGTTACACGGGCGTCACCGGGCTCGCCGGCGGCCAGATTGCCAAAGAGGTGCAGTTGCTCGCGGTCGGCCACGCGGCGGCGCTGCACGCTCACCGTGCTGAGCACGGTGAAGCTGAGGTCGGCCGAGCCGGACTGGGCCGACCAGTAGGCGCCTTCGGTGCTCTCGAAGGTGGTGCGTTCGAGGCGGGTGAGGGCCGCACGCAACTGTTCGTAGGTGCGCCCATCGGCCCGTCGCCCCATGGACCGCAGGAAGGCGTGCAGCGTGAAGGTCACGGCGCCATCGGCTGGGCTGCCCGCCTCGTGGTAGCGGTGCAGGATTTCGACGTAGACGTCCTGGTCGAAAGTGCCGGGCAGGCGATCGCCGGGCGCGGGGATGACGCGCCAGCGCCCCCCGTTCTCGGTGGTGAACGACACGGGGGCGTCGTCGGCGGAGTCGCTG
>JACVCT010000419.1 GCA_016741895.1 Gemmatimonadaceae bacterium | reverse complement strand
TCCTGTATCAGCCCATTCGCGCGGCCTATCGTCCGGCCATCAACGTGGGGGCACCCACCGCCTGCGACGGCCCGCCGCAACTCGCCTGCACCTTCAGCCGCGCCACCTTCGACAAGGTGCGCGCCAATGTCTCGCGTGAACAGTACGGCGGTCATCGTGTGGCCGATCGCCAGGCGCCACTCAGCGCGCAGTTCGGCATGTGGTGGCAGTACTTCGAGTGGCAGACCATGCGCGACGCGGCCGGCCGTCTGCCGCAATTGCAGCAGGCACTGGCGGTTGTGCTGCTGCTGCTGGGCCTCGGCGGCGGCTTCATGCACTGGCAGCGCGACCGCAGCTCCTTTGCGTTCTTCGGTCCGCTGGTGTTCACGCTCACACCGGCGCTCATTGTGTACCTCAACTTCAAGTACGGCGCCACGCAGGCGCCGGAGTTGGGCAACAGCGTGCCACGTGAAGTGCGCGACCGCGATTACTTCTACCTCTGGAGCTTTGCCACCTGGGGCGTGTGGGTAGGCATGGGATTGGGCGCGCTCTGGCAGCGCGTGGCTCGGCACATCACCTGGCCGCGCAGTGCCGTTGTCATGAGTGTGGCGCTGCTGCCCCTGCTGCTCAACGCCAACGCCGCGCCGCGCCGCGGTCAGGAGTTCACCGCGCGCTGGGGCCGCGACTTGCTCGAGTCGGTCGAGCCCAATGGCCTGCTCATCACCAGCGGCGACAACGATTCCTTCCCCGTGTGGTATGCACAGTTGGTGGAGGGTGTGCGGCCCGACGTGACCATCGTCATCACGCCCTATCTCAACATGGACTGGTTCGCGGCGCCACTGGTGCCCGCCGCCGCCGGCATCCCGCCCTACCTCGAGCTGTCGCAACCCGTGCGCTTTCAGCATGCCGGACTCACGGCGGACATTCCCGCGGGTGTGCTCACGCGCGATCAGCTCATGGTGCTGCAACTCATCAAGGACCGTTTCCCGCGTCAGCCCATTCACTTCTCGGTGGGTGGCTACGCCGAGTCACTCGGGTTGGGCCCATATGTCGTCACGCACGGACTCACGCAGCGGCTGGTGAATGCACCCGCCTCTGGCGACGCGCGCTTCCTGCCCTTCCAGGGCGGCCACATCGATCTCGCGGTGAGCGACTCGCTCTGGCAGCGCTACGAAGCGCCCTCGGCGCTGCTGCGTCAGGCGCAATGGGTGGACACGCCCTCGGTGTCCATTCCCGCAGCCTACGTGTTCACCGGACAGCTCGTGGGCTTCGGACGGCTCGTGCGTGGTGACACGGTGGGCGGCGACCGCATTCTGCAGCGCACGGATTCGCTGGCCAGAGTGGTGGGGCTCACGCGCTGACTTGCACGCGAACCTTCGCGCTACCTTTCGGGCATGACCTTCGACCCCATGCGATTCCTGCGCGGCGAGCTGCGTCGCTCGCTGCACGGACCGGCCTGGCACGGACCGGCCCTCTGTGAAGCACTCGCCGATGTGTCCGTAAGCGAAGCCTTCGCGAAGCCGGATTCCGGCGCACATTCCATTGCACAACTGGCCCTGCACGCGGTGGCGTGGATGGAGGAAGTGCATCGCCGACTTGGCGGCGCCGAACCCGACGAGCCGGCGCGTGGCGACTGGCCCGCGGTTGGGCCGCGCTCTGGCGCGCAGTGGGACACGATCAGGGCGCTGGTCGCATCAACCGGCGAGGCGCTGGATCAGGCGCTCGCCGACTTCCCTGCCGCGCAGCTGACTGAACG
>JACVCT010000073.1 GCA_016741895.1 Gemmatimonadaceae bacterium | reverse complement strand
CGCCTCGATGCCGCGCTGGGGCGGCGCAACGGGGAGCCGGACCGCGCCTACGCACTCAAGGCCAGCGTGGGATCGGCCACCTGGTTGCCGGAGTATCCCGCCTCCATGGCCACCCTGCATCGTCTGGCCGATGAGGCCATGTATGCGGACAAGCGCGCCCGGCAGCAGGCTGCAGATGCGGAGGGCACCCCACGGGCGGCCGACGACCGTTCCGCCTTGAACGGGTCGGCCTGATCGATTATCCTGTCCATCTGGTCCTTTCTGGGGCCGGAGCAGGTCGCTCACGTAGCTCAGTCGGCAGAGCACATCCTTGGTAAGGATGAGGTCACCGGTTCGATCCCGGTCGTGAGCTCTTTCAGCGCAGCCCCTCTCCACGCACCGTGGCGGAGGGGTTTGTCGTTTCCAAGGTCCGCCTCTCCGCGCCCGCCACGCATGGCCATCGGCCCACGCCTACGCACGGACATTGTGGTCATTGGCGCCGGCCAGGCGGGGCTGTCCACGGCCTGGCATCTGGCGCAGCGCGGCCTCGCGCCGGTGCGCCAGTACCTCGTCTTCGATCAGGAAGCCGGCCCCGGCGGGGCCTGGCAGCATCGCTGGCCTTCCCTCACGCTGCGCACCATCAATCGCCTGCACGACCTGCCGGGTCTGGCCTTTCAGGACGCGCTCGGATTGCCGTCCGACACGGAAACGGTGCGCGCGCGCGACGCCGTGCCCCGCTACTTCGCGGAATACGAGCGACGCTTCGGCTTGCCCGTGTACCGACCGGTCGTCGTTTCGCAGGTGGAGCGGCACGAGACGGGCTTCCTGCTCCGCACCGATCGCGGGGAGGTGTCGGCGCGCGGACTGGTGAACGCCACCGGCACCTGGACCCGTCCCAACATTCCGGTCGTGCCCGGCGCGGAGGACTTTGGCGGTCGCACCCTGCACACGCGGGACTACGAGAACGCCGAAGCATTTCGCGACCAGCATGTCATCATCGTGGGCGCCGGCATTTCGGCGTTGCAACTGCTCGACGAAATCTCCCAGGTGACGCGCACCACCTGGGTCACGCGGCGCGTACCGGAATTTCGCGAAGGGCCGTTCGACGATGTGGCCGGCAGCAAGGCCGTGAAGCTGGTGGACGAGCGTGTGCGCGCCGGTCTGCCACCGCGTTCGGTGGTGTCGGTCACCGGCCTGCCGGTTACGCCGGCGGTGGAGCGCATGCGCGCGCAGGGCGTGCTGGAGCGACGCCCGATGTTCTCGCGCATTACGTCAACCGGTGTTGCCTGGGATGACGGGACGACACTCGACGCCGATGTGATTCTCTGGTGCACCGGCTTCCGCTCGGCGCTCGATCACCTGGATGCGCTGGATCTCCGCGAACCCGGTGGGGGCATTGTCATGGGTGGACGACTGGCCACACGCGTTGAACGCGACCATCGCATTCACCTGGTTGGCTACGGCCCCTCGGCCAGCACGATTGGCGCCAATCGTGCTGGCCGGGCGGCGGCCGATGAATTGCTGGCGACCCTGGCCGAATCGGCGTAGCCGACTCGCGCTGATCGATTCGCGTTAACCGACTCGCGCTAACCGACGAGCGGCAGCGCCAGGCCCGCGTTGCTTGCGCGGGGTACTGCGGGCGACGGTGACGCTGCCGCGTCGGTGCCCTGCTGCGCCGCCGCGAGATGTGCGCGCACTCGCGGAATGACCTCGGTGCCGTAGAGGGCAATGCTGCGTCGCATGTGCTCATGCGAGAGCGGACCCGCACTGTACTTCATGTCGAAGCGCTGCACGCCCATGGCGAGCAAGGTGTCGGCAATGCGACGTGCGACCGTATCGGGCGCACCCACATACAGC
The DNA here is from genome assembly GCA_016741895.1 of Gemmatimonadaceae bacterium. Taxonomy (GTDB): domain Bacteria; phylum Gemmatimonadota; class Gemmatimonadetes; order Gemmatimonadales; family Gemmatimonadaceae; genus Gemmatimonas. Next base: position 13,532 of record JACVCT010000073.1, on the reverse strand, counting down.
GAGCCCGTCTCGATCTCGTGCTGGAATTCACGCTCGCTCGTTGGTGGCCAGCCGCGCTCGCGGCCGATGCGATCGCGCATTTCGCGCCACGCCGGCCACAGCGCCTCCTGCGCCTCACGATCGCTTTCCGCGATGCAGCCATGCGAGTGAATGCCGATGGGCAGTGCATCCTTGCCGAGCTGCGCCAGCGTTTGCCGATAGAGGCGCACGAAGGGCGCGAAGCGCCGCGGATCGCCACCGATGATGGCCAGCATCAGCGGAAAGCCGTAGGTGGCCGCGCGCACCACCGACTGCGGGCTGCCGCCCACGCCAATCCATGTGCTGAGCGACCCGGTCTCGGTGCTGGGAAACACCCGCTGCCGATCGAGTGGCGCCCGCGTGCTGCCCTGCCAGCTGACCGGCAGCATGCTGCGATCGCTCTCGAGAATGGCGGCATACAATTCGAGCCGCTCCTCGAAGAGTGTCTCGTACTGCTCGAGCGGAAAGCCGAAGAGCGGAAACGATTCGGTGAAGGAACCGCGCCCCAGCACCACTTCGGCGCGTCCGTTGGACGTGGCATTGAGCGTGGAGAAGCGCTGGAACACGCGCACCGGATCATCGGAGCTCAGGACCGTGACCGCGGAACCCAGCGTGATGCGTGACGTGCGTCCGGCAATGGTGGCGAGCACCATTTCCGGGCTGCTGACGGCAAAATCGGCGCGATGATGTTCGCCGATGCCGAAGTGGTCCACACCCGACTCCTCGGCGAGGACCGCCTCCTCCACGACGTCGCGAATGACGCGCGCGTGGGCCAGAGGATGTCCCGCCGCATCGCGGGTGACGTCTCCGAATGTTTCAAGGCCGAAACTGTACCGCATGATGAAACCTGCCTGAAAAGTGCCCGAGCAACCTGCGATGCCAATACCGTCTTCAAGTCCCGTGGTGCTGGCATCGTTCACCTCATGGCTCCCGACAGCAGGGAGCCTGCGACAGGTGTTCACTCAGTCGGTCGAGGGATTCGGGCGTCCAGCCCGGTGGATCGAGCAGCGCGGCCCAGGCGTGCACATAGTCGCGCACCGCATACATGTGACCGAAGCCGCGTGGCAGCCGGTCCGCCACCGCGAAGTCGGCCGCCAACTGCAGGGCGGTGACCAGCGGATACCAGCGAAGGCGCGGCGTCACATCCTGACCACGCGGCGCCTGCAACCACGCGGGAGGACGCCACAGGATCATCGGATCGAAGAAGGACACCGGATCCGAGGCGTAGTGGAGATAAAGAATGCGGGTGCCGCTCCACGGCGTCGACGGATCGGATGCGCGACGAAACTGATTGGCAAAGCGCACCGTGCGTCCACCGCGGTACACGGGCAGCCAGGCCGGTGAACCCGCGTCGCGGTTGTCCACGAGTGCGCGCCACGCGCGACTCCGGAAGGGCGGACCCACCCACAAGGCGGCGTCAATCGGCGCATCGAGCAGGTCGTACAGGTTGACGGCCAATTCGGAGTTGAGTGCGCCAAGACTGACGCCGTGCACGACCAGGCGCGGGCGTCGGGCGGTGGGCAGGCTCTGCCAATGCGTGTGAATGCGGCGGAACAGCGCATCGGCCGTCTCGGCGCCATACGCCGACTCGGACAACAGCGACAACCAACTCGGCAGATAAGAGTACTGCACGGCCACCGTTGCCACGTCGCCGTGCACGAGGTGTTCGAGCGCCGCCACGGCGGGTGGATCCACCCAGCCACTCCCCGTGGGGGTGGTGATGAGCAGAACGCGCCGGTCGAAGGCCCCTTCATCCACGAGGGCGCGAAACGCGAGGTCGACACGCGCGCTGATCGAATCGGCCGCCGCCAATCCGACGTAGACGCGAAGCGGCTGCTGGCGCGCCTGGCCGGTGGCCGTGTGAATGCTGGCACTGTCGGACCGGTCACGGACAAAGCGTCGTCCGTGGCGCCCCAGCACCTCACTGGTCAAACCAGCGCGTTGGGCCAGTCCCGCCGACTGACGCAGGTAGCCCTGATCGGGGCTGTCATCCTCCACCCACTGATCGAGTTCCCGATAGGTCCCGTCGAGGGTCTGCAGCGCGGCCCGCAACAGGACGCCGTTGGCAAGGACCCAGCAGAAGCTCACCGCGCCCAGGAAGGCCAGGTTGCGCACCAGAGGCTGGGGAAGCCGTCCGCGCAGCGGGTGGGCCAGGAGATGCTGCAGCATGCGAAAGCCACGAGCCAGCGCGAGCAGCGCGACGAAGAGCAGTGCGGCGATGGCCGCCACGCGCCAGCGATACCATTCGTCGAGCGGGGGCAGGGCCATGAGGCGACGCACGTCATCCTGCCACACGGGCGAACGTATCAGACAAAAGGCCAGCAGTGCGACAGCCGGTGTGAGCCACGCGGCGCGCCACCATTGCGCGCGCTGCGGCGCCGGAAAGGGCAGGCCGAGCTGTCGCCACAGCACGCGGCCCAGCAGAGCGCTGGCGTATCCGGCGGCGAGACTCATTCCGGCCAGCAGGCCCTGCATGACCCAGGTGCGCGGGAGCAGGCTGGGTGTGAGGGAGAGGGCGGCACTGGTCACGCCGATGGCGAGGGCTGGCGCAGACACTGGCGCCAGCAGCGCGCGGCGCAGCCGCTCAGTGGTGCGGGTCGTGGGCGCCATGCAGTACCGGCGCCGCAGCGCGACGGAGGTGAGGGTAGATGCGCCGGGCCCCGGCCACAGCGGACGCGGCGAAGCATGCCACCGCGAGGTAGAGCGCGGTCTCGACGCCGAAGAGTTCGAGACCCATGACCGTGCACGCAAGCGGAGTTCTGGTGGCCGCGGCAAAAACGGCCACGAGGCCAAGTCCGGCAAACAGCGCGACGGGTGCCTGCAGCCAGAGCGCGAGACTGTGACCGAGTGTCGAGCCGACGAAGAACAGCGGGGTCACCTCGCCACCCTTGAAGCCGCTGCCCACGGTCACGGCGGTGAATCCGAGCTTGGCCAGTGCCGCCCAGGCCGGGATGCTGGCGCTGGCGTCGAAGCTGGTGACGATGCTGACCTCACCCCCGGGTGGCGGAAGCACACCAAGACCCAGATAGTCGCGAGACCCAAGCAGCAGCACCGCGCCCATGACCACCAGGCTGCCGAGCAGCGGATGCAGCCAGCTCCGGTGCGTGTGGCGCTGCAGCAGCCGGGCGACGAGGTGCACGGCCTCGGCGAAGAGGCTGCCGGCCGCGCCAAACAGCAGTGCCGCCACCAGCACCTTGGCCAGCAGGACCGGATCGGCTGCTGCAATGCGGAGTCCGGCGAGACTGAGCTGGGGAAAGGCCGTGTGGCCGATGCCCCAGCTGCTGGTGACCAGGTCGGCACCGAGGGCGGCGAGCAGGCAGGTCAGCAGGTCCCGCACAGTGGGGCGAGCGACGGTCAGGACCTCGAGGGCAAAGAGGGCCCCGGCCAAGGGGGTGCCGAACACGGCGCCAAAACCGGCGGCCAGCCCGCAGCGCAGCAGCCGACGCTGCTCGTCTTCGCCGGGCGTCCAACGTGAAGGGCTCAGCCGGCTCCCCCAGCGGTCCAGCGTGGAGGCCAGACTGCCGCCGATCTGGATTGCGGTGCCCTCGCGACCGGCCGATCCGCCACCCAGATGGGTGAGCAGGGTCCCCAGCAGCACGAGGGGGGCCATGCGCAGCGGCACACCGTCCCGGGGGGTGAGGAGCTCGCGGAAGAGCAGGGCGTTCCCCTCGCCGGCCCGTCCCCCGACCTTGGCGTAGAGGACGTGGCTGAGGAGGCCGGTCAGGGGCAGCAGGAAGAGCAGGGCCGGCGTCTGCCACTGCCAGCGCGTGACCAGGTCGAGCAGCCAGAGAAAGAGCGCCACGCCGGAGCCAATGGCGAGCGCGAGGGTGGGCAGAATGACCAGCCAGGCGGCGAGGGGCCGGAGGGACGCGAAGCCCGGACCCCGGGTCATGCCCCCGAGGGTTGCGGGAAAATTCGGGTGCGGTTCGGTGCGGCTGGCATTCCGGTAAGTTGGCGCGGCGCTGACACTTGCGGAATGGGCGGGCGGCGTGTGGACAAGACGGGCCCGTGACTTGCGGGTGGATCCGGGGCCTGCTACGTTGCAAGGCTCACCCCGTTCCGCCAAGGCCGGCAGTGGCTCGTTGCAGGAAGTCCTGTCGAGCCGGTCGCCGTGGCGGCGTGGGGATGCCGATGCATATCGGCATTGCAGGGCTCAGCAGGACTACGCAGCAGCACACTGATACGCAACATCGGCACGGCGTCGCGACGTTCGCTGAGCGCGCCCTGCCCCTACTGGCAACACCGCCGAGCAGCACGGAGCCGCCACATGCCGCGCGAGAAGATCATCCTCGGGTGCACCGAGTGCAAGAACCGGAATTACTTCACGATGAAGAACAAGCGTCTTCATCCGGAGCGCGTGGAGTGGAAGAAGTACTGCCCGCGCTGCAACAAGCATCAGCTGCATAAGGAAACCAAGTAAACCATGACCGCTCCCGTCGAGGTGACGCGCGCAGGGCTCGGGTCGCGGATGGTCACGTTCTATCACGACGTGGTCGCCGAGATGAAGAAGGTGACGTGGCCGGACCGGGCGCAGCTGCAGTCGGCGACGGTGCAGATCATCGTCTTCGTGCTGTTGCTGGGCGCGGTGATCGGACTCGTGGACGTGGCGCTCCAGTTCCTCCTGGTGCGCCTGCCTGCCATGCTGGTCGGCTGAGCCCATCATGACCGTGTCGATGCTCGAGCACCGGTGGTATGCCATCCAGACCACGTCTGGGCATGAGAACAAGGTGCAGCGCCTGATCCAGCGGAAGATCGACACGGATCCGGCAACGCCCGAGGATCGCCTGATCCGTCAGGCGCTCGTGCCGACGCAGGAAGTGGTCGAGATCAAGAACGGCAAGAAGGTCAACGTGGAGCGCAAGATTTTCCCGGGCTACGTGCTCGTGGAGATGGTCGCGTCGCAGGATACGCTGCACGAGATCAATGCGATCCAGGGTGTCATCAAGTTTGTGGGGAAGGACCGGGATCCGATGCCGCTGCGCGACGACGAAGTGCGTCGTTTGCTCGGGCAGGCGGATCCGGCCGACGAAGCGCCGGTGCGTGAGGAGATTCCGTTCCTCGTGGGGCAGGCGGTGGCAATCACCGAGGGCCCGTTCGCCGACTTCAATGGCACGGTCGAGGAAATCCTGCCCGACAAGGGCAAGGTGCGCGTGTCGGTGAGCCTGTTCGGGCGGCCGACGAGCGTGGAACTCGATTACCTGCAGCTCCGCGGTTACTGATGGATGCTCAGGGTATCGGGTCGTGGGTTTCCTCATGACTCGATACCCGAACTCACAACCCGGAACCGATCAGTTTCGAGTTCTGAGTTTGAGTGGCGGGTTTGGGGTGTTCTTCAACCTGCGGCAGGACGTCGTCACCACCCGACGCAAAACAATGTGGTAGCCAGACCGGCGTGGGATGGTCCCACGGCGGAACTCGCGATGAGGATGTAGCATGGCCAAGAAGGTCACTGGATTCGTCAAGCTGCAGATTCCTGCAGGCAAGGCGAACCCGGCGCCCCCGGTAGGTACGGCCCTCGGTCCCCAGGGTATCAACATCATGGGGTTCTGCAAGGAGTTCAACGCTCGCACGCAGGGCGGGGATATGATCATCCCCGTCGAGGTCACGATCTACGCGGACAAGTCGTTCACCTTCATTCTGAAGACTCCGCCGGCGGCGGAGCTCATCAAGAAGGAGATCGGCGTGGAGAAGGGCTCGGGTCAGCCGAACAAGAACAAGGTGGGAAGCATCACGCGGGCGCAGCTCGAGAAGATTGCGACCACGAAGATGCCGGATCTCAACTGTGACAGCATGGAGTCTGCGGTGGCGATGATCGCCGGCGCGGCGCGTTCCATGGGCATCACGGTGAAGGACTGAGCCTCATGAAGACGCATGGCAAGAAGTTCCGCGCCGCGAGTGAGCGGCGCGACCAGGCGAAGGCCTATGAGGTCAAGGAAGCGATTTCGCTGGTGAAGGGCATGGCGTTCGCGAAGTTCGACGAAACGGTCGAACTGGCGGTGCGCCTCGGCGTCGATCCGCGTCACGCCGATCAGGTGGTGCGCGGGACGGTGGTGCTGCCGGCCGGTACGGGCAAGACGATGCGCGTGCTGGTCATCTGCGCCGGTGCCAAGATCCAGGAAGCGCAGGAAGCCGGTGCCGACTATGTGGGCACGGAATTCCTGGCCAAGATCAAGGACGGCTGGCTCGATTTCGACGTCATGATCGCCACGCCGGACCAGATGGGACAGATCGGCCAGCTCGGCCGCGTCCTCGGTCCGCGCGGTCTCATGCCGAACCCGAAGGCGGGCACGGTCACGTTCGACGTGGGCAAGGCGGTGCGCGAGTCGAAGGGCGGCAAGATCGAGTTCCGTGTTGACAAGGGCGGCAACGTGCACGCTCCGGTCGGCAAGGTGTCGTTCACGCCCGAGCAGCTCGAAAGCAACGTCTCGGCCTTGATGGACACCATCGTGCGCTCGAAGCCGTCCGCGGCCAAGGGCGTGTACATCCGGAACGTCGCGATCTCCAGCTCCATGGGGCCGGGCGTCACCATCGACACCACGCCGTACCGGTAAGAGGGAGACGCACCCATGAAAGCCAAGACGAAGGCCAAGAAGCCTCAGAAGCAGCTCCTTGTCGATGGGCTGGTGGCAAAGCTCAACGGCGCGCAGGCGCTGTACTACACCGACTTCACGGGGTTGAACGTGAAGCGCATGACGGATCTGCGTCGCCGCCTGAAGAAGGCGGGCGTGGAATACGTCGTGATCAAGAACACGCTGGCGCTCCGCGCGGTGAACGAAGCGGGCCTGGCGGGCACGCGTCTCAGCGGCCCCACAGGGGTCGTCGTGGCGCAGGATGCCATCACGGCGGCGAAGGTCCTCTCCGACTTTGCGAAGGAGAACGACTCGAAGCCCGCGGTGAAGGGCGGCATTTACGAAGGCAACGCCGTGGACGAGGCAATGGTCAAGAAGTTGGCCACCCTGCCCACGCGCGAGGAAGCCCTCTCGATGTTCGCCGGCTACCTCAACAGCATCCCGATGATGTTCGCCCTCGCCCTCGACGCCCGCAAGGCGCAGCTCGAAGGCTCCAACTGAGATCCCCAGGCGTTCGCCGCAAGGCTACCCTGACTACACGCCCCAGGCATCCTGGGGGAGACATACGGAGAGTACCATCATGGCCAACACGACCCTGAGCAAGGACGAAATTCTCGACGCGATCGGCGCCATGAGCGTGATCGAGCTGTCCGAGCTGATCGAGGCGTTCAAGGAGAAGTTCAACGTCACCATCGCCGCGGTGGCGGCGGGCGGCGGCGGCGGCGCGGCGGCCCCGGCGGCCGCGGTCGAGGAGCAGACCGAGTTCACCGTCATCCTCAAGGATGCCGGCGCCAAGAAGATCCAGGTCATCAAGGTGGTGCGCGAGCTCACCGGCCTGGGCCTCAAGGAAGCCAAGGACCTGGTCGACGGCGCGCCCAAGACCATCAAGGAAAACGTGACGAAGGACGAGTCGGCAGCGATCAAGGCCAAGCTCGAGGCCGAAGGCGCCGTCGTCGAAGTCAAGTAATCCCGCGGCACCCGCCGAAGGTATTACGTCGACGTTCCTGCAGTTCTGCATTGGAACGCTCCGCCCCGGGGACGCCGGTCAGTTTCTGCTGACCGGCGTCGTCGGGGACGGAGCGCTTTGCGCCCCCGGGCTTTCCGTTCCGGATGCTCCGGGTTCCGCGCACCCCGCACGAGGGTGAGCCCCTTAAGGATATGATGAACCAGATCTCGTTCGCGAAGCTCGAGACGGGCATGGACATGCCCCACCTGCTGGACATCCAGACGCGCGCCTTCGAGTCGCTGCTGCAACTGGATGCCGCCTCGCAGGAGCGCGAGGACGTCGGCCTCGAGCGCGTCTTCAAGGACCTGTTCCCGATCACGGATGTCCACGAGAATTTCTCGCTGGAATTCGTGCGGTACAGCCTGGGCGAGCCCAAGTACACGGTCGCCGAGTGCATCGAGCGCGACATGACGTACTCGGCGCCGCTCAAGGCCACCCTCCAGCTTGTCATTTTCGAGGATACCGGTGACGGCAAGCGTCCCCGGAACATCATCGAAAAGGAAGTCTATCTCGGCGAACTGCCGCTGCTCACCGAGCTCGGCACCTTCGTCATCAACGGCGCGGAGCGCGTGATCGTCTCGCAGCTCCACCGCTCGCCCGGCGTCGTGTTCGAGGAGAGCACGCACCCCAACGGCCAGCGGCTGCTCTCGTCGCGGATCATTCCCTTCCGCGGCTCGTGGGTGGAGTTCACCGTGGACATCCACGACGTGATCTACGTCCACATCGACAAGAAGAAGAAGTTCCCCGCCACGGCGCTGCTGCGCGCCTTCGGCTATGGCGAGAACCGCGACATTCTGCGTCTGTTCTTCGCCGAGCGCGATCTCGATCTCACCAAGAAGCGTGAGACCCGCAACGATCAGCGCGAAGTGCTGGGCGCCATCATTGCCGAAGACCTCTCCCTCGAGGGCGAAGTCACGGCGGCCGATGCGCCGAAGCCCAAGACCAAGAAGGCCAAGGCCGAGCGCGAGCGCTCGGAGGCCGAGCTTCTCGTGCGCGAGGGCGACGAACTGACGGAAGAGGTGCTCAACCGCCTCGTGCGTCAGGGCGTGAAGACCATCAAGGTCTTCGCCTCGTACACGCAGATCGACCTGCGCGACGAACAGGACGCGATCGACCGCGGCGAGCGCGAAGTGCGCCGCACGCTGGCGCGCGACGTCGTCGATCAGGACACCGGTGAAGTGGTCGCCGAAAAGGATACGACGCTGACCGACGCGGTCATCAAGCGCATCCGCAAGGCCGACATCGTGAAGGTGTTCGTGTTCGTCGCCTCCGGCCGCGCCGAGTCGACGCTCATCAAGAACACGCTGGCCAAGGACCCGACCAAGCACGAGGAGGAGGCGCTCAAGCAGATCTACGCGCTCCTCCGTCCGGGCGACGCGCCCAACCGCGAGACGGCCAAGCAGGCGCTGGAGCGCCTGTTCTTCTCGCCCAAGCGCTACGACCTCGGCCGCGTCGGCCGCTACAAGATCAATCAGCGCCTGCGCCTCAACACGCCCATGAGCACCACGGTCCTCACGAAGGAAGACTTCGTGGAGATCATGCGTCAGCTCGTGGAACTGCACGAGGGCCGCGGCGATGTGGACGACATCGACCAGCTGGGCAATCGCCGCATCCGCTCGGTGGGTGAGCTGATCGCGAACCAGTTCTCCGTCGGCCTCTCGCGCATGGCGCGTCTGGTCAAGGAGCGCATGTCCATCAACACCGATCCGGAAAAGATCAGCCTCGACGACCTCGTCAACGCCCGCACGGTGTCGGCGGTCATCCAGGCCTTCTTCGGTTCGTCGCAGCTCTCGCAGTTCATGGACCAGACCAACCCGCTGGCCGAACTGACGCACAAGCGGCGTCTGTCGGCCCTCGGCCCGGGCGGTCTGACGCGCGAGCGCGCCGGCTTCGAGGTGCGCGACGTGCACTACTCGCAGTACGGCCGCATGTGCCCCATCGAGACGCCGGAAGGTCCGAACATCGGCCTCATCACGTCGCTCGCCTGCTTCGCCCGCGTGAACGATCTCGGCTTCATCGAGACCCCGTACCGCATCGTGAAGGACAGCCGGGTGACGGGCGAAATCGTGTGGCTCGACGCGAACCGCGAAGAAGACGCGATCATCGCGCAGGCCAACTCGAAGCTCAACCCGGACGGCACCTTCGTCGACTCGCTGGTGCTCTCGCGCAAGCGTGGTGACCTGCCGCTCGAGCCGCCCGAGAACATCGATTACATGGACGTGGCGCCGGAGCAGCTGGTCTCCATCGCCGCGGCGCTCATCCCGTTCCTCGAGCACGACGACGCCAATCGCGCCCTCATGGGCTCGAACATGCAGCGTCAGGCCGTGCCGCTGCTCAACCCGGCCACGCCGCTGGTGGGCACGGGCCTCGAGGCCACGGTGGCCGTGGACTCCGGCGCGGTGATCATCGCGCGCCGCGCGGGCACGGTCACGAGCGTGACGGCCGACGAGATCATCGTCGATGCCGGTCTCGACATGGTGCCGCTGGAGGGCGACCGCCCGCTGGCCCGTTTGGGGCAGCTCGATCGCTACCGGCTCAAGAAGTACTGGCGCACCAACCAGGACACGGCCATCAACCAGCGGCCGCTCGTGCAGCTGGGGCAGAAGGTCGCCAAGGGTGAAGTGCTCGCCGACGGCGCCGCCACCGAAATGGGGCAGCTGGCGCTCGGCCGCAACGTCACCGTGGCCTTCATGCCGTGGTACGGCCACAACTTCGAAGACGCCATCGTGCTCTCCGAGCGCCTGGTGAAGTTCGACGTGTTCTCGTCGATCCACATCCAGGAGCTCGAGCTGCACGTGCGCGACACGAAGCGCGGGCAGGAAGAAATCACGCGCGAAATCCCGAACGTCGCCGAGGAGTCGCTGGTCGACCTCGACGAGCGCGGCATCGTGCGCATCGGCGCCTCGGTCAAGCCCGGCGACATCCTCGTCGGCAAGATCACGCCGAAGGGTGAGACGGAACTCTCGCCGGAAGAGAAGCTCCTCACGGCCATCTTCGGTGAGAAGGCCAAGGACGTGAAGGACAGCTCGCTCAAGGTGCCGCCCGGCATGGAAGGCACGGTCATCGATGTGAAGATCTTCTCGCGCGTCGAGGATCAGGTCGTCGAGAAGGATCGCGGTGAGCGCATCGGTGAAGTGCGTCGTCTCGAGGGCGAGGAGAAGATCCGCGTCAACGAGGTGCGTGACGCCGAGCTGGCCGCGCTGCTCGAGGGCGAGGTGGTGGCCCTGGCGCTCAAGGCGGGCACGGTGGAAGAGGCCATTGCGGCCGGCACCACGCTCAGCAAGGAGCTGCTGGCGGGTCTGCGCTTTGCGACGCTCGACCTCAAGACCTTCCGCGTCGAGAACAAGAAGGCCAACGAGCGCGTGCGCGAGATCATCGACGCCGCGAACGAAGAGAAGAGCCGCATCGAGGAGCGCGCCGAGGAACGCATCGACCGCATCCTGCAGCCCGACGAGTTGCCGCCGGGCGTGATCCAGCTCGTGAAGGTGTACCTGGCCGAGAAGCGCAAGATCTCGGTCGGTGACAAGATGGCCGGTCGTCACGGCAACAAGGGTATCGTGGCGCGCATCGTGCCCGAGGAAGACATGCCCTTCCTGCCGAACGGTCGTCCGGTGCACATCGTGCTCAACCCGCTGGGCGTGCCTTCGCGCATGAACGTCGGGCAGATCCTCGAGACGCACCTCGGCTGGGCGGCGAAGTTGCTCAACTTCTACGCCAAGACCCCGGTGTTCGAGGGTGCGAACGAGCGCGAAATCGGCCTGCTCATGAAGCTGGCCGGCCTGCGCTGGGCGCGCGAAACGCTGGTGCTGGGTGACAGCACCACGGACGCGACGCCGGCGGAGATCAAGGTGCTGCTGGCCGACATCAAGCCCGATCGTCGTCTGCCGGACAAGGTCACGCTGCTCAGCGACGCGAGCATCAACGATCTCGGTGCGAAGGAGATGTCGGCGGAGACGAAGGCGCTCTACGCCCGCATCAAGGATTTTGCGGTCAAGTCGGCGCGCACGCTGGCCGAGCGCGAGATCGACGCCGTGAAGGCGGCGATTGCCGTGCACCGTCAGGATGTGGACGACATGCCGGGCGACGCGGCGGCGGCGGTGGCGCTGCTCGAGGAGCAGGCGGCGCTGTCGCATGCCGACACGCTGCTGCGCATCGGCCAGCCCGCGCTCGCGGCGCTGGTGTCGGGTGGCAAGGACGCCGATGTGGACGCGGCGGCCACGGAACTCATTCGCCTCGCGGGCCTCACGCCCACGGGCAAGGTGCACCTGCGTGACGGGCGCACGGGCGAGACGTTCAACTCGCCGGTCACGGTCGGCGAGATCTACATGCTCAAGCTTTCGCACCTGGTCGACGACAAGATCCACGCGCGTTCCATCGGACCGTACTCGCTGGTCACGCAGCAGCCGCTCGCCGGCAAGGCGCAGTTCGGCGGCCAGCGCTTCGGTGAAATGGAAGTGTGGGCCCTCGAGGCCTACGGCGCCGCGCACACGCTGCAGGAAATCCTCACGGTCAAGTCCGACGACGTGAACGGCCGCAGCCGCGTGTACGAGGCCATCGTGAAGGGTCAGAACCTGCCGGAACCCGGCATCCCGGAGTCGTTCAACGTGCTCGTGAAGGAACTGCAGGCGCTCGGCATCAAGGTCACCCTGGGATCCACCGATGGTGGCCCGGGCGTGGAGCTCATCGATGCCGGTGGCAACACCGGTGGCCTCGGCGGGGAGGAATAACGCATGATCGATTTCCGCAGCACGCGCGAAGCCCGCGCGTCCGCGTTCGACTACATGTCGGTCCGCATCGCCTCGCCCGAGGAGATTCGCGGCCCGAAGGACCCCAAGGAGCGCGAGCGGCTGGAGATGGCCGGTCTGCGCACCTGGTGGTCGTGGGGTGAAGTCACCAAGCCCGAAACCATCAACTACCGCTCCTTCAAGCCCGAGAAGGACGGCCTGTTCTGCGAGCGCATCTTCGGTCCGGTCAAGGACTGGGAGTGCCATTGCGGCAAGTACAAGCGCATCCGCTATCGCGGCGTGATCTGCGATCGCTGCGGCGTGGAAGTCACGCTCAGCAAGGTGCGTCGCGAGCGCATGGGTCACATCGAACTGGCGGTGCCGGTTGCGCACATCTGGTTCTTCAAGACCCTGCCGTCGCCCATGGGCAACCTGCTCGATGTCACCCTGCGTGACCTCGAGAAGGTGATCTACTACAGCAACTACATCGTCATCGATCCGGGCAGCCAGGAGGTGCGTGAGCGCCAGCTGCTCGACGAGGACGAGTACCTGACGCTGCGCCAGAAGGCCAAGGCCGAAGGGGACACGGCGTTCCAGTGCGACATCGGCGCCCCGGCCGTACGTGAGCTGCTCAAGCGCCTCGACGTCGACAAGACGGCCGAGGAGCTGCGCACGAACGTGGTGGGTGAGACCTCGCAGCATCGCAAGAAGCAGATGCTCAAGCGTCTCAAGATCGTCGATGCGTTCCGCACCTCGGGTGAGGGTGGCGAGATCCGCAACCGTCCGGAGTGGATGATCCTGGACGTGATCCCGGTCATTCCGCCGGACCTGCGTCCGCTCGTGCCGCTCGATGGCGGCCGCTTCGCGACGTCGGACCTCAACGACCTGTATCGCCGCGTCATCAACCGCAACAACCGTCTCCAGAAGCTCATCTCGCACCGTGCGCCGGAAGTCATCCTGCGCAACGAGAAGCGCATGCTGCAGGAGGCGGTGGACGCGCTGTTCGACAACGGGCGTCGCTCCAAGGCCATCCGTGGCCGCGGCAAGCGTCCGCTCAAGTCGCTGTCCGACATGCTCAAGGGCAAGCAGGGCCGCTTCCGTCAGAACCTGCTCGGCAAGCGCGTCGACTACTCGGGCCGTTCGGTCATCGTCGTGGGTCCGGAGCTCAAGCTGCACCAGTGCGGCCTGCCCAAGGCCATGGCGCTCGAGCTCTTC
>JACVCT010000072.1 GCA_016741895.1 Gemmatimonadaceae bacterium | reverse complement strand
GAGAGGGTCCGTGGGATAGAGAAGTTCGGGCGGATCACGTGGATGTGTCGGCAGGCGCCCGGTTCTTGGACTTGGAGCGGCGCGAAAGGGTTTGAGCCCGCAGTATTCCGATCCGCCCCACCAGACACACGGCAGGCCACCCACTGGCCGCGCTCCACCCCGGGGCATATGCCCCAGCGCGGAATGTGACCAGGCGCACTGATTGCGCGACGGGGGCACAAAACGCATTTTCCCCGGTACGAAACCACGCGCCGACGGGGATTTCGTCCCGCCGCGCGTCACCAACTCGGAGGAGCACAGATGCAGCACTTCACGCGCCGCCTGCTGGTACCGGCGTTGATCGTCTCGGCCATCACGGCCTCGGCCACCGCCGCTGGTGCCTTTGTGGGCCAGCCCAAGCCCGCCGTTTCGGCCGAGGGCGAGCGCACCCCGCAGGGCGCGCGCCTTACGATCAAGGGCAAGAACTGGCCCGCCGGGGCACGCGTCAAGCTCACGGGCTCCCGCGCGCCGGGCGCCAACGGCACCCAGGACTTCGGCATTGCCGATGCGTCGGACAAGGGTGAGTTCACCTACCGCAAGACGGTGCAGTGCACCACCAACCGCATGGACGACGCCGAGAACAACCCGGTGACCGTCACGGCCGCCGATTCGGCCACCGGCGTCAAGGCCACCGCGCGCATCGATGGCGCGCCCTGGGTTTGCCAGTAAGTTCGTAGTCAGGCACGTCGTTTCTCACCTGCTCGACATCACCTGCTGCACATCGGGGGCGCCATGAACGTGATTTTCGTGGCGCCCCGTTTTTCGCCCGCCGCCTCGGAGATGATCGAGGCGGCGTTGTCATTGCATCACGTGCGCCTCTGTGTCGTTGCGCAGGAACCGCTCGAGGCGCTGCCACCGTCCATGGCCCAGCGTCTCGCCGGCCACTGGCGCGTGGACGATGTCACCGACACCGCGCAGCTCGAATGGGCGGTGCAGTCGCTCGCGCAGCGACACGGCGCCATTGCGCGCTGCTTTGCCGCCTTCGAGCAGGCCCAGGGGCCGCTGGCCCGGGTGCGCGAACGTCTCGGCATTCCCGGCCTGCCGTCCAGCGCCGCCGCCAACTTCCGCGACAAGGCGCAGATGAAAACCGTGCTGCGCGCAGCGGGCATTCCCGTGGCGCGGCATCGCGTGCTGCATTCACTGCAGGACGCCCAGGCGTTCGTGCGCGAGGTGGGTTATCCCATCGTTGTCAAGCCGCCGGCCGGTGCCGGCGCCCGCGCCACCGAGCGGCTGGAAAACGATGAGGCCCTGCAGCGCGCCATGCAGCGTCATGCGCCTTCGCCGCATGATCCCATGCTGGCCGAGGAATTTCTGCGCGGCGTGGAGCACTCGCTCGAAACCGTCACGCTGGGCGGCACGCCGCTCTGGCACTCCATCACACGCTACGCGCCCACGCCACTCGAGGTGCTGGAGCATCCGTGGATTCAGTGGACGGTGCTGCTGCCGCGTGAGCACGACGATCCGGCCTACGACGACATTCGCCACGTGGGCGACCGTGCGCTCAAGGCGCTGGGCATGACCACCGGCGTGTCGCACTGCGAGTGGTTCCGCCGCCCCGACGGCACCCTGGCCATCAGCGAAATCGCGGCGCGTCCGCCCGGTGCGCAGATGACCACCATGATCTCGCGCGCGCACGACTTTGACTTCGTGCGGGCCTGGATGACGCTCATGATCGACGGCCAATTCGAGGCGCCGCCGCGGCAGTACGCCGTGGGCACGGCTTACTTGCGCGGGCAGGGGCAGGGCCGCGTGGCGGGCATCGACGGGCTCGACCTCGTGCAGCGCGAGCTGGGTCATCTCATTTGCGACGCGCACATTCCGAGCTTGGGTCAAGTGCCGAGCGGCAGCTACGAGGGCGAGGGCTTTGTCATGTTGCGGCATCCCGACACCCAGGTGGTGGCCGACGCACTGCGTCGTGTGATCTCCACCGTGCGCGTGCATCTTGGATAGTCCTGAGTACTCCTGAATAGTCCTGCCGGATAGTCCGCTTGATCAGCCCCCTCGTGCAGGCCACGTCTCACACTGTCGCTGCCATGACCAACGTCGCTCCCCGCACCGTGCTCATGATCACGCCGGGCTATCCCGGCGAGATGCCGCTCTTCACGCGCGGCCTGTCGGTGCAGGGCGCCACCGTGCTGGGTGTGTCCAATGGGCCGGAGCACGAGTTGCCCGAGCTCGCGCGTCGTCACCTGAGTGGTTATCTGCAGCTGCCGGAGCTCTTCACCAATCCCGCAGCAGCCATTCCGCAGTTGCAGCGCTGGCTGGGCACACGCACGCTCGACCGTGTATGCTGCCTGTGGGAGCCGGGGGTGGAGGTGGCCGCGCTCATTCGTGAGGCGCTGGGGGTGCCGGGCCAGTCGTACGAGCAGGCGCTGCGCTTTCGCGACAAGGACCTCATGAAGCAGGCACTCGCTGCGGGTGGTGTGCGTGTGCCTCATCACGCCGTGGCGCGCACGGCCACCGAGGTGCGCGAGGCAGCGGAGCAGGTGGGCTATCCGCTCATCATCAAACCCATTGCCGGGGCGGGCTCGCAGGACACCTTCCGCTGCGACGACGCGCACGAAGTCGACAAGGCCATCGCGCAGCTCGGCCACATTGCCGTGGTCGACGTGGAAGAGTTCATCGACGGCGAGGAATTCACCTACGACACCATCTGCGCGCGTGGCCGCATCGAGTACTTCCACATCGGCTACTATCGGCCGCGGCCGCTCATTGCGCGCACCAACGAGTGGATCTCGCCGCAGACGCTGAGCTATCGCCTCGTGGACGACCCCTGGGTGGCCGAGGGCCGCGCCATGGGCGAGCAGGTCATCAAGGTGCTGGGCTACGACACCGGCTTCACGCACATGGAGTGGTACCGCAAGGCCGACGGGGAAGTGGTGTTTGGCGAAATCGCCGCCCGCCCACCCGGGGCCCGTACGGTGGACCTCATGAATTTTGCGAGCGACGTGGATCTCTTCGCAGGCTGGGCCGAGGCGGAGCTGTTCGGCACCTTCTCGCTGCATATCGAGCGCAAGTACCACGCGGCCTGCATCACCAAGCGGGCGCACGGGCAGGGGCGCATCCAGCGCATCGAGGGGCTGGACCGCATCAAGGCCCGTCTGGGCGACGCCATCTGCGCCATCGATCTGCTGCCCCTGGGCAGCCCGCGTCGCGACTGGAAGAGCACCCTGCTGTCGGACGGATATGTGACACTGCGCCATCCGGACTGGGACACCACCAAGGCCATGGCCGACTTCGTGGGCACCGATCTGCACCTCTACGCCGGCTGACGAAGGGCCGGCGTGGTGCCGGCGCCGCTGTGGCGCCAAGGCCGCAGTGCTGCTGGCGGGCCGCAACGTCTGGCGAGCTCGACCATAAGGCCCACAGGGCCAGACGGTCCGTTTTCCCTCTCAAAGCCCGTGTCAGCCATCGGTTGACACCCGCGGCACGCCGCTTGCTCAGGATCACGCATGTCGGGCCGCCGAGGGGGTGGTCTGGCGCTGAACCTGAAGCCGGAACGGTCCATGTCCCCCATTCTCGACGAACCCGCGGTCGATCCCATTCGCAGCTACTTCTCGCAGCTGTGTGTGATGTTGACCGGCATCGCGTCCGGGGTGGTGGAGGCGCCGCTGCATGACGCCGACCAGTCGCCCGCCTACCACATGGGCCGTCGCGACGGCTACCACGTGGTGGTGGCCCACCTCGCCGCCAGCCGCTCCCTGCGTGAGGCGGCTGACAAGTGTGTGGCCTTTGGCCGGGGCGTGGAGGAGCGCGCCGACAGCCATCCCTACGGCCCCGAGTGGTCGCAGGGCTTTGCCCAGGCCACCATGGAGGCCGCGGCCGACATCGCCATGTATGCGGCCACCGAATACGTGCCGCCCGTGGACAAGGCCCGCCTGCGTGCGGCCCGCACCGCCGCCCGTCACCTCTCGCCGCTGAACGGCATGTTCCCCCCGCGGCCCATGCCGCCGGAAGGCAGCCGCTCGCACCACGAGTGGTAAGCGCGACACTGCACAAGAAACTCCGGTGGCAGGTGGTTAGTTTTGGCGCATGCCCACATCTGCCACCACCGTCCTCGATGCGCGCGCGGTTGATCGCACCCTGCGCCGCATGGCGGACCAGATCGTTGAATTGAACGCCGGCACCGACGATCTCGTCATCGTCGGCATCCAGCGCCGCGGCGTGCAACTGGCCGACCGCATCGTGCGCATCATCGCCGCCCAGGAAGGCGTGGAAGTCGCCAGCGGCGCGCTCGACATCACGCTCTATCGCGACGACCTGCAAACCGTCGGGCCGCGCCCCGTGGTCGGGCTCACCAAGCTGCCCTGGACCCTCGACGGCAAGCGTGTGGTCATCGTCGACGACGTGCTCTACACCGGCCGCACCGTGCGTGCGGCCCTCGACGAACTGGCCGACTTCGGCCGCCCCGCGCGCATTGCGCTGGCGGTGCTGGTGGACCGCGGCGGACGCGAACTGCCCATTCACGCCGACATCGTGGGCCGACGCATCGATGTCGCGCCCGGCCAGCGCGTGGACGTGATGGTCGAGGAGCTCGACGGCAAGGATCAGGTGGTGGTGGGGTCCAACGACGGGGAGCACTGAGCGCATGCCCGGTCCCCTTGGCAAGGACCTGCTGGGCCTCGCGCCGCTCTCGGCGGCGCAGATCGAACTCATCCTCGATACCGCCGGCCCGTTCCGCGAAATCTCCGAGCGCGCCATCAAGAAGGTGCCCACGCTGCGTGGCGCCACCATCGTCAACCTGTTCTTCGAAGCCTCCACGCGTACACGCATCTCCTTCGAGTTTGCGGAGAAGCGTCTGAGCGCGGACACGGTGAACGTGGCCAGCGCCGGCTCGAGTGTGAGCAAGGGCGAGACGCTGGTCGACACGGCGCGCAATCTCGAGGCCATGAAGATCGACATGGTCGTCATCCGGCACAGCGCGTCGGGGGCGGCCCGCTTTCTCGCCGAGCGCATCGAGTCCAACGTCATCAACGCCGGCGACGGCACACACGAGCATCCCACACAGGGCCTGCTCGACATGCTCACGCTGCGTGACCGCTTCGGTTCGCTCAAGGGCAAGCGCATCTGCATCGTGGGCGACGTTCTGCACTCGCGCGTGGCGCGCTCCAACATCTGGGGCCTCACCAAGCTGGGCGCCGAAGTGGCGGTGTGCGGGCCGCGCTCGCTGCTGCCCAATGCCATCGAGGAAATGGGCGTCACCGTCATCGATCGCATCGAAGACGCCATTGCCTGGGCCGATGCGCTGAACATCCTGCGTCTGCAGCTCGAGCGCATGCAGGCCGGCTACATCCCGTCGCTGCGCGAATACAACCGCGTCTTCGGCGTCACCTCGGCGCGCCTCGAGCGCGCTCCCAAGGATCTGCTCATTCTGCACCCCGGGCCCATGAATCGCGGCGTCGAAATCGACAGCGACGTGGCAGACGGCCCGCACTCGGTCATCCTCGACCAGGTCACCAACGGGGTGGCCGTGCGCATGGCGGTGCTCTACCTGCTTGCCGGTGGCAAGCCTGAACTGGCCGAAGCGGCCAAGAAAGGAAACGCATAGATGGCGCACCCGATCGGAACCCGTGACCTGCTCATCAAGGGCGGTCGCATTGTCGACCCCTCGCAGGGCCTCGATGCCGTGGGCGATGTGTTGCTGCGGAACGGTGTCGTCGAAGCCTGCGGCGGGGCGCTGGGCACGCCCGACGGCGCCGAGGTGCTCGATGCCACCGGCCTCGTGGTGGCGCCGGGCTTCATCGACGTGCATGTGCATCTGCGCGAGCCGGGCCGCGAAGACGTGGAGACCGTGGCCAGCGGCGCGCACAGCGCCGTGGCCGGTGGCATCACGGCCGTGTGTGCCATGCCCAACACCAAGCCCGTCACCGACAACCAGGCGGTGGTGGGCTTTGTGAAGCGGCAGGGTGAGGCGGCGGGTTATGCGCGGGTCTATCCCTATGGCGCCATCTCGGTGGGGCAGAAGGGCGAGACGCTGGCGGAGATTGCCGAGATGGTGGGCGCGGGCGCCGTGGCCTTCAGCGACGACGGCAAGCCGGTGGAGAGTGCGCAGCTCATGCGCACTGCGCTCGAGTACGCGCGCGCCTTCAACGTGCCCATTGCCGAACACTGCGAGGACATGACACTGGCGCGTGGCGGCAGCATGAACGAGGGCATCATGAGCGCCAAGCTCGGTCTCAAGGGCATTCCTGCCGAGGCCGAGGAGATCTACGTCATCCGCGACATTCTGCTCGCCAAGCGAACGGGTGGCCACATTCACCTTTGCCACCTGAGCACGAAGGGTTCGGTGGAACTGGTGCGTTGGGGCAAGGAGCGCGGCATCAACGTCACGGCCGAGGTGTGCTCGCACCACATCTCGCTCACCGAAGACGCGGTGGATGGCTACAACACCAACGCGAAGATGAATCCGCCGCTGCGCACCGCCGAAGACGTGGAGGCGCTGCAGCAGGGTGTGGCCGATGGCACCATCGACCTGCTGGTCACCGATCACGCGCCGCACCACTACGACGAGAAGGAACGCGAGTTCGCCGATGCGCCCAACGGCATCGTGGGCCTCGAAACCGCGCTCGGTGTGAACACCACCTACCTGCTGCACCGCGGTCTCATCAATCTCTCGCAGCTGGTGGACGCGATGAGCTGCAAGCAGGCCAAGATCTTCCGTCTGCCTGGCGGCTCGCTGGCTCGCGGCGGCATTGCCGACGTGACCGTGTTCGACCCCAACAAGGTGTGGACCTGCGACCCCACGCAGTTCAAGTCCAAGGGCCGCAACACGCCCTACGGCGGCCACACCTTCACGGGGCAGGCGCGCTACACGATTGTGGGTGGCCGCGTGGTGTACACGGCGGCCTGAGGGCGGTCGTGACGCACGCCATGCGCGTGGTGCACAGCTGACATGGGTCAGGGCCTGAGTCCCGAATCGCTGCAGGCAGCGGCCGAGCAACTCGCCGCTGCCTGTCGTCGTTTGCATGCCGGCGGGCTGCTGGCCGGCGCCGAGGGCAACCTGTCGCTGCGTCTCGCCGATGGCAGTCTGCTGGTGACCGCGAGCGGCGTGGACAAGGCGCGCATCGGGGCGGGGCAGGTGCTCCGGGTGCACGCTGATGGCGGATACGCCGATGGCACCGAACATCACGATGCGACGTCGTTGCGCGCCCCGCGTGATGGGGACGCGGCGCTGCCGGCGGGGGTGGGCCGTGACCGAGCCCTGCGCGCCTCGTCGGAACTCAGGATGCACGTGGCGCTCTATGCGGCGCGGCCCGATGTGCAGGCGGTGGTGCATGCGCATCCGCCGGCGGCCACCGGGTTCGCGGCCGCGGGACGCGGTTTGCCGGCCGATGTGCTGCCGGAGCTGCCGGTGGTGGTGGGGCCGGTGGCGCTGGTGCCGTATGCGCGGCCCGGCACGCAGGCGCTGGCCGATGCCATCGCGCAGTGTGCGCCAGATCACGAAGTCTTTCTGCTCGCCAATCACGGCGTCACCGCCGTGGGGCATTCGCTGAACGACGCCGTGCTGCGACTCGAGAGTGTGGAGCAGGCCGCGCGCATTCTGCTGGTGGCCACGCTGCTCGGTGGTGCGGTGCCGCTGCCGCCGGGTGAAGCGGCTGCGCTTGCTTCACTGCGTCCTTCGCGAGAGCTTCCCTCCTAGGTCCTTCCCCGTCCCCTGTCACGGAGTTTCACGTCGTGTCCATCGAAGAAGTCCGCGCCTTGGTCGCCGAGCGGCAACGCTATGATGACTGGCTCGCCGCCCTCGAGGCCAAGCGGACGGAAACCCCGGTGCGCGTGTACGAGCGCGTGCATGCCGACTACCAGGCGCGTCGCACGCAGGTCGTGGATCAGCTGCAGTCGCATGTGGACGCGCTGGCCACGCTCGGCAACGATCTCGAGCGTCAGCTCGATGCGCTGGATGCGCAGCTGAACACGCTGGAGGACGAGCGGGCAGAGGCGATGCTGCGCAACATGGTCGGCGAGTTCGACAGCGAGCGCTGGGAGGCGGTGCGCATCGAGGTGGAGGGCAAGATGGAGACGCTCGGGTCGGAGCGTTCGGCCTTGCTCACGCAGTTTGATGAGGTGAGGACGCTGCTGGCGAGTGCCAGGATTGAACAGCAGGGGGAACAGCAAACTGCGACAGCCGTGGAGCCGGAAGCTCTGGCGCCGGAAGCCGAGGCTCCGGAAGCCGTTACCGCAGTTACCGCGGTTGAGGTCGGGGTTGGAGCCGAGGCCGAGGTCGAGGCCGAGGCGGTAGTTGAGACTGCTGCAGAGGCCGCGCAGGAACCCATGTCGGAGCCCACGGCAGAGCACGAGCTGGTGGACCTCGGCAGTCAGTTCAACTTGCCGGCGGTCGAGGCGCCGGTTGAAGCCGCCGACGCGGGGCTCGAAGTGGAGGCCATCTTCGAGGCGGCGGAGCGCATCGATCGCCACACGCCGCGCGCGCATGACATCGTCACGCATATCGTGTCGGACATCCCGCCGGTGGCGGAGCCGCGCGTCGACAACGAATTCGACGATGCGCTGGCCATGTTCTCCGACAGCGGGAACGCGCCCGATGCCACCTTCGTGAACTCACTCGAAGGCATCGAAGTGGAAGTCGATGTGCCGAGTGTCGATCCCACCACGCGGACCGCGACGCCGCCCACGTCCGCGCCGTCTGCCGGCGCTCCTTCAGCCAGCGCGCCGTCAGCCGGCTTTGATGACCTGGCCTTCCTGCGTTCGGTCATCAATCCCTCGGGTGGCAACCCGGCGGTGGGATCGGTGCCCGATGCGCTGCCTACGGCCACTGGCGCCGAGCCGCAGAAGACGCTGCGCTGCACCGAGTGCGGCACCATGAACCTGCCCACCGAGTGGTACTGCGAACGCTGCGGCGGAGAGCTCGCGGCGTTCTGAAGAGATAGCCCGCCCACACGAACGGTTCAGACAGCACGATGCAGCTACCGAATGCCACTTTCGCGGTAGTTGATGCTCGGAAGGTTCGAGAGTACCTGCTGTCTGACGAGCATCCGGTTGGGCGGGCCAAGGCCCGTTTTTTCAGGCGTCTGGGCTTCACTCAAAGTCAGTCGTCGTTGTTGGAGCAAGCACTTCGCGACCACGCACTGACGGGAGAGGCAGAGGAGGACGCTCGTACTCCATACGGGCGGAAGTTCATTGTCCGGGGTATTTTGAATGGACCGTTCGGCGTCGGGCATCCCGTCATTACCATCTGGATGCTTGAACCCGGTCACCTCGGGCCACGATTGGTGACGGCTTATCCCGGAGAGCCCACATGAACGATACGATTCGCGAACTCGACACGGTGGTTCTTACCCGTGACGTACCCGAGGCTGGTCTGAGGGCTGGAGACCTCGGTGCTGTCGTTCACGTGCATGGCGAGGATGCGCTCGAGGTCGAGTTTGTTACGGCATCAGGGCGGACACAGGCCGTGCAAACGCTGTCAACTTCGGATGTCCGCGCCATTCGCGAAGATGACCTGCTCTCGGTGCGGACTGCACCGGCCGTACGCGGCGCGGCATAGCGGTATGCACAAAGGGGCCGGACTCGCGATGAGTCCGGCCCCTCGTGCCTTGCTGACCGGCTGGCTTACGCAGCCGAGGCGGCGTTGGCTGCCTTGGCCAGCTTGCTCTTCTGACGAGCCGCCGCATTCTTGTGAATGAGGCCCTTGCGCGCCGCACGATCGAGCAGCGACACGGCCGTGAGACGATCGTCGCTCGCCGCACCCGCCGCCTTCGCCTTCTTCACGGCAGTACGCAGCGCCGAACGCTGAGCGCGGTTGCGCACGGCAGCCGCACGCGACTTGCGCAAGTCCTTCTTGGAGGACTGGATATTCGGCACGTAAAACTCCTCAGAACCCGTTGATCAGTGACGTGGAACCCACCCGGCACCCGGATGGAATCCGGCCACGGCGGAACAGACTGGGAAACGTAGAACATCCCGCCGCGCCGGTCAAGCCACCATCCCTGCGGCACTTACCTCCCGCGCGCCGACGGCCGGCCAACTCCCGGTCGCTGCGCCCGCGGCCGATGGAAAATGTGGATAACCCGACGTGTGGAATACTTTTGACATGCCCCGGTCCGATCGCTAGACTTCCCCTCTCGATTTGCTTGCATTCGCGTCCCGGTTCGCGCCCTCCCGGCGCCTCCCCGCTCGCGCTCCTATCCAGCTCGGCCTCGCGGTGACCCTCGTCCAGCAACTCGCCCTCGTATTCCCCGTGCTGCTGTTCTCGATGGTCGCCCACGAGTACGCGCACGGCTATGCGGCCTACCGGCAGGGCGACCTCACGGCCTACCAGCTGGGGCGGCTCACCTGGAATCCGATCAAGCACATCGACCCCTTCATGACCCTCCTCCTGCCGGCCCTGCTGGCCTGGATGGGTGGGCCCATCTTCGGCGGCGCCAAGCCGGTACCGGTGAACCCTCGCAACTATCGGCAGTACAAGCGGGGGGACATCATTGTCTCGCTGGCCGGCGTGGCCACCAACCTGGTCATCGCCTTCGCCCTCGTGCCGCTGGTCGTGCTCGTCGGCATCATCGGGCAGCAGGTCCCCGGCCTCGTCCGGCCGCTTGGCATCCTGCAGCTCATGTTCGCGCAGGGTATCATCATCAATCTCGTGCTGGTGGCGTTCAATCTCATCCCGATTCCGCCACTCGACGGGTCCCACGTCTTCAAGTACCTCCTGCCGCCCCAGTGGTCGCTGCAGTATCAGCGCCTGGGTGGCATCGGACTGTTGCTGCTGTTCGCTCTGCTGTCCTTCGGACGGCCCATCGTGAACCTCTGGATGGCCCCGGCGTTCATCCTCGGACGCCTCGCCCAGCAGTTCTACATTCCGTTCCTGTTGCCCAACCCCTTCGGCGTGTGATCGCGTGACTGCACCGAACTTCCGTTCCGTCGAGGCCAACACCCCGTCGTTTGTCATCGAGCTGAGCCAGTTCACCGGCCCGCTCGATCTGCTGCTGTCGCTCATTCGCGACGAGCAGGTGGACATCTACGACATCCCCATCGCCCGCATCGCCGAGCAGTTCCTCGCGCGCATCAGCTCCCTCGGGCTCGATGAAGCCGCGGACTATCTCGAGATGGCCGCGCGCCTTCTGCGCATCAAGGCGCAGATGCTGCTGCCGCGCGCCGATGGCGAGGACGCCTGGGAAGATCCGCGCGCTGAACTCGTGCGCCGCCTGCTCGAGTATCAGCAGATGCGTGAAGTGGTGGACCTGCTCGAGCGCCGCGGCGAGGAACGCCGGCATCAGTTCCCGCGCCGCTTCGTGCCGGTGGCCGCCGACATCACGCCGCTCAATGCGCCGCTTTCGCTCTCGCTCGGCGAGCTGCTCGCGGCCGTCGATCGGGTGCTGCGCGTCACCAAGGAGCCCACGCTGCACGAAGTCGTGCCGCGGGCGCTCGACGTGGCCGGGGCCATGGGCACGGTGCGTGCCGTGCTGGCCATGCGCCGCGCCTGCCGCTGGTCGGACCTCGTCGCCCGCGACGCCGAACCCTGGCAGATTCTGTCCGTGCTGCTGGCCCTGCTCGAAATGGCGAAGCTCGGTGAGCTGCGCATTGCGCAGTCCCGCGCCTTTGCCTCTGTGGAGATCCGTCGTGACGCCATTAGCGAAGCTGCTTGAAGCAGCGCTCTTCGCTGCCCCACGCCCCATTCCGCTCGAAACACTTGCGGCGCTCGACCCCGAGTCGAGCCCCGCGGCCGTGAGCGCAGCGCTCGACGAGCTGCGCGAGCACTACGACGTGGATGGGCACGCGGTCGAACTGGTGGAGCAGGGCGGCGGCTGGCAGATCCTCACGCGCGCCGAGTTTGCCGAAGCCATCGAGCGCGCCCAGGTGGCCGTGCGTCCCCAAAAGCTCTCGGCCGCCGCACTCGAAACGCTGGCCATCGTGGCCTATCGTCAGCCCATCGGCCGTGCGGAAATCGAGGAAATCCGCGGCGTCGCCGTGGGCTCGGTGCTCAAGTCGCTGCATGAGCGCGGCCTCATTGACATCGTGGGCCGCAGTGAAGGCATCGGCCGCCCGCTGCTCTACGGCACCACCTCCCAATTCCTCGAGCAGTTTGCGCTGCGCCATCTCGAGGAGCTGCCGCGCGCCGACGAACTGGCCATCGCCCTGCGCGGCGCCGGAAACGCCACGGTCGTACCGGAGTGACGCCCGCGCGTCGCTCCGGGAGTGACGGCCGGCCAGGCTCCGGTCGGCCGGGCTCCGGCAAGCCGGGCTCCGGAAAACCGGGTGCCGGAAGACCGGGTGCCGGTAAGCCGGGTGCCGCTCGCAGCACCGACAAGGCCAGGGGCCCGCGGGATACCACACGACGGTCGGCGGGAGATTCGGCCGCGGCATCTGCAGGCAGGCCCCCGGCCAAGCCGCGGCCCAAGCGTGTGCCTGCCGGACAGGAGCTCTCGCGCAGCGGTGGCACCACGGCTGCGCGCAACGAGGGCCCCATGCGGGTGCAGCGCGCCCTCGCGCGCGCTGGTGTCGTGAGCCGACGCGAAGCCGATCAGGCCGTGGCCGAGGGCCGTGTGCAGGTCAACGGCAGTGTGGCCACCGTGGGGCAGGTGGTGGACCCGCGCCGCGACCAGATCACCCTCGACGGGAAGCCGGTCAAGACGGTCGTGGCCGCGCATCGCTGGATCGTGCTGCACAAGCCCGCCGCCGTCATGACCACGCGCAAGGACCCCGAAGGGCGGCGCACGGTGTTTGATCTCGTCGAGGACGCGCCGGGACTCGTGTACGTGGGGCGGCTCGACTTCATGACGGAAGGGGTCATCCTGCTCACCACCGACGGCACGGCCGCGCATGCGCTCACGCATCCGAGCCGTGAAGTGGAGCGCACCTACGTGGCCACCGTGCGCGGCGATGCCGTGTCGGCGGCGCGTGAAGCACGGCGCGGTGTGGAGTTGGAAGACGGCATGGTCCATCCGCGCGACGTCACCGCCGCCCCACTCGGCAATCGCCGCTGGGCCTTCGAGCTCACCATCGCCGAAGGCCGCACCCACGAAGTGCGGCGGCTCTGCGATGCCCTTGGCCTCGAGGTCGAACGCCTCGTGCGCACGCGCTTCGGCCCCGTGAAGCTCGGCAACCTCCCCTCCGGTGCCGCCCGGGCACTGACGCGCGCCGAGCAGGATATTCTGGAGGCGCTGATCGCGTCCGGGTGACTCGAGGGGAGCCCACACGGGTAACCCGAGAGGGTGACTCGAGTGGGTGACCACGCGCCCGCGTGATCGGGTTGGACAGTGTTGGAGCAACGGACCCGTCTGTCGGGTATGCTGGCAGAGTCTCGCAGGCACATGCCGGAGACCGCGGCGCGTCAGACTGACGTTCACATCGGGATGCACCTCGGGATTCACCTCTGTTAGCACAGCTGACGAATCGGCTGGGAGTACAGCACACGTGACCTCACACGTCACTCCAAGTGTTGCCGCCTCGCAGGACGCGGCCCTGGTGCAGGGCGTTCTGCGCGAAGTGGCGCGCCGCATTGTCGGACAGGAATACATGGTGGAGCGGCTGCTCATCAGCCTGCTCACCGGCGGCCACGTGCTGCTCGAAGGCGTGCCCGGTCTCGCCAAGACGCTCACCGTGCGCACACTCGCGGAAACCGTGCGCACCACCTTCCAGCGCATCCAGTTCACGCCCGACCTGCTGCCCGCCGACGTGGTGGGCACGCAGATCTTCGATCAGCCCACGGGCGAGTTCCGCGTCAAGCACGGCCCCATCTTCGCCAACATCATTCTCGCCGACGAAATCAATCGTGCGCCGGCCAAGGTGCAGCCGGCCCGGCTCGAGGCCATGCAGGAAAAGCAGGTCACCATCGGTGGCACCACCTACCGCCTGGCCGAGCCCTTCCTCGTGCTGGCCACGCAGAATCCCATCGAGCAGGAGGGCACCTACCCGCTGCCCGAGGCGCAGGTGGACCGCTTCATGATGAAGCTGCGCGTGGGCTATCCCACACGCGCCGAAGAAAAGGAGATCCTGCGTCGCATGGCCGGCGGCGATCAGGTGTCCATCGCCCCGGTGGCCTCACCCGAAGCCATTCTCGAAGCGCGTCGTCGCATCAGTGAGCTGTACATGGACGAGCGCATCGTGGATTACATCGTGGAACTGGTACACGCCACTCGCCATCCCGAGGAAATGGGCGCGCCCGACCTGCGGCCGCTCATCGAGTTCGGCGCCTCGCCGCGCGCCACCATCGCCCTCGGTCAGGCCGCGCGCGCGCATGCGTTTCTGCGCGGCCGCGCCTTCGTCACGCCCGACGACGTCAAGAGCATCGCACCCGATGTGCTGCGGCACCGTGTGCTCACCTCGTTCGAAGCCGACGCCGAGGGTGTGACCAGCGATACCATCGTCTCGCGCCTGCTGGCGGTCGTCGAGGCGCCGTGAGCCTGACGGCGATTGCTCCGGCGGAGGTGCTGCGCCAGGTCCGACGCATCGAGGTGCGCACGCGTCGCCTGGTGGATTCGCGCTTTGCCGGAGAGTATCGCTCGCTGTTCAAGGGGCAGGGCATGGAGTTCGCCGAGGTGCGCGAGTATCAGCCCGGCGATGAAGTGCGCTCGATCGACTGGAACGTGTCGGCGCGCATGGGCAAGCCCTTCGTCAAGCGCTACGTCGAGGAGCGCGAGCTCACGGTCATGCTTGCCATCGACCTCTCGGGCTCGGCGCGCTTCGGCACCCGCGCGCGCTTCAAGCACGATCTCGCGGTGGAACTGGCGGGTGTGCTGTCGCTGGCCGCCGTGCGCAACAACGATCGGGTGGGGCTCATGCTATTCACCGATCAGGTGGAGCACGCGCTGCCGGCGCGCAAGGGCCGCAAGCACGCGCTCCGCCTCATACGTGATCTGCTCACGGTAACGCCCGCGGGACGTGGCACGTCCATGGCGGCGGCGGTCGATCGGCTCATGCGTCTCCTGCCGCATCGCTCGGTGGTGTTTCTGGCGTCGGACTTCCTCACCGAAGACGCCGAGAAGCCGCTGGCGCGTCTTGCGCAGCGGCACGACGTCATTGCCATCACCCTCGAAGATCCGGCAGAGCGTCATCTGCCCGACATTGGGCCGGCGCGCCTCGAAGATCCCGAGACCGGGGAGATCGTCGAGGTCGATACCTCGCATCCGCTCGTGCGCGCGGCCTTTGCCAAACGTGTGGCCGATGCCGAGGAAGCACGCCGTCGTCTGTTTGGTCGCCTTGGTCTCGACGAGATCATCGTGCACACCGAGCATGGCTACGTGGACGCGCTGCTGGCCTTTTTCCGCGCGCGCTCGCGCCGGCCGCATGGCGCCGTGCGCACGGGCCCGCGCGGAACGCTGGGTGATGCCGCATCGCGCTACGGCTGGAATGGCGAGGGGCGGCCATGAACACCGCGCTGCGTGTGCAGCCGCCGCGCATTCAGGCCGGCACAGCGCTCAGGCCCGATACGGTGGAGGTGGGTGACCCCTTCGTCTTCGTGG
>JACVCT010000418.1 GCA_016741895.1 Gemmatimonadaceae bacterium | reverse complement strand
TCCCACGGCTGTGGATGGCGTCCCGCCGTTCAACGCCGTTCAACGCCATCCACCGCCATCAGTCCACTACATCGCGATCTTCTTGCCCTCGAGCTTCTTCTTCATCTCCCGCAGATGCTCTTCCATCTTGAGCCGCGGAATACCCTTGCTCAGCCACTCCGGCGCCGGCTGACCCTTGAGGTAGCTGTCCCAGTACTCCATCAGGCGCAGTGAGTAGTCCTTGCGGTTCTTCATCTGCGCGAGGCCGTGGTTCTCGCCTACGTACTCCAGCAGAATCACGTCCTTGTCCAGCTGACGCAGCGTGTTGTAGAACGTGATGCCCTGATTGAAGTCCACCGCGCCGTCCTTGTCGTCGTGCAGGATGATGAGCGGGGTCTTGATGCGGTCGGCAAAGCGGTTGGGCGAGTTGCGCTCGTAGGCGTCCTTGTTCTCGAGGAAGTTGCCCTTGAAGCGGCCCTGCGAGCTCTGGAAGATGCCCTGGTTCGTGTTGCCCGTGTTCCAGTACACCGAGCTGTACATGCTCACCATGTCGGTGAGCGGCGCTCCGGCCACCGCGCTCTTGAACATGTCGGTCTGCGTGACCAGGAACGAGGTCTGATAGCCGCCCCAGGAGTGGCCGTGCAGGCCCACGGCCGCGCTGTCCACCACGCCCGTGCGAATGGCCGCCTTCACCGCCGGCACCACGCTCCACACAGCGCTCATGCCCGGATCGTTGATCTTGTACACGATGTCCGGCAGGAACACCGCGTAGCCGCGCGAGGTGTGCGCGCCGATGAGCGCATTGGGTGAGCTCGAGAAGTTGGGCGACCAGAAGGTGTTGAGGTTGTCCGACTGCAGTTCGTAGATGAACGTCAGGGTCGGATACTTCTTGCCCTCCTCGTAGCCGGCCGGCAGGATGAGTGCACCCTGCAGACTGTCTCCCTTCTCCGTCACGTAGCTCACCAGGCGCGAACCGGATGACCAGCGCACGCCATTGAGGTCGGGGTTGGCGTCCGAGAGCCGTACCGAGTCGGTCAGCGCCGCTGCGCCGAAGCTCACCCGCCAGTAGTCGGGGAAGCGCGTCGTGGTCTGAATGGACGCCACCCACACGTTGGCATCACGCGCCTTCATGGGGGCGTGGCGCGCATCACGCCACCCGGTCACCGACACCGCGCCGGGCTTGCCCGGATCGATGCGCACGATGGACTCCTTCTTCGTGCGGGCCTGCATGGCCGCCATGTACAGCGGCTTCGTCAGGTCGAGGTCCCGTTCACGCGGATCGAGCGGAATGAACCGGCTGTAGCGGATGCGCTGGGCACGGCCGTTGCCCGTGAGATTCGTCCAGCTCCGGCCCGCCATGCCCACGCGCCACACATCGTAGTTGTCGCTGATGAGCGCCGACTTGCCGTCGCGGCTCCAGCCCAGCACGCTCGTGGGCGGACGATCCACATTGTGATCGTCCTCCGTGTCGATGAACGAGGTGGGGGCGCCGGCGGTGATGTTGGTGATGACCTTGGTGGCCACGTTGTAGCTGTGGAAGTTGCCGTCATCCCAGAACATCACGTGGCCGCCGTCGGGCGAGAGCGAGGCCTGACCACGCACGGCCTGCTTGACCAGCGTGCGTTCGCCGCTGCGCACATCCACGAGATACACATCGCGCTTCTGCACGCCATCCACACTGGCCCGGCGCTCATAGGGCTGGTTGTCCGTGCCCAGCAGCCAGCGATCACGCGCACCAAGTGTACCCGTGCGCGCGCCCTCGTCGGCCGCCTGCACCCC
>JACVCT010000071.1 GCA_016741895.1 Gemmatimonadaceae bacterium | reverse complement strand
ATGTAGAGCAGGCCCGTGCCGGCGCCAATGGACAGCAGCACCTGGAAGGCCTGCTGCGCGGAGCTCATGGTCAGGCTCAGCAGCGCCGCAACCACGTACAGCAGCACCGTCGAGACGCGGCCCGCATTCACATAGTGCGCCTCCGTCGCGTCCGTCTTGACGAAGCGGCGATAGAAGTCGTGCACCAGATACGACGATCCCCAGTTGAGGTGCGTGAGAATCGTGGACGAGTTGGCGGCAATGAGTCCGCCGATCATGAGACCCACAAAACCCACCGGCAGGAACTTGAGCATCGCCGGGAACGCCGAGTCGTGGCCGATGAGCGTCGCGTCGGCCTGGGGGAAGGCCGCCTGGATGGAGGCGAGATCGGGATAGACGATGATCGAGCAGAGCGCCGTGATGATCCACGGCCAGGGCCGCAGCACGTAGTGCGCGATGTTGAAGAACAGCGTGCCGCCCAGCGAGTCCTTTTCAGACTTGGAGGCGAGCATGCGCTGCGCGATGTACGAGCCGCCGCCGGGCTCCGCGCCCGGATACCAGTTGGCCCACCACGAGATGGCGATGGGCAGAATGAAGATCATCAGCGCCAGCTCGGAGAGCCCGAAGTTGGGCATGATGTCGAGAATGGGCTGACCCGTGCCGTCGGACAGCGACATGACCGGCTGCGCGTCGCCAGCCCCCTGCACCACCTGCTGCGAGGACAGCCGCGCGACCAGCTCCTTGAGACCCACCCAGGCGCTGGCCTCACCCGTCAGACGGCGCGCGACTTCGACCAGCGAGAACCACGCCGCCGCAAACACGGCCGTCATCTTGATGAAGAACTGGATCATGTCGATGACGAGCACTCCCCAGAGCCCCGAGTGCGCCGCAAAAACCACATTGAGCAGGCCGGTGATGATGATCGTCTGCCACGCCGGCATGCCAAAAAGAATGTTGGCAATCTTGCAGGCGGCCAGCGTCACCATGCCCATGATGAAGCAGTTGAAAAAGAGGCCGAGGTAGACGGCGCGGAACCCGCGCACGACGCTGGCCTCGCGACCCGAGTAGCGCAGCTCGTAGAACTCGAGATCCGTGAGCACGCCCGAGCGGCGCCAGAGCCGCGCGAAGAAGAACACCGTCGCCACACCCGTGAGCACAAACGCCCACCACTGCCAGTTGCCGGCCACGCCGTAGCGGCGCACCTGCTCCGTCACCCAGTTCGGGGTGTCCGACGAAAAGGTGGTGGCCACCATGGACAGGCCGGCCAGCCACCAGGGCACCGAACGGCCGGAGGCGAAGAACTCCGAGGTGCTGGAGCCCGAACGCTTGGCCAGGAAAAGGGCGGGGACGAAGCAGACCAGGATGGACGCAGCGACAATGACCCAGTCGATCCAGGAGATGTTCATGCGCGGGGATGGGGGCGCGGGGAGGGTGCAGGGGGTACGTGGGCGGAATGTGGGGGGTAGGCCAGCGTGTGGCAACGCGCCCGGTCCCCATGCCGGCCCCCGGGGACGGCCCTGGCCCGGCACGACCGTGGAGCAGTCACAACTCCCGCGCCGGGCACACAGCGTGAGACAGCGGGCCCGCCGCGTGACAAGATGTCGCAATTCTCTACTGCAGGACTCTCAAGTCCGACTGCGCGGCACCCGAAGTTTGAGATCATCGGGCGTGGACGGGGACCGATGACGGCCCGGTCCGCCCGCTTCCGCAGTCGCTGTGCAATGCCTCTCGACACTACCACACGAATGCTGGCCCCCTTCCTCGATCGGCTTACCGACGAGGAGCTCGATGCCATTCCCTATGGCGTCGTCCGGCTCGACAAGTCCGGTCAGGTCCTGTCCTGCAATCGGGCCGAAGCCGACAATGCAGGCCTGACCGGCCGCCCACTGGGTCGCCACTTCTTCACGGAAGTTTACCCCAGCGCCAATGTCCCCGAGTTTCACGACCGGGTCATGGATGGCGTGCAGCACGGCCGACTCGACGCAACGTTCAGCTTCACCTTCAGCTGTGATCTGATGCCGCGTCGTGTGCTGGTGCGCGCCTACTACGCCGGGCGTACCGACAGTGTCTGGCTGTTCTTCGCCAAGCCCGACGGGTCGCCCTTTGATCTCAGCCCTGCACCGACGCCGAGCATCCGCCCGACGCCATCCCACGGCATCGACCTGCGGACTTCGCGCGTCGCGTAGCGAACGCGATCAGTGCGGTCCCGCCGAACCGGGCGAAGGCCGCACGACGCCGCGCAACCAGTCGAGTCGCAACTCCACCCAGCCGCCACGCTGCACGTACGCGACCCGTACGCGGTGGGAAACAGGCTTTCCCGCGTCGGCGGCGCCTGTCACACGCCACGTGGCATAGGCCGGGCGCGACTCGTGCGGCGCCCAGTCGTCGATGACCAGCGAGTCGTTGACCCACACCCGCACGGCGTCATCACTGAGCGTGCGCAGCGTGTAAGTGCCCGCGTCCAGCCACACCTCGCCTTCGGCCAGCATCAGAAAGTTGGAGGCGGGAATTCCGGTGTCGCGCGGACGTGACCACAGCCAGTCGAGCCGAGGCAACGCACGCTGCCAGACGGCCGACGTCTGCTGCAGCTGCGCCATGAGCTCCGGGCGTTCCAGTGGGTTCAGGCTGTCCGCAAAGGGCAGCACACGCGCCTGCCAGCGTTGACGCGGCTCATCCACCCCGAAGCCAAAGCGCTGCGCCACACCCGCTGCGCGCTTCACGCCCCGCGCGCTCGTCGTGGCCGCGCCGATATAGCGCAACTGCAGGTCCCACTGATGCAGGCTGTCGGGATGCAGGGTCACGCGCAGCGTATCGCCCGTGCGCCCCGCGCGCGCCGAAATGGTGCGAACCCCGCGCATGCTGGCCAGCGACCACTGCCCCGCCGGCCCCAGCACACGTAGACGCTGGCTTGGCGCGCGCGTACTGTCCAACGGCCAGAGCTTGGGCGACTGCCAATCGTACGGCCCCCACTCATCCACCACGATGGCACTGCGGTCGCGCGTGGCGTTGACTGACGCCGGCCAACGGGTGGGTGCGTTGGCAATGACCGGCACCCGCCACCAGGCAGTCGTGGGCACGATACGCGAGGGATCGCAGGGTGCCGGCAGTGTGTCGTGCAGCACGTTGCGGCTGCTGTCCGTCACCTGCGTGTTCGCGAGCCGCCACGGCGTGGGGACCGCCGTGAAGCGGTTCTCCACGATGCGCCAGTCACGGCTCCGCGTATCGCGAAACTTCGGATAGCCCCAATCACTCGGCGCAATGCTGTCCGCCCAGAGGCGAATGCCCGTGCTGTCACCCGCAAAGCGGTTGCCGCCGATGAGATTGTCCTGCCCGTGCTCGATGGCCACGGCAATGCGATTGTCCGCGAAGCAGTTGCCCACGATGCGGCTCTCGAAACTGTAGCCACCCCAGAGGCCGTGCGTGCTGCCGACGACACGGTTGCCGATGAACTGATTGCGGCTGAACGTGGCCTCGAGCCCGTTGGTGGGCGCGTACGACACATCGTTCATCAGGAACAGATTGTCGTTCGAGCCCCCCTGCCCCGTGTCCATGGTGTGCTGACCAGCCCAGAGGAACACGCCATCGCCGCTGTGCGTCATGCTGTTGTAGGCCACCACATTGTGCGTGCACTGCTCGAAGAGCAGCAGCGCCGCCGAGTCCTGGCCGCGCTGGTAGAACCCCAGCGAGGAGCCACGCACGTTGTAGTCGAGGCGATTGTTCACAATGAGGTGCCAGCTCGCCCGGTAGAGACCGATGCCCAGCCCCGAGTTGTACGAAAAGTCGTTGTCGCGGATGTCCAGCGAATCACTGTGACTGAGCAGCAGACCGTTCATGGATTGCCGCACGGTGTTGCCCTGCACCCGACCACCGCGGATGTCGCGCAGATGCAGGCCGGCACCGAATCGCCGCCATTCGTCGGCCTCATTCTTGTGAAACGACAGCCAGTCCACGAGGCTCTCGCGCTCCACCATGCTGAACAGGCGCGGCTTCCAGGAGTGGCTGAAATCGTTCCGCTCGAGCACCAGCTTGCGCACACCGGTGGCCACCACGCCCCAGCGATAGCCGCGCGCACTGAGGCCGCGAATGGTGATGTCGCTGCCGCCGTCCACGCGGATAGCGGTCCCCATGGCGGCATCGGGGGCACTGTCGGCGGGCTGCCCCACAAAGGTCACGCCGCGCAGGTCCACCACGATGTTTTGTCCACGCACGGTGAGCAGCGCGGAATCGGGATGGGCGCTCGCGCGCAGAGCATAGGTGCCGGGCGCAATGCGCACCGAGCGCGTGATGACCATGCCGGGTGTCGGGCGCAGCACCGGAAACGGCTGGGCCAGCGCTGCCGCGGGCCCGGGCGCCGCGCCGGCAGCAAGCAGCAGCACAAGCCACAGCACCCGCGCTGGGCACCAGCGCGTCACCGGCCCCTCCACAGCCAGCGCGGTACACGCGCGCAGTACGCGGCGTAGGCCTCGGGGAATTTTTGCATGAGGTGCCGCTCCTCATTGCGAATCACGAAACGCCAGAGGGTGGCCAGCACCAGCGGCAACAGCGCCAGCGCCGTGTACGACCTGAGCAGCAGCACGAAGCCGAGGTAGAACAGCGTCATGCCCACATACATGGGGTTGCGCGTGAAGGCGAAGGGCCCAGTGTCCACCACCAGCTTGGCGGCGCGATTGGGATACACGGCGGTGCGAAATCGGTTGAAGGTGCGAATGCCCCAGAGCACGAGGGCAAAACCACCAACCGCCATCAGCGCACCGAGCATCGCCAACCATGACAGATCAGGCAGGCGCGGCGTGGGCGCCAACCGATCGATACCCCATGCCAGCCCCAGCGGCAGGGTGAACAGCAGGGGTGGCGGGAACTTCACGTCGGGGCCGGGATCGCGGACACGCGCGGCTCCGGCGGCAGGGGGTGTGGGCGCCGTCATGCGGCAATTTTAGCGCCTGACGCGCCACTCTGTCTCAGCGCGGCAACACCGTGCCGCGCCATGCAACGAACTGTACTCGATTGCGCAACGGCAGCCACCACGCCGGTCCATTGACTCGCGCACCGGCCGCTGCCGCGCGACATTCGAGCATGGACCGTCGCCTCTTCGTCTCCGATCTCGCGCGCTACGCCGCGCTCTGCGCCGTCGTGCCCAACGTCTGGCGCGTCACGAGCCGCCCCACGTTCACCGAGTATCCCTTTGCGCTCGGCGTGGCCTCAGGTGACCCTACGCCTACTGGTGGCGTACTCTGGACGCGCCTCGCGCCCCGGCCCTTCGAGCCCGACGGCGGCATGGACGGCACCCGCACCACGGTGGACTGGGAAGTGGCCGACGACGAACAGTTCAGCAGGATCGTGAAGCGTGGTCGTGCCGTGGCCGCACCCGAGTTGTCCTTCAGCGTGCACGTGGACGTGGAAGGCCTCGCGCCCGACCGCTGGTACTTCTATCGCTTCACCAGCGGCCCCGCCGTAAGCCCGGTGGGTCGCTTCCGCACCACGCCGGCCGATGGTGCCACCACACCGCTGGCCATGGCCTTTGCGAGCTGCCAGCACTGGGAGCAGGGCTACTTCACGGCGCTCGATCATCTCGCGAAGGAAGAGATCGACCTCGCCTTTCATCTCGGCGACTACATCTACGAATACGCCGGCAACCGCAAGGCCGTGCGGGTGCACCACGGTCTCGAAATTCGCACCATCGACGATTACCGGCGGCGCTACGCCCAGTACAAGTCCGACCCCATGCTGCAGCGCGCACACGAGCGCTGCCCGTGGATGGTGACCTGGGACGATCACGAAGTGGACAACAACTATGCGGGCCTCGTGGGTGAGAACCGTATGGAATCGGAAGAGCAGATGCGCAACCGCCGGGCGGCCGCGTATCAGGCCTGGTGGGAGCATCAGCCGGTGCGCGTGCCGCGCGTGCAATCATGGGCCGATCTCACCATCACACGGCGCGTGAGCTGGGGCCAGCTCGCCAACTTCTGGATGCTCGACACCCGGCAGTATCGCAGCGATCAGGCCTGCGGCGACGGAACCCAAGCTCCCTGCGACGAATGGAGAGATCCCTCGCGCACCATGTTGGGCTCAGCGCAGGAGCAGTGGCTTTTGAACGGTCTCACCACCAGCGCGCGCTGGCAGGTACTGGCGCAGCAGGTCATGATGGCGCCATACGATGCCGCGCCAGGTCCCGAGATACGCACGAGCATGGACCAGTGGGGTGGCTATCCTGCCGCGCGTGACCGTCTGCTCGGCGAAATCGCGAAACGCGCACCCAATCGCACGGTGGTGCTCACGGGCGACATTCACACGAACTGGGTAAACGAGCTGCACAGCGACTTCGCGCGGCCCGACCGCCCCACGGTAGCGGCAGAGTTTGTGGCCACCAGCATTTCGTCCGGCGGCGACGGCGCTGACGTGCCGCCGGCGCGACTCTCCACCATGCAGGGTGACAACCCGCATCTCAAGTGGTTCCAGAACCGCCGCGGCTATGTGCGCTGCCGCGTGGACGCCAACACCTGGACCGCCGACTACCGCAGCGTGCCGTTTGTGGAGAAGCCGGGCGCGGACGTGGCCACGGCCTCGTCGTGGCGCGTGGAGCACGGCAAGGCGGGCATCATCAAGGCGGGGTGACTACGTCCGCGCCACCGGCGGCATGATGCTCGAGAACTCGCGTGTCGGCATGCGCGCGCCGCCACGCAGCATCTGAATGACGTCGTCGGCTCGGTCGTCCTCGCAGCCGGCGCTGCGCAGACTGTGATACGCCATGCTGAAGGCCAGCTCGCGCTCACCCATGAGCGCCTTGCTCACGCCCAGCTCTTCGAAGAGCTGCTGCTCGACATCGGCGTGTGTGCGCACCACGATGTCGATGTCGGGGTTCACGGCGCGCACCAACTCAATGATGCGGCGCGCGTGATACGGATCGGGTGAGGCCACCACCAGCAGCCGCGCCGTGCGCGGGTGCGCATGCTCGAGAATGCCGGGGCGCGTGGCATCGCCGTACACTGCCGTCACGCCGAGCGTGCGCATGGCGTCCACCACGCGGCGGTCACTTTCCACCGCCACGAACGGAATGCCCACGCGCTGAAAGGCCTCACCAATGGTGCGTCCCACGCGGCCATAGCCCACCAGAATGACATGCCCCGCCGGCATGGCCTCCCAGAGGTCGGTGGCAATGAGCCGCGGCGCCTTCTGTCGCTCCAGCCGGTCGAGCAGCGCCGGATAGTGCGACACCCGCGCAATCACCCACTCGGCGCCCATGAACAGCAGCGGATTGAGAACGATGGTGACCAGCGCCGCGGCCAGTACCAGACTTCGCGCCTCCTCGCTCAGCACGCCTAGTGACACGCCAAGACCGGCCATGATGAAGGAGAACTCGCCGATCTGTCCGAGCGCCGCCCCCAGACGCAGCGAGGCGCCGAAGGGATGACGGAGCAGAATCATGAGCCCGGCCGACCAGAGCGCGTTGCCGAGGTAGATCACGCCCACCGTGGCCGCCAGCTTGCCCGGCTGCTCCACGAGGATTTGCGGATCGAGCAGCATACCGGTGGACACGAAGAACAGCACGGCAAAGGCATCCTGCATGGGCAGCGCGTCGGCGCCGGCGCGGTACGAGAGATCGCTCTCGCTGATCACGACACCGGCCACAAAGGCGCCCAGCGCAAACGACACGCCGAACACCGCCGCCGCGCCCATGGCCACACCCAGCGACACCGCAAGCACAGCCAATGTGAAGAGCTCGCGCGAACCTGTGCGCGCCACGTGTGTGAGCAGCCAGGGCACGGCGCGCCGTCCCACCATGGCCATGAGCACGATGAAGGCCACCACCTTTACCACGGTGAGACCGATGACCTGCACGAGGTCCATGGTGCTGCCACCAGCACCGTCGCCGCTCATGGCGCCCAGCACGGCGGGCAGCAGCACCAGCGCAAAGACCACACCGAGGTCTTCGACGATCAGCCAGCCCACGGCAATGCGCCCGTCGATGGAATCAAGCATGCCGCGGTCTTCGAGCACACGCAGCACCACAACCGTGGACGCCACAAAGAGGCACAGTCCAAACACAATGGACTCACTCGGTGACCAGCCCCACCAGAGAGCGAGCCCGGTGCCCAGCGTAAGGGCCATGGCCATCTGCAGCACGGCACCAGGCACCACAATGCGCTGCACCTTCTTGAGATCACCCGGCGAAAAATGCAGACCGACACCGAACATCAGCAGAATCACACCGATCTCGGCCAGCTGCTGCGCGAGCGACACATCGGCAATGAAACCGGGCGACTGCGGCCCGATGAGAATGCCGGCCACGAGATATCCCACCAGCGGCGGCAACTTGACCTTGGTGGCAAGAAAGCCGAGCAGGAAGGCGGCCCCGAAGGCGCCGGCCAGGGTCAGCAGAAGTCCGGTTTCCGCGTGCATGTCGGAGAAACTAACGGCCCGGCACTCTCTAGACGCGAACGCGAAATGCGAACAGGGCCATGAGTGCGATATTGGCGACCAGCAGGATCAGCGCGGTGGGGATCTGCGCCTTGATGACGGCGTGGCGGTCTTCGAGCTCGAGCAACGCGGCCGGCACGATGTTGTAGTTGGCCGCCATGGGGGTCATGAGTGTGCCGCAGAATCCTGACAGCATACCAATGGCCGTAACGATCACCACATCGCCGCCATGCTGCTGCACGACCAGTGGCAAACCAATGCCGGCCGTCATGACCGGGAAGGCGGCGAAGGCGTTGCCCATGACCATGGTGAAGAGCGCCATACCCACGCCATAGGCGATCACGGCAGCGAGAGGCGTACCGAGCGGCAGGTACGTCGTGGCCAGCGTGGACACCGCCTGCCCCACACCCGCCGCGGCGAACACCGCCCCCAGAGCGGCCAGCGCCTGCGGCAGGACCGCCGCCCAGCCCACGCTGTCCAGCAGGCGACGTGCCTCCACCACCGGCGCGTTGGCCGGTGGACGAATGACGAGCAACGCCGTCAGCAGGCCGAGCACCGTGGCCAGGCCGAGGGCCACCTGCGTGACCTGCGCGGCGGGAATGAGCGGGGCGCCATTCACCACGAGCCCTTTGAGCAGCACACTGCCTGCATAGGTGGCGACGGGCACCACGAGCACGGGCGCGAACAGGCGATGGCGCAGGCGCAGCGCCGACTCGGCGCGGGCCGCGGCGGTGGACGATTCGCGTGTGCCCTGACCAAGCCCCGCTGACGCGGTGGCCACCATGGCCAGCATGATCACGCCACTCAGCGCATGCGGCAGATGTGAGCCCGCCAGAAACAGCAGCGCCCAGAGCGCCCAGAACAGCGTGCTGCGCCAGCGCCGCGGATTGCTGGTGTCGCGTGCATTCACCACCGTCACGCCGCTCAGCATGGCGCCCATGAGCAGATACACAGCCTCGAGCGTGATCATGCGTCGCGCTCTGATGTGTCACCGGATGCATCGGCGCGCGATGTGTCGCGGAGTGTGCGATCGAACCACAG
This sequence comes from Gemmatimonadaceae bacterium, assembly GCA_016741895.1. GTDB lineage: Bacteria > Gemmatimonadota > Gemmatimonadetes > Gemmatimonadales > Gemmatimonadaceae > Gemmatimonas. Next base: position 6,037 of record JACVCT010000071.1, on the reverse strand, counting down.
CAGACGCGCACCGTGCACGGCAAAGGCAACGAGCGCCGTGGGAATGGCCCAACGCGCCAGATCAAGTGGCTCCACGATGATACCATTCTGCTCGAGGAACCCGCGAATGAGCAGAATGGAGCCGATGGCCACGAAAACATCTTCGCCGAAGAACAAACCAACGTTGTCCGCGCTGGCCGCCATGGCGCGAATGCGATCGCGCGCACTCGTACTGAGCGGCGCGGACGAATGCCGCTGCTCCGCCGCCGCTTCGGCCATGGGCGCGACCAGCGGCCGCACCATCTGCGCGTGTCCGCCAAGCGACACCAGCCCCAGCGCCGACGTGGCCTGGCGCAGCGCGAGATACACGAGCATGACACGCCCGGCGGTGGCCGCGCGAATCTGCCCGATGGCTGCAGCGGCATGCTCGCGCAGCCCCGCGCGCTCGGCCAACCCGATGACCGGCAGTGCCAGCCACACGATGGCAATGTACCGACTCTCGACAAAGGCTTTGCCGAAGAGCGTGATGACCTCAATGAACGATTGACCGCTGGCCAGTCCCGTGGCGAGACCGGCCAGCGTCACCACCAGCAGGGCGTTCAGCCGGAGCGCAAAGCCGGCCACGACGATGAGGATTCCGATGAGGGGCAGCATGGCCCCCACGTTACCGCGTGGCGTCGCCGCTGACCATGTCCACGGCTCGCTCCGAAGCCCTGAACATGGCCAGCACCACTGTCAGACGCCGGACATCACCCGGGGCCGCCGCCGATCTCGGCGAACACCGTGGCCATGAAAGCGAACATGGCCGGGTCGGGGGTGTTGGCGTGTGCGGCGTTGATGACCTCGTGCTGCTCGTCGTACATGCGTCGCACGCTGGCCGCGATGGCGTGATCACCGCCGGTGAACGCCTCCACGAGGGACTTCCAGCGCCGCGCCAGCGCCTGCAGGTCGGGGTCAGTTGGTGGCGTGCCGCGGGCCATGTGCTCCCGTACCGCCGGGATGACCTCGCCCCACGCGGCTTCGACATCGCGAATGGCCTGCTCGCCGAGCATGGCACCACGCGCCTTGATGGCGTCCTGCTGTTCGGGGGTGAAGTACTGCTCCATCATGAGTGTAGCCTCGATGATGCGGCACAGGTCACCAACCGGTGCCAGCGCCGCGGTCTCCAGATGACGGGCCAGACGCTGCAGACGCACCGCCAGCGCCTGCTGCTCGGCAATGCGCTGTTCGAGCTGTTCGAGATGCAGCGCGATGACCCGCTGGGCGGACACCTGCCGACTGCTCAGCAGATGCCGGATCTCCTCCAGAGGGAATCCCACGGCGCGCAGCGACTGGATTTGTTGCAGGCGCTGGACGTCATGTGCGTCGTACAGCCGATGGCCGGAAGGCGTGCGCGCTGACGGCGAGAGCAGACCGATCTCGTCATAGTGATGCAGCGTACGCACCGTGAGCCCGGTGGCACTCGCCAACGCGCCCACCTTGAATGGCGGCTGTAGTTCGGACATGGAGACGGGAATGGAGGACCGATATCGACGCAGGCCCAGGGTTAGGCGTTCGACGAGTGTAGCCTCGGACCTCACGCGGCGTGAGGTGCAAGGGGTACCCGCGCGCGCTAGCTTTCAGGATGCACAGCCTCCCACGCCGTTCACACCCTCAGGCGGCGCTCGCCCTGCTCACGAGCCTCGTCGCCCTGTCTGCCACACCCGCGCGCGCCCAGAAGGCCGCAGCGCCGCGTCCGTCGCCGCTTGCGCAGGCCGTGGAGCAACGGCTGCCGCAGATCATGCCCAAGGTCATTGCCTGGCGACGTGATCTGCATGAGCATCCCGAGCTGTCCGGACAGGAAGTACGCACGTCCAGGCTCGTGGCCGCGCACCTGCGGGCGCTGGGTATGGAGGTGCGGACGGGAGTGGGTGGCCATGGCGTGGTGGGCCTGCTCAAGGGTGGAAAGCCCGGCCCCGTGGTGGCGCTTCGCGCGGACATGGACGGTCTGCCGGTGGAAGAGCTGGTGGACCTGCCCTTCCGCTCACGCGTGAAGGGTGAGTATCGCGGCCAGCCCGTGGGTGTGATGCATGCCTGCGGCCACGACATGCACGTGGCCATGCTCATGGGCGCCGCTGAGATTCTCGCTGGCCTCAAGGCGCAGCTGCCGGGCACCGTCAAGTTCATCTTCCAGCCGGCCGAAGAGGGCCTGCCCGACGGCGGCACCGGCGCCAAGCTCATGCTCGCTGACGGTGTGCTGGAGAGCCCGAAAGTCGATGCCATTTTCGGCCTGCACGTGGGCAATGCGCCGCTGGGCTCCATTCGCTATCGACCCGGGCCGGCCATGGCCGCCAGCAACAACCTCACCATCGTCGTGCAGGGCAAGCAGGCACACGGCGCCATGCCCTGGGCCGGTGTCGATCCCATCGTGGTCGGGTCGCAGATTGTCACCGGATTGCAGGCCATCATCTCGCGCCAGACGGACATCAGCACGGTGCCGGCCATCATCACCATCGGCGCGTTTCAGGGTGGGGTGCGCAGCAACATCATCCCCGACAGCGTGGTCATGCTGGGCACCATCCGCACCTTCGACCTTGCCATCCGAAAGGACATTTTCGAGCGGGTGACGCGCACGGCCGAAGCCATTGCCGCCGGCGCGGGGGCGCGCGCGCTCGTGCGCATCGACAGCGGCAATCTGGTCACGCGCAACGACAGCGCGCTCACGCTGCACATGGTGCCCACGCTGCAGCGTGCGGCGGGTGCGGCCGGCGCGGAAATCGCCGCGTTGTGGACCGCGTCCGAAGACTTCTCGTGGTTCCAGGATCAGGTGCCGGGCCTCTTCTTCAACGTGGGCATCACGCCGCGTGACAAGGACTGGCGCACGGCGCCCAGCAATCATTCGCCGTTATTCTTTGCCGACGAAGGCGCGTTGCCCACCGGTGTTCGTGCACTGGCCGGTGCGGCCGTGGACTACCTCACCAATCCCCTCAAGCCCCGCTGATGCGTCTTTCTTCCTCGCTTCGCGCTGCCGCCCTGCTGAGTGCAGCCCTGTTCACGACCGCCTGCGCCTCGGGCGGCGCACGTGTGAGCACCTCGCCGTCGTCGCCGGCCGCGCTGCGCATCTATCACGTGAAGAGCAAGCAGTTTGTGCCGTTCAATCAGTTTGCGGCCGACATTGCCAGCAACGACATCGTGTTCTTCGGCGAACAGCACGACGACCCCGCCACGCACGCGGCCGAGCATGCGGTGTTGGCGGCGCTGGGCGACAAGCGCCCACACGTGGTGCTGTCGCTCGAGATGTTCGAGCGCGACGTGCAGCCGCTGCTCGACCAGTACCTCGCCGGCACCATTTCCGAGGCCAACTTCCTGGCCGGTTCGCGGCCATGGGATCGCTATGCCACGGACTATCGTCCCATGGTGGAGCTGGCGCGTGTGCGCGGCTGGCCGGTAGTGGCCAGCAATGTGCCGCGTCGCCTGGCCAGTGCCGTGGGCCGCGCGGGACTGGCCATGCTGGACACGGTCAACCGTGGCGACCGCCGCTACATGGCGGCCGAGCACTCCTGCCCGAAGGACAAGTACTACACGAACTTCGTAGCCGCGATGGGTGGTCATGGCCCCGGCGGCGCCTCGGCGTCGTCATCGATGGCGGACCGCTTCTACGAGGCGCAGTGCGTAAAGGACGAGGCCATGGCCGAAGCCCTGGTTGCCGCGTGGCGCGCGGCACCGGCCGGCAGCATTGCGCTGCAGGTGGATGGCGCCTTTCACAGCGACTACGGCCTCGGCACCGCCGAGCGCGCGCGTCGTCGTGCCCCCAACGCAAAGACGGTGGTCTTGACGGCGGTGCCCACCAAGGATCTCGCGCGGCCGGAAATCGCTGCGCATGCTGAGAAGGCCGATTACTTGCTGTTCACGCGCGCGCCGCTTTGACGAACGAACGGCGTAAGGTGGGACGCGTAAGGTGACCCACGGGAAGGAACAGCACGCGGTGGTACTGCGAACGGCGTAAGGTGGGACTGCGTAAGGTCGCACTGCGGGAAGGAACTGCACGCGGTTTTACCGCGAACGGCGTAAGGTGGGGCGCGTAAGGTGACGGGCGGTAAGCAACGGCACGCGAGACTGCGCTACCGCGTCCTCGTGTGCGGTTCCTTCCCGCAGGTCACCTTACGCCGTCCACCTTACGCAGTCCGCCGTGAACCGCCCGCGGTTTCTTCCCGCAGTGCGACCTTACGCAGTCCCACCTTACGCCGTTCGCGGTAAAACCGCCCGCAGTTCCTTCCCGCAGTGCGACCTTACGCAGTCCCACCTTACGCAGTTCATTGGTCATAGCCTCGTTCGACCAGGAACGCCCGCACCTTATCCTGATCCCGCTCCACTTCCAGCGACCCGGGACGCAGCCCCGTGCGAATGAGCAGTCCCCGTCCCACCGTCGACGCCACCACAAACGCGTCCGTGGTAATGCACACCACTTCCGCCGTCTCGGACAACTGCCCCGGATGACCGGAGAAATGCATCGTCGCCTGCTCACTCATCCCTTCGGCGCGCGCCGCGCCCGGCGCCTCGCTCCAGGTGACACCGGTGAACAGCACGATGTCGTTGTTGCCGCTGATGAAGTCCTCGGCCGGCACACCGTACACCCCGGGTGAACTGGCCACCTCGGCACTCAGCCGGTACGCGTCAAAGAGTCCCTCCACATCGGCCGTGTCCACGGACACGCGCACCGCAGCGCCGCTCTGGAGGATGATGGTGACATCGTGTTCGGCCACCGACAGGCCGCGCCAGGCACCGCGCAGGGTGCGCAGCGCCTCCATGGTGTCGTTCGTGGCTTGAAAGCGGTATTCGCGCACGGGGGCTGATACTCGAAAAGAAGACCCCGGAAATCTAGCGCCCCTGCAACGCGACCCGGGCGGGGCGCCCTCGCGCGCTACCGGATCATTCGGCGCGACGCAGACGATAGCGATGCCGGAACGTGAACGACTCGCCCGGCTTGCGCGCCTCCTGCGTGACCTCCACCGCACCCGGCGTCACTTCAATGGTTTCGCGGATGCGCGCCGGCCTCGCGTCGGCGGTGCCATCCGCCTCGAGCACCAGACGCAGCGGCACCGTCCCACCGCCGCTCTGCGACACCACCTCATATGCATCACGGCGTCCGTGTTCGACCGTCTCCCATTCCGCCAGCGTCAGCGTCTTGTTGAAATGCAGATGCCGCTCGTTCGTGACACCGCGTCCGAACACATCACGGTATCGGAACTGCAGACTGAGCCCATCGCGATCGGGCGCCGGGCGAACCATGACCTCCGTCGGCACTTCGTCCGGCTCCGCGGCCCCGCCTGCCGCCCCCGCAGGCTGCACCTCCAGCGTCCCGCGCCACCTGCCGATCAATCCGCTGTACACCCGGTCCCGGTCAGGCTGGTCCGCCTGACGGGACGACAGGCGCATGCACCCGGCCATGGACAGCGCCAGGCAGAGAACAAGCAGCGACAGGGATGGGGAGGTGGCAGGTCGGGCTGGCATGCGCAGGGGCAGGTGTCATTTCGTATGACGCGGCCAGGGACAAAAAGGTTGTAGGCCCGCCTGATCCCAAAACCAAACGGCCGCCGGGCCACCCGGGAATAACCCGGGAGATCCGGCGGCCGTCACCACGAAGCTGCGGCCAGGCACCATGCCGATCGGTGCCTGGCGACCAACTCATCCAGCCTCAGCGACGCTCGAGCTCGTCAAACTCCTCGAAGAAACCGAAGCCGCTTCCGCCGGCTGCGCCCACGTTCTCCACGCGCAGCATCTGCTTCTCGACGGTGTTGCCGATGCGCAGCACCACGGCGTAGTCGCCCGTGCTGGCGCTGCCGCCGCCACCGAAGCCGCCGAAGCCGCGGCCACCGCCGCCGCCCGACGGGTAGAGACCGATCAGGTCGAAGACCCGACGCACCTTGGGGTCACGCGCCGCCGCCTGCAGCCGCTGGGCCTGCGCGCGCGGATCCTCGCCCCCGGCGGGCGCCGCCGTCATGCCACGTGCCGCCGACGGCAGCAGCTCCGCCGGACGCTCGCACCAGGTCTCCCACTGCGTCATCGGACGTTCGCAGCC
>JACVCT010000070.1 GCA_016741895.1 Gemmatimonadaceae bacterium | reverse complement strand
ACCCCCCTCCTTGGGCCCGCCTCTCCAATCCTCGGATCCTCCAATCCTCACACCTTCAGTTCCTCCGATCCTCAGACCCCTCGGATCCAAGCCCAACCGGAGTTCCCGCAAAAACGCACCCAATCGTGACCCATCACACAGGTCAATCGTCGCGAAACTCTTTTCTCCCGGCGAACTGGCAGTTAGTGTCACAAGTCCCACCACCCAGCGGGTATCACATAGTGCTGGTGGCCGGCGCTACGAGTGTACGTCGGTGGACGCCCTTCTCCACCCCATTGCCCCCTCTCATGAGACGCGCGACTCGTTCATGGCCCGTTCTGGCCTTCTCGCTCTCGGCCCTGCTCGCTGCCTGTAACGGCGACGACGGCCCGCGCCAACCCGCCACCATTGCCGTTGTCAGCAGCGGCACCGTGGTTGGCACCGTTGGCGAACTGCTCCCCGACCCCCTCCAGGTCCGTGTCACCGACAATGGCGGTTCGCCGGTCGGCGGCGTGGTCGTCACCTTCACTGTGGCTGAGGGCGCCGGCACGGTCACGCCGGCTGTCGATACCACGGACAACAACGGCAATGCCAGCACGCGCTGGCGGCTTGGCAGCGGCGCCGGCACGCAGCGGGTGACCGCCTCGGTCCCTGGCGTGTCTGCGGCAGCCACGTTCACGGCGACGGCCACGGCGGGTGCGCCGGCAATCGTGGCGGTAAACGGCGGTGACAATCAGACGGCGGCCGCCGGCGCGACGGTGGCCACGGCTCCGTCGGTCATCGTGCGCGACCGTTTCAACAACCCCGTCAACGGCATCACCGTGTTCTTCTCGGTGGTGGCTGGCGGCGGTGAAGTGAGCGCCGCTGGCGCGACCACCAATTCGCAGGGTATCGCCGCGGCCGGTTCGTGGCGCCTCGGTCCCTCGGCAGGCGCGAATCGCCTGTCCGCGCTGGTGCTGGCCAGTGGTGTGACCGCCAATCCGGTCACGTTCACGGCCACGGCCACGGCCGGTGCGGCGGCCAGTGTCGTGGCCACGGGCAACACGGCCATCTCGGCGGCCGTCGGCACGCTCGTGTCGCCGGTGCCGGGTGTGCGCGTGCTGGATGCCGGTGGCAACCCGGTGGCGGGCACGCAGGTCACGTTCACGGCCTCGGCGGGCTCGAGTGTCGTGGGTGGCACCAAGACCACGGACGCCAACGGCAACGCGGCGCCCGATGGCTGGCAGCTTGGCACCACGGCGCAGACCTACACCCTGCAGGCGCAGGTGGGCACGCTCCCGGTGGTGACCTACACGGCCACGGCCCGTGCGGGCGCGGCGTCCTCGGTGTCCGTGTCGGCCGGCAATGGCCAGTCGGTGCCCGTCGGTCGTCCGGTACCCATTGAGCCGGCCGTTCGTGTGGCCGACTCCTTCGGCAACCCGGTGGCCGGCGCCGAAGTGCTGTTTGAAGTGGTGAGCGGCGGTGGTTCGGCCGTGTCGCGTCGCCAGGTCACCAACGCGCAGGGCATTGCCACGGTGGGTGGCTGGACCCTGGGTGACGACATCGGCACCAACCCGCTGCATGCGACGGTGCAGGGCCAGAATATCACCGGCAACCCGGTGACCTTCACGGCCACGGCCACGGCCGGTGCGCCGGCCACGGTGAGCATCGCCTCGGGCAACAACCAGACGGCCACGGTGGGTCAGACTGTCGCCCTGCCGCCCTCGGTCGTCGTGCGTGACAACCGCGGCAACCCGGTGCCGGGTGTGGCGGTCACCTTCCTCATCGGTTCGGGTGGCGGCGCCATCACGGGCGCCTCGGCCGTGACGGGCGCCAACGGCATCGCGACGGTGGGTGGCTGGACGCTGGGCGCTACGGCCGGCACGCAGACGCTCATTGCCCGCGTCAACAACCTGCCCGACGTGACCTTCACCGCCACGGCCACGGCCGGCGTGGCCTCGGTCATCACCGCGCAGAGCACGCAGAACCTTGGCAATGTGGTGGTGGCCATCAGCCAGGCCGCTCCTTCGCTGCCCTCGGTCCGCGTGACGGACGCGCAGGGCAACCCGGTGGCCGGTGTGACTGTGACCTTCGAGCTGGGCAATCTCAACTCGGGCAGCATCACGGGCGCCACGCAGGTGACCAACGCCAACGGTGTGGCTACGCTGGGTTCGTGGACGCTTCCGACCACCACGGGCATTGTCTCGGTGGTGGCGAGCATCCCCAACGTCACGGGCATCACCTTCACCGCCAACATGGTGGCAGCGGCCGCTACCCGCCTCGTGCTGGTCAGCTCCACCGCGCCCACTACGGGCGCTGCGGGCAACACGCTCAACACGGTGGTGTTCCGCCTGCGGGACGCCTTCAACAACAACGTGTTGCAGTCGGGTGTGACCGTCACGCTTCAGGCCACGGCATCGGGTGGTACCACGCCGGTGGCGGGAACCATTGCCACCAACAACCCGACCACGACGGATGCGAACGGGCAGGTGACGGTCAGTTGGATCACCGGCACCGGTACCGGCTCCACACAGACGCTCACGGCCAGTGCACCGGGCCTCGTCAGCGCCTCCGCGACGGCGGTGCTGCAATAGGGGTAAGGTGCGCGTGGGAGCGAACGACGCAGCGGCAGGCGCTCCCACGCCACACCCTCTGCCTGAAGCTCGTTTCGCCCTTCCCCAGTCACCGGGCCGGGCACCACGATCAAAGATCAAATCAATCGAAAGCGCCCCGGATACGGTGATCGTATCCGGGGCGCTTTTGTTTGTGCGTTCTGGTGCGACGGGCCTCGCCGTAGGGCGCGGCCAATCAATGGTTAGGACGTAGGTGTCTGCGCCCGTGAGATGGAGTCGAGGCGCTCCCGATCACGATACGGATTGGGGATACCCAGCTCCTGCGCCTTGTCGTCGTAGAAGCTCCAGCCCTTGCCCACCACGGTATCGGCATGGATGAGGATGGGCGTCTCACGCTCGCGCGTGATCGCGTCCTCGATGCTGCCGGCCTCTTCGCGATACCAGATCACCCGGTACTGGCTGCCGGCGGCGAGGAAGATCTGGGTGCGAAAGCCGTTGTAGAGCCGCAGTGAATCGGAAGGCTGCAGGGGCGTGAGCGGTCCCTTGCCGATGATCTCGGCCACGCGGGAAATGGGCATGCCGCCCTCGATGGGGTCGAGCTTGTCCTTGCCCACGACATCGGATGGCCCGCAGGCCGTGACGAGCGCTGCAATGGCCGCAAAGGCGGCGAAACGGACGAATGCAGGTTGCATGGCGTCTCTATCGTGAATGTGTGAAAGAGTCGGTGCTTCGGTATGCCTCAAAGGCCGCGCGTTGGGGCGCAGCCTTGAAACATAGCACCTGCTACCCGCCATGCGGGCGGCGTTCCGCCGCGCTGGGATTTCTTAATGGCGGGCGGCGGGACATTCAGCGATCACAGCCCTTGACCGGGCGGTGGCTGGCGCGTGGATCGCAGTTGCCCACCACACGGCGAATCACACCGCCCTCAGGGGTGCGGGTGAGCGTCACGAACGTTCGCGACAGGTTCATGCCGTCCCAGATGGCTTCGACGCTGTTGGAGTCGTTGGCCACGGTGAAATACGTGGCTGGGCCCATGGACTCAACGTAGGGAAGACCAACGGTGCTGTTCCATTGTGCCTCCACGGGTCGGCTGTCCAGCGACACATAGCGTGGGCCGTCCTGGATGCCCACGATGGTGTCGTTGTGCAGCGTAAAGGCCGATCCACCGGGGAGCGAGCATTCCACCAATACGCCAAGCGGAATGGAATCGCGAATGCAGGTGGCGGCCTGACGGATGCTGTCGGAGGGCACCGTCATGAGAGTGAGCCGCGGAATGCGGGCGTTGAGCGTGGCCAGGCTGTCGGCCAGTCGCTTGGCGGCGGCGGGCGAACGATCCGCTGCGCCGCAGGCACCCAGGCCAAGGGAGATCGAGGCCGAGGCGACAAGGATCAGGAGATGGTTGCGCATGCGGGCATCGTAAGCGTCCTGCGAGCGGCATTCAAGACATTCGGGAGAAAAGCAAATCGGGGAGGCATCCCGAAGGATGCCTCCCCGACCTGTTTAACCAGTCTCGGTTACCCGAGCCGGTCGCCTTGCCTTACGGCGTGGCGATCGGGCCCGTGAAGCCGAAGCCGATCGTGGCCTGCAGATCCGTGACCAGCGTGGGAGTACCGGAGATCACGATGTTCTGCACCACCGCGTTCGGGCCGCTGTTCACGCGAGCCGCACCGGCGGTCGAGTTACCGGCCGACAGCGTCACTTCGGCTGCCTGCGTCGGATCGTTGATGTTCCACGTCTGCGTGCCAACCGTAAGGTTGCGGCTGATCGACACATTGAACGTGCCAGCCGAGACGCGGATCACCAGCGGCGTACCGGTCGTGCCCGCGAAGTCACGGAAGCCGCCAGTCGACGCGTAGTTCGAGCTGGTCAAGCGGACCGTGAACGGAATGCCGTTCGGCAGGTTGTTGGGCGCGCCACCGAAGGAGAAGGTGTTGATCGTGATCTGCGCACCGTTCGCCGTGTAGGCCACGTTGTAGTTCGGAGCCGAGGCAGCCGTGGTGGCCGCGTACGGGTTCGCGAACGTCGTCGTGTAGAACGTGGTGTCCGCCGCGTTGTAGAACGAGTCGCCCGTCAGCGTGCAGTTGGCGTTGGCGCCAACCTGACGGAGGTTCACACCGTTCTGCATGGCAGCGATGCCGCAGCCAGCCGAGGCCGGCAGGGCGAGCGTTCCGGGCAGACCGCTCACCGTGAACTGCAGGTGGTTGGTCGTGTTCACGAAGGCCTGCGTGAAGACCGGAGCAGCGGCCGGAGCCGGGTTCACCGTCTGCGCCGCAGCGGCGGCCGGAACCGTGTGGACGTAGGCACCGATCGCCTGGTTCGTCGAAGCGAACGCCGGGGTGATCGAGTAGCTACCCGTACCCGGGACCGTGTAGGTCACCGTGCCGTTGCCCTGGGTGATGGCCTGCGTGAAGCCGTTCGGGCCGTTGATGGTGAAGTTGTACGAGCCACCGCCCACGATGCCCGACACCGACAGCTGGAGCGACGTGGTGGCGTTGATGTACGTGACGTTCACCGGACCCGCCACCGCGTTGGCAACCACATTGACCGAGCCCGGCGTGATGCTGCCGACCGAGTAGGTCTGGTTGTTGAACGTGGTGTTCTGACCCGTCACGAAGTACGTACCGGCCGACGGCACCGTGTAGATGCCCGAACCGGTCACGGCCTGCGTGTAGCCCGAGCCGTTGCTGATGGTCAGGTTGGCCGGCGCGCCAGCCGGGAGGCCGGTCACGTTGATCTGGATGGCCTGGCCACCGATCGTGCCCGTCGTCGCAAGGCCGGCGCCGTTCGCACGGACACCGATGGCGAGGATCACGTCACCCGTACCAGCCGGGCTCTGCGTGGTCTCGAGCGAGTTCGGACGCTTGGCGTACTGCGCGTCAGGCAGCGTGAAGGTGAACGCGCGGTCGGTGCCGAGCGTACCCACGTCCGCGGTCGCGGCCGAGTTGGCCGAGCCGAGGTACTGCCAGTGCGACTGACCGAAGTCAGCCGTCGCCGCCGAGAGGCGGAAGAAGTCGACGCGGACGAACGCCTGGTTGGTCACGTTCGTGTTGGACACGAGCTGCGCCTTCAGGCCTTCCGGGGCGTTGAAGCCGGCGTCACGCGACGGCAGCACGCTCCAGCTGTTGTAACCGCCACCCGTACCGGCGTTGAACGTGTTCAGCGTCGGGATGCCCTGCGTGATGAAGCCGCTGGCAGCGGAGGTGGCCTGGTTGTTGGCCACGTTCCAGATCTGCAGCTGCGACGTCTGCACGAGCGTGTTGGCACCACCGAACGTGGTGGCGACACCGAAGATGAACGGAGCCGGCACCGTCACCGAGGCCTGCGCACCCGCCACCGGCGAGTTCACATTGTCGTTGAAGCGCGGGTCCACCAGCGTCTGCGGGTAACGCAGGACGTTGCTGCTCGGCAGGCCACCGTAGGTGTTGGCGAGCGTCGTGGCGCGGATTTCGACGTTGTCCTGCGCGTTGTAGCCAATCACCGGCGCGGCCGAGGCCGACACGGTGGCGGGCATCAGCACGTCGGCGATCGTCGGGCTGCTGGCCTGGACGGCCACGCGGCGACGGATCGTCTCCGTGACGTTACCGGCACGGTCGCGAGCGAACGTGAGGTAGTGGTACAGGCCTTCCGAGCTCTCGAGCTGGGCCGCATGACCGATGCGGTAGCCGTCGGCCGTCTGGCCGATGTTCACCGCCGAGGTCGGCGTGACCGTGGCGCAGTTCGGAGCCGTGAGGAACGTCGCACCGGCGTTGAGCGTGGTGCCGTTGGTGGCGAGCAGCGCCGTGGTCAGCGCGTTCGGGTTGATGCAGATGGCCTTGGTCGAGGTCACGTTGGTGTTGAAGCCACCAGCGCGCGACGCGACGTGGGCCTGCGCGCGGACCGTAGAGCCCAGCACACTGATCGCACCGTTGGCCGCCTTGGTCGGGGCCGGGTTGGCCGCGATCGTGTTGAGCTCCGTGCCGTCGATGAAGCCGGCACGCTCGTCGATGAACTCAGCCTGGAACGTGGTGGCGCCCGAGAGCGTCGTCACGATGGCCGTGTCAGCCTTGGAGGCCGTCGAGAAGCGGATAAGCGGCACCGTCTTGTCGACACCGAACACGTCCGAGCCAGCCGACGTGCGGGTGTTCTGGAGGCGGTCAGCTTCCGTGTACAGCGCGCGGTAGGGGCTGCCCGAACGCGTCGTGCCGTTCACGCCGTCCCAACCACCGATCAGGTTCGTCGCGCACTCGGGGATGTCGGCGCCCGTGGCGTTCGGCATCGCGACCCAGTTGGTGTCGCCGCAAGCCGGCGAGGTCGCCGTGCCCGCACCCTTGTAGTACCACGTACGGGCGCCGGGCGTACCCACGCCGCCGTCCGTCGAGGCATCCGTGTTGCTCTGGAAGTTGAACGACGCGTTGACCCAGCCCGTCACCGACGGCGAGGCACGACGGATGTCCGGCGTGGTCGTGGTCGGGGCGTTGTAGTCGAGGCGGTTCGCCACCGGGCGAGCCACGGCGGTCGAGAAGCGGTAACCATTGGCGAAGGTCACGAGCGGGCCACCGTTGTTCTGGTTGTCCGTCGCGGCGGTGACGCCGATGATGTTCCGCTGGTCAACCGGCGGGTGCTCGTAGCCCAAGCACTCGATGTTGCCGTTACCCAGGGTCGTGAAGTTCGTGGCCGACGAGGCGGATGAGGCCGTGCGGCGGCCGATACTGCCGTCGTACGTGACGCGGAACGGCGCCGCCGTGTACGTCTCGTCGCTGACGCCCTGACCCGTGCGGCCGGGGATTGCCTGACCGCCCTGATCGCAGATCGCGGTGGTAAGCGTCAGCCCCTCCCGCATGCCGAGGGTAAGGCTCGTGATCTGACGGCCGGCCGTGTAGAACACGGGCACGATCGTCGCAGAGCCCTGACCTTCAGCGCCCGGGCCGCCCCACCAGTTCAACCCGTTGGCCGGGTTGTTGGCAGTGCGCGTCGGGTTGGTGTACTGCGCCGCGTAGCCGTCGATGTTGTTGAAGTTGACGGTCTGGCGGTTGTTGACGGCGTTCTGGATCTCGCGGGCCGTCGTGCCTTCGGTGGTGAACACCGAGACGGAGATCAGCTTCTGGCCGTTCGGGTAAAACACATCGGCCGTACCGGCCGTGAAGTTCACCGTGAAGTCAGCCGTGTTGACGAACAGCGTGATGTTGCCGGCGCTGGCCGTACCGTTCGAGTACAGCTGGCGGGCCGCCGCGCGACGGTTCGAGCCGTCGGCGTTGGCGATGAACGCCACGACCGAGTCGACGCGCTGACCGTTCGGCTCGAGGTTGGCCACCACCTGGATCTGGTCACGAACGTTCGTGATGTCGATCGGCTGGTTGACCTGCGTGTTGTTGGCCGTGAGGATACCGGCCTGGATGGCGTTGCCCTGCACATCGTTCACGTACGACGTGACGATCGGACCCTGCGTGATGGTCTGGATGGTCACGTTCGCCGAGGGCGAGACCGTCACCGGCACCAGCTGCGTGAGCGTGGACGCGGCGAAGTTCGCGTTCGCGGCCGAGGTGGCCGTGACCGTGATGACCGCCGTACCCGGCGCCACCGCCGTCACGAGACCCGTCGCCGACACCGTGGCCACGGCCGGAACCGTCGTGCCGTAGGTGATCGTGGCCGCCGCCGCGCCCGAGGGCTGCTGCGCCGACGCCGAGAGCTGCGCCGTGCGGCCGAGGCCGAGGACCAGCGAAGTCGGCTGCACGTTGAGGGCCGTGATGCCCTGCGGGAGCGCAGCCACCGTCACCGTCGAAGCACCCGTGAGGGTGGCCGACGAGTAACCCGTGCCCGTGCCCGTCGCCGTCACCGTGATGGTCGCGACGCCAGGCGCCACGGCCGTCACCACACCGTTCGCGTTCACCGTGGCGATCGCGTTCGACGAGGACGTGTAGGTGTAGGCCACCGTGACCGAGCTCGCAGCGCGGTTCACCGTGGGAACGATCGTCACCGACTGGCCAACGGCAATGTTGGACGAGGTCGGCGAGATCTGCAGGCCCGTGATGGCCGCAGCCGGCGCGTTCACCGTGATCGAAGCCGCCGCGACCTGACCGGTCGAAGCCGCCGCCGTCACCGTGGCGTTACCAGCCGCCACCGCCGTCACGCGGCACGCCGAGCCCGACACCGCGGCCGTGGCCACGGCGGTGTTGCTCGAGGTGCAGCTCGCCAGCGTGGGCGCAGCCGTCGTGCTGCCGCCGGAGATCTGAACGGCGAAGTTCAGCGACTCCCCGACGTTCATGTTCGCCGAAGGCGGCGTGATGGTCACCGTGACCGGCAGCGGAGCGGGCTCCGATACCGTGACGTCGTCACCGCAAGCACCGAGCGCCGCCAGGGCGCCGAGGCTGAGCAGTGCGAACGTCTTCTTCCGAGAGAAGAGTTGCATTCATCCCCCTCTTACGAGGTAGTGGAGGTCGTCGCTATCCACGGGGTCGGGTTCCCCATCGATAACTGTGTTGCGTTCGTTGAAAGCTCGCCCGTGTGGCGCGCCTTCCATCACGGCTCGGGACACAGAGGACCGGACTGCCTCTCGGGGAGCGGCCGAAAAGAAATCCGCATCGTGTGACACGACGTGATGCCCGAACTACATCTGCCTGCGCCCGAAGACACCGGCAGCCCCACCCTCGACGCCAATCGGTCCAAGCTCCGTTGACATGCGAGTCCTGCACCTACTCTCACGAAGACGCGCCCGTCACCCAAGGGTAGGGTGCCGGACACACTCCTCGCGACAATAGCAAGGCGAAAACCTAGGGACACACCACGACGCGGTCAAGCATCAGGGTTCCCAAGGTTCCATCCTGCCACCATCACAGAGCTGTTACGACAGGCCTCTTGTGGGACTTGTCCACACGACAGGGCCGTCGCCCCCCTCGTCTCCATCGACACCGAAGGGGTCAAACGTACCGGACGAGCCGCCACGCGTCACGTCACGGGACTGGCACCAGTACCGTGATCCAGATCACGGAACACTACCAAATTGCTTGCCCGCCGCGCTTCCGGCCCATTGAAGTGGTTCCCCGCCCACCGATGACAGCCGAGTGACGCGATCCCCTACTACTATCAGGGCAGTCCCATGGCCGACCTGCCCCGCCTCCATCTCACCGCCCCGCGTACCGTCGCCCCGCCGGCTTCCATAGACGGCGGCGCCCTCGGACCCGCCCTCAACGCCGCCCAGGCCGACGCCGCCAACCACGGCGACACGCCCCTGCTCATCGTGGCCGGGGCCGGATCCGGCAAGACGCGCACGCTCATTCACCGCGTCGCGGCGCTCATTGCCCGCGGCGTACCGCCCCAGCGCATCCTGCTGCTCACCTTCACCCGCCGCTCAGCCCAGGAGATGCTCTCGCGCTGCGAGTGCCTCGTCGGCTCGGCGTCGCATCAGGTGCAGGGCGGCACGTTTCATGGCACCGCCCATCGCCTGCTGCGTCGCTTCGGCGCCGCCGCCGGTCTGCCCGCCGACTTCACCATCCTCGACCAGTCGGACGCGGGCGACCTCATGGGCCTCTCCCGCTCGAGCCTCGGCTACGGGGATCTCAAGAACGCCCCCCGCGGCGCGCCGCGCTTCCCGCGCGCCGAAACCCTGCTGTCCATCTACTCGCGGCACGTCAACACCGAAGCCGATGTCGCCGACCTGCTGAGCGATCAGTGGCCACACTTTCTCTCGTGGGCTGGAGACATCGAGCGCTGCTTCACCGACTATGTGAAGCGCAAGGCCGAGCGCAATCTGCTCGACTACGATGACCTGCTGCTGTCCTGGGCACTGCTGCTGGAACAGGCGCCGAGCATCGCCGAGCAGATGCGCGGACTATTTGATCACGTGCTGGTGGACGAGTACCAGGACACGAATCCGCTGCAGTCACGCATTCTGCGCGGCCTCTGCACCAACGGCAAGCTCACCGTCGTGGGCGACGACGCACAGAGTATTTATGCGTTTCGCGGCGCCACCATTCGCAACATCCTCGACTTTCCCAAACAGTTTCCCGGCACGCGCATCGTGACGCTGGAGCAGAACTACCGCTCCACCTCGCCCATCCTCGACACCACCAACACGCTCATCTCGCGCAGCACGGAGCGGTACAGCAAGCGTCTCTTCACCGAGCGCCATGGCGGCGAAGCGCCGTGGCTGGTGACCGTGCGCGATGAAGCCGCACAGACGGCCTTTGTGGTGGACCGCCTGCTCGAGCTGCACGAGCAGGGCACGCCGCTGCGCGAGATGGCCGTGCTGTTTCGCGCCGGCTATCTGTCGGCCGATCTCGAAATCGAACTGGCCAATCGTCGCATTCCCTACGAGAAGTGGGGCGGACTCAAGTTCCTCGAAGCGGCGCACATCAAGGATCTGCTGGCCTTCCTGCGCATTCTCGAGAACCCGCGCGACGAAGTGAGCTGGTATCGCTTGCTGCGCCTGTTGCCCGGTGTGGGTGACGCCACCGCGCGTGCCGCCATTGAGTTGCTTGCGCAGCCCGGCTGGGAGCCCATGGCCATTGGCGCCGTGCGCGCACCGGCGCGCGCCAGGCCCGGCCTGCTGGCCATGTCGGCGCTCTTCGACGGTATGCGGCGCGTGGAGCGCGGCGACCGGCCGCACGCGCCGGGAGAGAGCATCCGCCTCGTGCGGCAGCTCTACGACCCCATCCTGCAGGCCACCTACGACGATGCCCCGCCGCGCATGGCTGACCTCGATCAGCTCGAGATCATCGCGGCCGGTTATCCCGATCGTTCATCATTTCTTGCGGCGCTGGCCCTCGAGCCTCCGGCCAACACGCAGGACCTGGCCGTGGGCAGCACCGATGAAGACGACGCACTCATCCTCTCCACCGTGCACTCGGCCAAGGGCAAGGAGTGGGACGTGGTGTTCGTCATTCACGCCAGCGACGGTGTGTTCCCCATGGCCCGCGCGGCTGTGGATGACGACCAGATCGAGGAAGAGCGGCGTCTCTTGTATGTGGCCATGACCCGCGCGCGCAACGAGCTCATGGTGGTGTATCCGCTGCACAGCTATGCCACGCGCACCGGCGCCGACTTTGCATACACGCAGCTCTCGCGCTTCCTCGATCAGGGCGTGCGGCAGACCATGCAGCGGGTCACGCTGGGCGATGTACCCGAGTTCCCGCCGTTGCCCGGTCCGCGGGCCGGGGCCATCATCGAACCCGAAGTGGATCTTCGGGCGTTGCTCCGAGGACGGTTTCAGTCCCCCCCGTAGTGGTCGAGCGTTCCGCAGGACAGAACAGAAGCATTGACATCACCTCTTAGCTTTTTGGGGTGCGGCGACCGTCCGCACGATTCCCCCGCATACGCCACTACTCCATTCGCGATATCCATGCGCGCCTCCATATTCGCCGTTCGTTTTTGTCGTTTGCTTGTGCCTGCTGCAGCTGCATTCCTACTGACCGCCTGCGGTCAGAGCGACGATGTGGTGCTGGCGGATAGCGCGGCGCTGGCCACCCCTGGCAGCCTCAACAAGGCGCCCGAAGGCGTGGCCGTGACCAATGCCGCGGATGCAGCCCCTAAGTCCGAACTGCCTGGCGCCGTCGTGCAGAAGGCCAAGGACAACCAGACCCCGGAATTCCTTTCGCTTTTTGAAGCGCCATCGCAGACGGTCGTGCTCTCCAAGGTTGGATCGGTGCGTCTCATCGACCTGGTCGGTACAGCCGCCAATGCGCCGGGCAATCCCAAGGCGGACCTTGAACCCGGCATGACCAGTTGGTCACAGGTTGAGGGTCCGAAGACGCTCATCACCGATGCCGATTCTCCAAACGCCACGGCCACCATCGGTCAGGAGGCCTGGGACCAGGATCTTGTCTATCGCGTGAGCATCCGCAATGCATCTGGCGGTCGTTCACTTGATGTCAAGCTTCGCGTCACTGCACGCTGAGTGCTGATGGCCGGCAGGCACACCGCAAACCATCGCGGCGTGACCTGCGAGGCCGTTCGGATTGTTTTTCACCGGTCCGCCTCAGGCGCCGTGACATTGCTCACCTTTTTCCACGAGCCCAATGCTTGGTACTCCCTCTCGAAACCGTCACCTGACCCGCGCGGCCGCGCTCACACTGGCCACGACGGTCCTGGCATCGGTGCCGCTTGCGGCGCAGACCGGCGCCACCTCGACGCGCCCGGCGCCTTCGCGCCAGAGCGCCGCACGACCTACGGCGGCCCAGGACTCCTTCGCGCTCACGACGCGCCTTCCCATGGACCCGGCCGTGCGCCGCGGCACGTTGCCCAACGGGCTGACGTACTACATCCGGCGCAACGCGAAACCCGAGAAGCGCGTGGAGCTTCGTCTGGTGGTGAACGCGGGCTCCATTCTCGAGGATGCCGACCAGCTGGGGCTCGCTCACTTCCTCGAGCACATGGCCTTCAACGGCACCACCAACTTCGCGAAGAACGACATCGTGAAGTATCTCGAGTCCATTGGCGTGCGCTTCGGAGCCGACCTCAATGCCATGACCGGCTTCGACGAAACCATTTACATCCTGCCGGTCCCCACCGACAGCGCCGGCATTCTCGAGCGCAGCTTTGCGTTCCTGGGTGACGTGGCCAGCGGCATCAAGTTCGATTCGCTCGAGGTGGTGAACGAGCGCGGCGTGGTGCTGAGCGAGTGGCGCAACGGCCTCGGGGCCGGTGAGCGTCTGCGCGACAAGCAGTTCCCCGTGCTGTTCCGTGGCTCGCGCTACGCCGAGCGCCTGCCCATCGGCAAGCCGGAGATCATCGAGAACGCCAACCCTGCGCCGCTTCGCCGCTTCTGGCGCGACTGGTACCGGCCTGACCTCATGGCGGTGGTGGCCGTGGGTGATGTGGACCCGGCGGTATTGGAGCAGCACATCCGGCGCACCTTTGGTCGTCTGGCGGCGCGGCCCAATGCCCGGGCCCGTACGATGGCTGCCGTGCCCACGCACGACTCTACCCTCGTATCCATTGCCACCGACAAGGAGCTCACCACCTCGTCGGTTGAAGTGCTCTGGAAGCGTCCGCCGAGAGCCCAGCGCACCGTGGGAGACCTGCGCGCTTCCCTGCTTGAGCGCCTGTACAACACGATGATCAACCAGCGCTTCAGTGAGCTGGCCCTCAAGCCCGATGCGCCCTTCACCGGCGCGGGTGCGAGCAGCGGCGGCTTTGTGCGCGGCAGCGAGTACAACGCGCTCGGCGCCGGCGCCAAGGAAGGCAAGCTGCTGGAAACGCTGCAGGCTTTGCTCACCGAAGCCGAGCGTGTGCAGCAGCATGGATTCCTCGCGGCTGAGCTCGACCGCGCCCGCACCAACCTGCTGCGTGCCTACGAGCGCACGTACGAAGAGCGCGAGAAGACGGAAAGCGGAGCCTATGTGGCCGAGTACATCGATCACTATCTCGAAGGCAACGCGTCGCCGGGCATTGCGTACGAGTATCGTGCCGTGCAGCGCCTGCTGCCCGCCATCACGCTGGCCGATGTGAATGCGCTGGCCAACAGCCGCGGCGGCGCCGCGAATCGCGTGGTGCTGGTCACACTGCCCGAGAAGGAGGGCCTGGCTGTACCCACCGAAGCCGACATTCGCGGCGTGTTTGGTCGTGTGGTGGCCAGTGCAGTGGCGCCGTGGACGGAAGCGGCCACCGCCAACGCGCTGGTGGCCTCGGCCCCTGCCCCCGGGCGTGTGACGCAGGAACGCACGATTGCCGCGCATGGCATCACCGAGTGGACGCTGTCCAACGGTGCGCGGGTGTTCGTCAAGCCGACGG
The DNA here is from genome assembly GCA_016741895.1 of Gemmatimonadaceae bacterium. Classification (GTDB taxonomy): domain Bacteria; phylum Gemmatimonadota; class Gemmatimonadetes; order Gemmatimonadales; family Gemmatimonadaceae; genus Gemmatimonas. The sequence goes on along the minus strand of JACVCT010000070.1, from coordinate 1,336 downwards.
ATTTCCAGGCCGATCAGGTGCAGATGGTGGCCTTCAGTCCCGGTGGCGCGAGCCTGGTGAGTGACGCCGATGTGTTCAAGACCTCGCTGACCCCGCCCATTATCGCATCGGGCGGCGTGGGGGAGTTCTCACCGGTTGACCTGCGCAAGGTGCTCACCGGCAAGGCGGCCAACGTGCAGCCCAGCATCACCGACTTGAGCGAAGGCATGAGTGGCGGCGGGTCCACGCGCGATCTCGAAACGCTGCTGCAGCTGACCTGGCTGCGCTTCACGGCGCCGCGCGCGGACTCGATGATCTTCAAGGCCAACATGCAGGCCATCGAGACGCAGCTGCGCAACAAGGACGCCAATCCTGGCCTGGTGTTCAACGACACCATTCAGATGACGCTGGCCAGTGGGCACCCGCGCGCGCGGCCGCTCAGCGCCAGCATGCTGAACGAACTGGTCCTCGATGAGATGATGGCCATCTACAAGAACCGCTTCGGCGACGGCGGCAACTTCACCTTCGTGTTCGTGGGCAACGTGGACCTGGCCGTGCTCAAGCCGCTGGTGGAGCAGTGGATTGGATCGCTGCCCAGTTCCGATCGCCGCGAAGTGGCGCGCGATGTGGGGCCGCCGCAGTTCTCCGGCCAGATCGACAAGGTGGTGCGCAAGGGCATCGCGCCGCAGAGTCAGACCGCACTCCTGCTGGCCGGCAAGGCCGCGTGGTCGCGCGAAGAATCGTATGTGCTGTCCTCGCTGGGTGATCTGCTCGAGCAGCGCCTGCTGGACCGCCTGCGTGAGGCGCTGGGCGGCACCTACTCGGTGTCGGTGAACACCGGCTTCTCGCGTCGCCCCCGTCAGGAGTGGCAGGTGGTCATCAGTTACGGCTCGGCGCCGGACAAGGCCGACTCGCTGTTTGCGGCCGTGCGTCAGGAGCTCGACTCCCTGCGTCGTGTGCCGCCCAGCCAGGAGGAGGTGGACCGGGTGCGCGAGAAGCAGCGCCGCGCGCTCGAGGTGCAGCGCAAGCAGAACGGCTACTGGGTGAGCGCCATTCGTGGCCGCGTGGAGAATGGGGACCCGCTGGAGGAGCTGGCCACCGAGGAGCAGCTCTATGCCGGGCTGACGGTGGAGAAGCTGGCGGCGGCGGCGAAGAAGTTCCTCGATGAGGGGAACAGGGCACGGTTTGTCTTGTTGCCCGAGACGTCTCGCTAGTCCGCCGCATCGTTGAACAGAAGCGGGGAGGAACGGAGGATCTGTGGCTTCGAGAGGCGTGTGAGCAGCGCTGAACGCGGCTGTGAGCTGGCGCGGGATCCCGAGCAGCCCCACAACAGCGACACGCTTCCTACCCTACCTCT
>JACVCT010000417.1 GCA_016741895.1 Gemmatimonadaceae bacterium | reverse complement strand
CCGTGATGCCCAGCATCTCGCGCATGCCGGGTCCGCCGCGCGGGCCTTCATTGCGGATGACGAGCACGTCGCCGGCCGCGTACTGACGCGCCACCACGGCCGCCTGCGCGTCCTCCTCACACTCGAACACGCGGGCCGGGCCGCGGTGCACGAGCGTGCCCAAGCCCGCCACCTTGAGCAGCGCACCATCAGGCGCCAGTGAACCGCGCAGCACCACCACGCCGCCGTCTGCGGAGCGGGCGTTGTTTGCCGCACGCACCACCTCACCGTCGGGCGCCGCGCAGGTGGCCAATTCCTCCGCCAGCGTGCGCCCGGTAAAGGTGAGGGCGTCGCCATGCAGGTGCCCCGACTCGAGCAGCGCGCGCAGCACGACACCCACCCCACCGACATGGTGCAGATCACGCGCGAGAAAGCGTCCGCCCGGCTGCAAGTCGGCAATGAGCGGGGTGCGCGCAAACACGGCCGCCACATCATGCACCGTGAAGGCAATGCCGACTTCGCGCGCAATGGCCGGCAGGTGCAGCGCCGCGTTGGTGGAGCCGCCGGTGGCGCTCACGGCGGCGCAGGCATTCTCCAGTGCCTCGCGGGTGACGAGATCGCGTGGCTTTGGCGCATCGTGCATGACGGCGCGCATGAGGGCTGCTGCGGCCCGTCGCAGCATGGGCGCCCGCGCGCTGTACACAGCCGGTATGGTGCTGGAGCCGATGGGCGAAAGCCCCAGCGCCTCGCCCACCATGCCCATGGTGTTGGCGGTGAACTGTCCCGCACAGGCGCCGGCCGTGGGAATGCAGGCCGATGCGCGCGCCCGCAGTTCCGCCTCGCTGGCCTCACCCGCCAGCACGCGGCCAATGGTTTCGTAGGTCTCGCCCACATGCGTGTCGCGGCCCTGCCAGTGACCGGGCAGCGTGGCGCCGCCGTGCACGAACACCGCCGGCACGTTGCAGCGCAGCAGTCCCATCATGAGTCCCGGCAGGTTCTTGTCGCAGCCGCCGATGGCAAAGATGCCGTCCCACTGATGACCCTCGGTGCTGGCCTCCACGCTGTCGGCAATGAGTTCGCGCGACACCAGCGAATAGCGCATGCCACGATGGGCCACGCTGAGGCCATCACTCACCGACACCACCGGACATTCGTGTGGCATGCCGCCATGTGCATACACCCCCATGCGTGCGTGCTGGGCCTGCTCACGCAGTCCCAGATTGCAGGGGCTCATTTCGCCACCCGTGTGGAACACGCCGATGTGCGGGCGCGCCACCTCTTCCGCATCCTGCCCCAGCGCCTCGAAGAAGCCGTGTGTGACGGCGCGCAGCACGCCCTCGTGAATGGCCTGTGAGCGGAAGCGACGGGGACTGGTCATGTCGTGGATGTCGCGTCTGCCGAACGCCGCAGCCGGATGAGACGCGAGGCGTCGGCATCGGGACCCACATCGGCTTCCACGATCGCGCGGCGGTACTCACTGAGGGCGGCGTAGGTGATCGGAATGTCGGCACCCACCGCCTCTGCCAAACGCACCACCTGCTCGATGTCCTTGCGAAACGTGGACACCGCACCAAGACGCGGCGTGTCCACGTTGGCTGCCATGCGCGGACCGAACACCTGCAGCGGCAGTGAATCTGCCCAGCCACCCGCAAGCGCCGCCGGAAGCCGCGACGCCTCAACGCCGCTCCGCTCGGCAAAGGCCAGCATCTCGGCCATCACCAGCAGATTGCAGGCCACCAGCTGCTGGTTGCAGCTCTTGGTGAGCTGACCGGCGCCGTGACCGCCCATGTGCGTCACAC
>JACVCT010000069.1 GCA_016741895.1 Gemmatimonadaceae bacterium | reverse complement strand
TCTTCGGTTGCTGAAGTCCGGCACCCGCTGAGGTCTCAACGCGTAAGGTCGTCGGCAGTGTCAGGTGTGTATAAGGGGCCGTTTGGGGGGTTCTGGGCGGGGGGGCCCAGGCGGTGGGCAACGCGCTGGCACCCGTGCGCTCCGGGTTCGGCGATCGGCTGCTCACCCTTCAGCACGAGAATTGGGCCGAGGGCATGGGCAGTTCACTGGCGGCCGGAGTGCGCCTTGTGGCGTCGGCGGACGCAGAAGCGGGGGCGCTGCTTCTCGCCACCTGTGACATGCCCACGGTCACGTCGGCGCACCTGGAAGCGCTCGCGGCCGCCTGGCGGGCAGCGCCATCGGCCCGTGTGGCGTCGGGCTGGACCAGTCCTGAGGGGCAGCCCGTGCTGGGGGTGCCAGCCGTGCTGCCTCGTGCGGACTGGCCGGCGTTGGCTGCCCTGCGTGGTGATGAAGGCGCCCGTTCGCTGCTCCGTCAGCCCGGCACCGGGATCGTGTCCCTGGCGGGCGGTCATCTCGATCTCGACACGGCGGCGGATGTGGCCCGCTGGCGCGCGTCGTGGGAGAGTGCGCCCTCCGAGCCAGAGCGGCCTTCGCCCTGAACGGTACGCGGCAAACGCAAACGGCCCGCGCTCCCGAGGGAGACGCGGACCGCTTGGCCGTCGCAGATGAACTGCGCCAGGCTCAGAGCATGGGAGGGAAGCTGTCCACTTCGAGGTTGGCCGGCGGGACCGGATCAACCGGCGGAACGGGCGCTCCACCCTGACCGCGGCCACGGAACTGCGGACCACGGAACTGCGGGCCACGGAACTGCGGGCCCTGGAACTGGGGACCACGCTGCGGGCCCCAACCCGGCTGCCCCTGGAACTGCGGGCCGCGCATGGGCTGACCACGGAACCCCGGCCCCATCCCGCGGCCACCGCGCAGGCCGCGCTGATCGAAACCGCGCGGATCGACATTGCGCTGGCCGATGCCACGCTGGCGCATGAGGCGTTCACGGCCGGCCACGGCTCGCACACGCTGCCGCGCGTTGTCCACGATGCGACGCTGGTCGGCGGTGAGCACGGCGCGGGCCTCCTGGCGCTGCCGGAGACCGGCCACGAGCTGTTCGTTGCGCAGTCGGCTCATCTTGTCGAGCGCTGTGCGGGCGGCTGACAGATTGCCGTCGCCCTGCATGGCTTCCATGAGATCCGCGCGGGCTCGCAGCACATCCGCCGCGTTGCGACGCGGGACGTCGGCTTTGGCGAGCGTCTCGAGCCTGCGCACCTGCTCGTCCGTGAGATTGAGCTGCTGACGCAGGCGCAGCATCTGGGCCGCCGGGTTACCGCCCTGACGCATGCCACGTGCTGCCGGTCCCTGCCCTGGCCCACCGGACCGGGCGCGCATGCCACGAACTGGCCCCTGCGGCATACCGGGTCCTGCGCCCTGACGGGCACGTGCGCCGGCATCAGGGGTACGGGGGGCACGTGACGTGTCGCCGCGCGACTGCGCGGTCGCGTCCAGCGAAACCAGCATCAGGAGACCGGCTGCGGCAGTCCACCGCGCGGTGTGGGAACGCATCGTACGCATGGGAGCCTTCCTCATCTGTGTGTGCGGCGGTCGCCAAACCAGGCGCCCGCTCCACCACATTGGACGCGGCGGGACCAGCGGTGTTAAGCACGACTCCGCTGGCGCACCTGGTGATTCCGCCGGTTGGTACGCGAATTCCGATTGCACGTCGGCAACATCGCACCCAACATCGGTGTCCCATGTTGCGTCTACAGTAGACGATCCGCGTTCCACGCTGCACTCTCTGCCTGATGCACCCGGTCTGCGCGATGCACCGGGCATCCCTCCCTCCGTACCGACGCGTTCGTGGCTTCCTGGTTCGACAGCATCGCCACCTGGTTGTTCAAGTATTCCCCGCGCGCCTTCGCTCGCGGGGAACCCGGTACCGCACGCGGTGCTCCGGTAATGGCCCCGGCAGGGCTCCGCGCCGCGCTGCGGCTGCTCGGCCTGCTGGAGGACGGGCGACTGGTCAAGCGTCGGCCGGCAGTACCGCTCGGGCCAGACGTGCTGCGCAGCGCGGTCGTGCTGGTGGTGCTGGCCTGTCTCTTCCGTCCGGGTCTCGTGATTGCCGCCGCGGTGCCGCAGCGCAACGTGCTGGCCGTCATCTACGACGACACGCGCAGCATGCGCATCCGCGACAGCGAAGGCGCCGGTGGCAGCGACAGCACGCGACTTGCCGCGGTGCGCGCCACGTTCAGTGACAGCGGTGCGCTCCTGCGCACACTCTCCGAGCGCTTCGCAGTGCGGCGCTTTGCCTTTGCCGGCGCCGCGGCGCCCGTGCGCGCTGTGGCCGAGGTGAATGGCCGCGGCACCCGCTCCGATCTCGCGCAGGCGCTCACCGATGTCCGCGAAGATCTGAACGGCATGCCGCTGGCGGGAATCGTGCTGGTGTCCGACGGGGCCGACAACGGCAGCACATCGCTCGACGATGCGTTGCTGGCGCTGCGGGCGCAGCGCGTGCCGGTCTATACCGTTGGTGTGGGACGTGAGCGCTTCGAACGCGATGTGGCCGTGGAACGCGTGCAGGCACCGCGCCGCACACTGGCCGGCGCCACGACACTCGTCGAAGCCGATGTGCGGCTCCGCGGCACCGGCAAGGACGACGTCACTCTCACGGTGGAAGCGGACGGCCGCGTGGTGGCCACGGAAACGCTGCGTGCACCGGCACGCGGCGATCTGGTCACGACACGGGTCCGCATTCCGCCGCTCGCGGCCGGTGTGCATCGCCTCGCGGTGCGCGCGCGCCCACTCACCGGCGAGATTGTCACGGAGAACAACGAGTGGCAGACCAGTCTCGAGGTACGCAGCGGTCCCGACCGCGTGCTCTACCTCGAGGGCGAGCCGCGTCCCGAGTTCGCCTTCCTGCGGCGCGCCGTCTCGGCCGACAGCGCCCTCGAGGTGGTGGGACTGATGCGCAGCGCTGAACGCAAGTTCCTCCGACTCGGCGTGCGCGATAGCCTGGAGCTGATGTCAGGCTTTCCGGCCACGCGCGAAGAGCTTTTCCGCTACCGCGCCCTCGTGCTCGGCAGCGTGGAAGCAGGATTCTTCACCGTCGAGCAGCTGCGCATGCTGGCCGACTTCGTGAGCGTGCGTGGTGGCAGTCTGCTGGTGCTCGGCGGCCGCGCCTCGTTGTCCGAAGGCGGGTTTGCCGGCACGCCGGTGGCTGATGTGCTGCCGCTCACGCTCACACGCGCCGAACCCAACACCGAGGGACCGGCCATCACGGTGCGTGTGCGTCCCACGCGCAGCGGTGATGTGCATCCGGCCCTGCAGCTGGGCCCCAGCCTCGATGCCTCACGCCAGCGCTGGGATTCACTGCCCGCGCTCACCATGGTCAATCAGCTGGGGAGTCTGCGCGCCGGCGCCACGCTGCTGCTGGCCGGACGCACGGAGGATGGACGCAGTGATCTGCCCATCCTCGCGTGGCAGCGCTATGGCCGGGGCATGAGCGCCGTGTTCGGCGTGCAGGACTCGTGGCTGTGGAAGATGGACAGCAGTGTGGAGGTGGACGACCGCACACACGAAACGTTCTGGCGACAGGTGCTGCGCTGGCTGGTGGATGATGTGCCGTCGGCCTTCGAGATCACGGCCACGCCGGCCCGTGTGGCGCCCGGCGAGCCGGTGATGCTGCGTGCGCAGGTCAACACGCCGCTGTTCACCGAGGTCAACGATGCCACGGTGACGGCCACGGTCACGGGACCCGACGGGCGCAGCGAAACGCTGCCGCTCGAGTGGGCGCTGCGCGACGACGGCAGCTACACGGCGCGTTTCACGCCGCGTGACACGGGGCGGTACAGCATTGCGGCCGAGGCGGGGCGCGGCCGGGACTCCGTGCAACAGGCACAGACCTCGCTGCTGGTGGATGACCGCGGCGCCGATGTGGCGCAGGCGGAACTCCGGGCTGCGCTGCTGCAGCGCATCGCCGACGAAACGGGAGGTCGCTACTTCCCGCTGTCGGACGCGGCGCGAGTGGCCGATGACGCGATCTACACCAACGCCGGCGTGACCGTGCGCGAGGCGCGTGATCTCTGGGATATGCCGGCCGTGTTTCTCACCATTGCGCTGCTGCTGGGCATCGAGTGGGGGTATCGGCGGTGGAGAGGGCTCGCATGAGGGCTCGCATGAGGGCTCGCATGAGGGCTCGCATGAGGGCTCGCCGCATTCCCATGCGCACGTTGGCAGCCCTGTGCGGACTGCTGGCCGTTGTGGCCGCGCCGGCACAGGCGCAGCGCACGCACGTGCTGTTCGTGAGCGGGCTCTCCGGTGCCCCACAGTTCAAGACGCAGTTCACCCAGGCGGCCAACACGCTGCGAGAGGTGGCGCGTACTCGCTGGGGGGTGAGTGACTCCAGTCTGCTCGTGCTCACCGAAGACTCGAGCAGCACCACGCGCCGCAGCACGCGCGAGAACGTCGCCGATGCGTTTCTGCGCCTGTCGCGGCGCGTCCAGCCCGGCGATGTGCTGCTGGTGCTGCTGGCCGGCCATGGCAGCGGTGAGGGCCCGGGTTCGAAGGTGAATCTGCCGGGTCCCGACGCCACCGCCAGCGAGTACGCCGCCTGGTTGCAGCCCTTTGCCGCGCAGCAGGTCGTGTTCATCAACACTGCCACCGGCAGCGGCGATTTTGTGCCTGTCCTCACGGCGCCGGGACGCGTGGTCATCACGGCCACCAAGTCGGCGTTCGAGAAGAACGAGTCGGAGTTTCTCCGCCACTTTGTGCGCGGCCTCGAAGGCGGTGATGCGGACGCCGACAAGGATGGCCGACTGTCGGTGCTGGAGGCCTTCCGGTTTGCGCGGCGCGAGGTGCAGCAGTCCTACGAGCGCGGCAAGCGGCTGCTCACCGAGCACGCGCTGGTGAGCGACTCGCTGATCGCGGGCCGCATCACCTTTGGCCAGCGCGCCACCGCGGCCGATCCGCGCATTGCGCAGTTGATGGCCGAACGACAGGCCCTGGAGTCGCAGGTGGCGGCGCTGCGTGGTCGCAAGGCCAGCATGGAGGCAGCGGCCTACGAGGCAGAGCTGGAGCGCCTGCTGTTGGCCATCGCGGAGAAGTCGGCGGCCATCAAGGCGGCGGGGGGCGACAAGTGAAGCGCGTGACGTCACGTCGGCTCTCCCGCGCGCTGGCCGGCCTCCTGTGGCTCTGGCCCGCATTGGGCTGTGCGCAGGAATCGCGGGCCACGAGCCCGGATCGCTTTGCGGCGCTCATTCTGGCAGCCGAGCAGGCGGCAGCCCGTGGCCATCGTGAAGTCTCGGTGCGGCTCGCGCGTCAGCTCACGTCGCAGTACGAAAGCAGCGGGGCGACAAACGCCGCCGAGCACACGTCGGCGGGCCGTGCCTATGTGCTGCAGGGCGTCGGCAATGTGAACGCCGTCAAGGCGGCGCTGGCCGCCTTCGATCGCGCGACGGCCTTGGACTCGAGCTATCTCGAGTCGCAGCGCCGGACGGCGGCCCTTTTCCTCGACAAGTACGACGCGCCCGAAGCGCGCGCCCTGTACTCGGGGGTGCTGCGCCGCGCCCCAGACGACGCGGAAGCATTGCTTGGCCTGGCGCGTGTGGAGGAGTTCGAGAGCAAGGGCAACCCGCTCGAAACCGCGCGCAAGAGTGCCAACGCCAACCCACGCTTTGCGTCGGCCCGTGCCTTCATCGCGCGCCTGCATCTCGATGCCGAGGCCTTCGACAGTGCGCGGGTCACGGCACGGTCGGCGGTGGCACTCGACTCGGCGCTGCTGGATGCCTGGAGTGTGTTGGGCGCAGTGGCCTGGCTGACCGGCGATTCCGCGTCGTATCGCGAGGCGCAGGCGGTGGCGCGGCGCCTGCAACCGGGCGGAGCGGAGTTCGATGTGTTTCTCGCTGAGGCGGCGGTGCGGCAGCGCCGCTATGCCGAAGCCGTGCGTTTGGCCGGCGAGGCCGTGCGCCGCGACAGCCTGTCGGTGGCAGCCCTCGGCGTGCTCGGCACCAATCAGCTGCGCCTCGGAGACTTTGCCGCCGGACGTGCGGCGCTCGAGCGGGCCTTTGCGCTCGACCCGTACAACGTGTGGCACAAGAACACGCTCGATCTGCTCGACAAGATGCGCGGCTTCCGCACCGTCGAGCGCGGGCGTTTCCGCATCACGGCACCGGAGAAGGAAGCGGAGCTGCTGGTGCTGTACATCGCGCCACTGCTGGAGCGCGCCTACGACTCGCTGGCGCTGCGCTACGACTACCGTCCCCCCACACCCATCCATCTCGAGTTCTACGATGTGCAGGCCGACTTTTCGGTGCGCACCGTGGGGCTCAACGGCCTGGGCGCCCTCGGCGTGAGTTTCGGCACTCTGCTGGCTCTGGACGCGCCCAACGTGCAGGCCAAGGGCAACTACAACTGGGGCAGCACGGCGTGGCACGAACTGGCGCACACCTTCACACTGGGCGCATCGGCCCATCGCGTGCCGCGCTGGCTCTCCGAGGGCCTGTCGGTGCTGGAAGAGCGACGTGCCAATCCGGGCTGGGGCGCCCGCGGTTCACTGGGCTGGCTCGTGGCCTACGCGGGCGGGCGCATTCGTCCGCTCAGTCAGCTCAACGACGGCTTCATGCGTCCGCGCGCGCCCGACGAAGTGGGCAACAGCTACTATCAGGCCTCGCTGTTTGCCGAGTGGGTGGAGAGCACACGGGGTGTGACTGCGCTGCGTGGCATGCTGAGCGGCTATCGGGATGGACAGGACACGCCCACGGTGTTTCAGCGTGTGCTGGGACTAAGCCTGGCGGAAGCGGACACGCAGTTCGAACGCTGGGTGCAAACGCGCTACGCCTCGGCCATTGCGGCCGTCGGTGGCATGCAGGCCGCCGGCAGCGTGCGCGGCAATCGTCCAAGTCCCGCTGACAGCAGTGGTGGCGCCGGAGGCGGAAGCGGCGGCGGCAGCTTCGTGCGCATCATGCGCGAGGCCGTGACGCTCATGAACGCACGGCCGGACTCGGCGCGTGCGCTGTTCGAGCGCGCCCGCGGCATGATGCCAGCCTACGCCGGTGACGATGGACCGTCGTGGTTCCTGTCGCAGCTCGCGCTGCAGCGTGGTGACACGACGGCGGTGCTGACCTATCTCCCGGAAGTGACGGGCCGCGATGAGACCGCGTACGATGCCAACGTGCTCGAGGCGCGCGTGCGTGGGCGGCGTGGCGACCTGACGGGCGCCATGGCTGCGTGGGAGCGGGCCCTGTGGATCTGGCCCTATGAAGCAGCCGACCGGCGTGAACTGGCGCAGTTGGCGGCGCAGGCCGGTGATCATGCGCGGGCCGTGCGCGAGCGTCGTGCCGTGCTGGCGCTGCGGCCCACCGATGTGCTGCAGGCGCGATACGATCTGGCCAAGGCCCTCGCTGATGGTGGTGATATAGCGGGCGCGCGCCGCGAGCTGCTGTCGGTGCTGGAGGAGGCCCCCAGCTTCGAGCAGGCGCAGGCCCTTCTGCTGGAATTGCGTCGCCGCGGAGGACCACGCTGATGGCCGGATTCCTCAGCATGCCGGCGTTCAGGGTGGCGCTGCGTCTGGCCGTCATTGCGGGCGCCACGCTGGGCCTGCTGTTTGTGGCGCGCGAGCTGCCGGCGCAGCGGCGCGGCGGGCGTCCGCAGCCCATCCTGCCCAATGTGCCCTACGACGGACGCGTCACCTGGGTGCGCATCAAGTATCTCATGCCCGACTTCAGCTTCAGTCGGCGTGACGAGCCATGGGCGCACGACTATCCCCGCGGCGAACGCAACTTCACGAAGATTCTGAGTGAGCTGTCCACAACGCGCATCCGCGTGGACGCCAGCAACATCCTCACGCTCGATGATCCGGCGCTGGGTCGCTACCCGATTGCCTACATGGCGGAACCGGGCTTCTGGCGTCCCAACGACGCGGAAGTGCTGGGGCTGCGCAAGTATCTGAGCAAGGGCGGCTTCATCATCTTCGACGACTTTGCCGGCGAGCACTGGTTCAACTTCGAAAGCCAGATGCTGCGGGTGTTTCCGTCGCTGCGTGCGGTGCCCATGGAGCTCTCGCATCCGATCTTCGATTCGTTCTATCGCATCGCCACGCTGGACTATCGGCATCCGTACTACGGACTCAAGTCGGTGTTCTATGGCTACTTCGAGGACAACGATCCGAAGAAGCGCCTGCTGGCCATCGTGAACTACAACAACGACCTGTCGGACTACTGGGAGTTCTCCGACGTGGGGATGTATCCGTTGGACATGTCCAACGAAGCGTACAAGCTGGGCATCAACTACTTCGTCTACGCGTTGACCCGCTGACCTTTTCACCCTCCGAGGACCCGCGTGACCGCACCCGTGCACGGCGCCGCCGCCACTGAGTTCGACCATCTCGATGACGCCACCCTGGCCGACCGGCTGCAGGGCGCCGGCCAGCGCATTGCCGCCGAGCTGCGCAAGGTGATCGTCGGGCAGGATGCCGTGGTGGAGCAGGCGCTCATCGCGCTCTTCGCCGGTGGCAACTGTCTGCTGGTGGGCGTGCCCGGTCTCGCCAAGACGCTGCTCATCTCCACCCTGGCGCGGGCGCTCGATTTGCGCTTCTCGCGCATTCAGTTCACGCCCGACCTCATGCCCAGCGATGTGACGGGCACGGATGTCATCCAGGATGATCCGGCCACCGGGCAGCGCCGGCTCGCGTTTCTTCCCGGTCCGGTGTTTGCCAACGTGCTGCTGGCCGACGAAATCAACCGCACGCCACCCAAGACACAGGCGGCCCTGCTGGAAGCCATGCAGGAGCGCCGCGTGACCGTGCAGGGGCGCACCTACGAACTCGACAAGCCGTTCTTCGTGTTTGCCACGCAGAACCCCATCGAGCTCGAAGGCACCTACCCGCTGCCGGAAGCCCAGCTCGACCGCTTCATGCTGGAAGTCATGCTCGACTACCTGCCCGAGGAGGATGAGGTGGCGGTGGTGAAGGCCACGACGGCGCTGCCGCCCGAGGCCGTGCAGCCGGTGGTGACCAAGGAGGAAATCCTGGCCTACCAGCGGGTGGTGCGTCGTCTGCCCATTGCCGATGCCGTCACGCGCTATGCCGTGGCGCTCGTGCGGGCGACACGCCCGACCAACGAGGGCGCCGCTGACTATGTACGGCAGTACGTGAGCTATGGCGCCAGCGTGCGCGCGGCGCAGGCGCTGGTGCTGGGCGCCAAGGCCCGTGCGCTGCTGCAGGGCCGTGCCAGCGCGGGCTTCGAAGACGTGAAGGCACTGGCGCGCCCGGTGCTGCGTCACCGCGTGCTCGTCAACTTCCAGGCGCAGTCGGAGAAGATGACCACCGACAAGCTGGTGGAGCGTCTGCTCCAGAGTGTGCCGGTTCCCAGCTCGTCGCTGTAACGGATAACACGCATGCCTGTCGCTCCCGCCGCCTTTCTCGACCCCGCGCTGCTCGCCACGATCTCCGATCTGGCGCTGCTCGCGCGCACGGTCGTGGACGGCTTCATGCACGGGCAGCACCGTTCCATGCGCAAGGGCTCGTCGCTCGACTTCGCCGAGCATCGAAGCTATCAGCCCGGTGACGACCTGCGGCGCATCGACTGGCGTGTGTATGGCCGTACCGATCGCTTCTACATCAAGGAGTACGACGCCGACACCAACGCCAGCGTGCTCTTTGCGGTGGACGCCAGCGGGTCCATGGACTGGGGCAGCGGCACGGTCACCAAGTTCGTGTATGCGCGCATGCTGGCCGCATCGCTCGCATGGTTGTCACAGTCCCAGGGCGACCGCGTGGGGCTGGCCACTTTCACGGCCACGCTCACGGAGGTCATACCGCCCTCGGTGCGGCATCTGCAGCGCATGCTGCATGCGCTGGCCACCACGGCAGTGGGCGGTCCGAGCCGTCTGGTGGAGTGTGTGGAGCAGGTCGGGCTGCTGAGTGCACGCACGGGCATCGTGGTGCTCGTGACCGACTGCTACGAAGACCCCGAGCGACTGGGGCGTGCCGTGGACGCGCTGCGCATGCACGGCCATGATGTCATTCTCTTTCACGTCGTGGACCCGGCGGAGCGGGAGTTGCCGGGCGGCGACGACACCACCTTCGAGGATGCCGAAACCGGTGTGCTGCTGCCGCTCAAGCCCGACGCGCTGCGCGACAAATATCGCACACTGGTGAGCGAACATCATCGCGCACTCGAGCAGCGATTGGTGGCCGCCGGCGCCGACTACGTGCGTCTCGACACGTCCGAGCCGCTGGACCGTGCGCTGCATGCCTACCTCGACGCGCGACTCACGCGCAGCCGGGTGCGCTGATCATGGGCCTGAGCTTCCTCGTTCCGGCGTTCCTGGCGGGCCTTGTGGCACTGGCCGTGCCCTTGCTGCTGCACCTGCGCAACAAGGACCGCGACCGGCCGCTGCGCTTTCCGTCGCTGATGTTTCTGCAGAAGCTGCCCATTCGCACCGAGCAGCGGCAGCGCATCACCGACTGGCCGCTGTTGCTGCTGCGCGCGGCGCTTCTGGCGCTGCTTGTGCTGGCCTTCGCGCGGCCGGTGCTCACCTCTGGCTCCACCGACTCGGGCGACGCGCAGGCCGGCGCCACGGTCATTCTGCTTGATCGCTCGCAGAGCATGGGCTACGAGGGCGTCTGGGCGCGCGCCGTCGATTCAGCGCGGGCCATTGTGAACCGGCAGGGCGCCGGTGATCGGGTGGCACTGGTGGCCTACGACGATGCGGCCGAAGTGGTGCAGCGTCTCACCACCGACAAGGCCGCGGTGCTGGGGGCCCTGCAGGCCCTCAAGCCGTTGCCGCGAGGCACGAAGCTGGCGCCGGCGCTGCGCACAGGGCGACAGGTGCTGCTTGACGCCCCGTTCGCGGATGCGGAGCTGGTGGTGGTGTCCGATCTGCAGCGGGCCAGCGCCAGTGGCATTGCCGGTGTGGAACTGCCCACGGGCGTCCGCGTGCGTGGCGTGGCGGTGGGGCCTGAGCGCTGGCGCAACACGGTGCTGCGCACGCTCGATGCACGCCGCGTGGTGTCGGGTGAACGCACGCAGTTGGCCGTGAAGGCGCGCGCGTTCACGCGCGGCGATTCGGCGGCCCGCACGGTGACCGCTTCGCTCAGCGTCAATGGCCGCGAGGCCAACAGCAAGAGCATTGCGCTGGCCACCGATGGCGAAACGGTCATCACCTTTGATCCGGTACCCGCGCCCGATGGGCCGGTGACCCTGCGTGTGGCGCTGTCGCCCGATCTGCTGGCGGCCGATGACACGCTGGTGGCCGTGGTGCCGCGTGATGACGCGCTGCGAGTGGCGCTGGTGGCCGGCGGTGACGTCCGTGCCAGCGAAACGCTGTTCTTCGAGCGGGCCCTGGGCATCGGACAGGCACCGGCCGTGCGTGTCGATCGCCTGCCGGCGCTACCCGCGGGTGATGCGCTCACGCGCACGGCCGTGCTGGTGTTCTGGGATGCGCTGCCAGCGGCCAACGACGCACTGATGCAGTGGGTGGAACAGGGTGGCGGGCTGGTGGTGGTGGCGGGCCGCCGTGTGGCGAGCGCGCGAAGCGGTGTGGCGCGTCCCGGCGCGGCGACGCTGTTGCCTGCCGAGGCGGATGGCAGCGCGGATCGCCTGAGCGACCGCGGCGGCAACCTGCGCGAGCTGCGCATGGAGCATCCGCTGCTGACGCCGTTCCGTGATGTGCCGGAAGCGCTGCGTGTCGTGCGTGCGCTGCGCTACCCGCGGCTCACGCCCGCGGCCGGCAGCGACGTGATCGCCCGCTTTGATGATGGCCTGCCCGCTGTGGTGGAGCAGCGCGTGGGCGCCGGTCGTGTGGTGATGCTGGCGCTGCCGCTGGACAATCTGCTGGGTGACTTCCCGGTGCAGCCGGCCTATCTGCCGTTCGTGCGCCAACTCATGCTGCACACCTCGGGACGCGATGCCGTGCCGCTGTGGCGCAGCGTGGGCGAGCGCTGGGCACTGGCCACGGGCATGACGGATCCGGTGGTGACCGCGCCCGATGCCAGTCTGCTGCGGCCCGTGGCGGACTCGATGGGCGCGGCAGTGCCGCTCCATGACGCGGGTGTGTATGCCGCCTATAACCGGCAGGCCAGCGGCACGCCCGTGGCAGTGGTGGCGGTGAACGTTCCGCCGTCTGAGGCTGAGCTCACGCCGCTCGATACCGCGGAGCTGCTGCTGGGTGTGCGCAGCACGACCGAAAGCGCCGCCAGTGCGGGCACGGCGGCGGCCAGTCCCACCGGTGACGCCACGGAGTCGCTGGTGGACCTCGAGCGTCGACAGAACCCGTGGCGCTTTTTCATCATGGCCGTGGTGGCGCTGCTGGCCCTCGAAACCTGGGTCGCGACCCGTGGACGACGGGGACAGGCTCGGCGCAGCATCGTGGGCAACAACGTTAGTACCGCAGGTCGTAGTCCCCGGAAGGGTCCCCAAGAAGCAGTCAGCCCGTCAGCGCGGGCGGAGGAAGCACGATGAGTCCCGATCGCCAACTGCTCGCCACGCTCGAACAGCTGCGCCGCCAGTGGCGCCTGCGTGTGCTGCTCGAATCTCTCGTGTGGATTCTCGCCGCAGTGGTCCTGGCCGTGGTCGCATCGTGGGGGGTGCTGACCTTGCTGGGCGGCGAAGGCCCCACGCTGCTGACGGCACGTCTGTTCGGTTACGCGCTGATTGCGGCCGCGGTGATTCGCGGGCTCATCATGCCGCTGCTCACGCGCGCCAGTCCGCAGCGCTTCGCGCTGTACGTGGAAGAGCGGGCGCCCTCGCTGCGTCAGGCGCTGCTGGCTGCCGTGCAGGAGGCGGAAACGCCGGCCGCCCAACGGCTCTCGCCGTCGCTGTCCGAGCGCCTGATGCGCCGCGCGCACGATGCCATTCGTACGTTGCCGCGCGACGCCAGTCTCGAGCGTCCACGCATGATCCGCGCAGGCCAGTGGTCGGGTGCGCTGGCCCTTGGCGCGGCCCTGCTGCTGGTGTTGGGACCACAGTCGGTGCGCGACGGGGCGCGTGTGCTGTTCATGCCCTTCGGGACGGCGCAGGCGGCAGTGCCGGTGCGCGCGCTGAGCATTGAGCCGGGCAACGCCAGCGTGCCGCGTGGTGGGGCCATTGAGGTGGAGGCCACGCTGGTGGGCTTTGCCGCCAGTGGCGCCGAGCTGGTGTTCCGCAGCGACAGTGGCGCGACGACGGAATGGCAGCGACTGCCCATGGTGCCGTCGGCCGATTCGGCGCGCTTTCGTTCGCGACTGTTCGACATCGTGACGCCCACCGAGTACTACGTGGAGTCGGCCGACGTGCGTTCGGCCGTGTTCCGCCTCACGGTCAACGACATGCCGGCCGTGTCACGGGTGTCGCTCGACCTGCAGTTCCCCGCATACAGCGGGCTGCCGCGTGAACACATCGACGACGGCGGCGATGTCGCGGCCATCGTGGGCACGACCGTCACCGTGCACGCGACCGTCACGCGCGCCGTGGCCGGTGGCACGCTGCGCTTTGACGACGGCAGCACCGTGCCGCTGGTGGCGGACAGCTCGGGCCGTGTGAGTGGCAGCTTCCGCGTCACGCGCAGCGGCTTCTATCACGTGGACCTGCGCACGACCGACGGGACGGTGGTGGCGGGCGCGGTGGAGTACGTGGTGGACGCCATTGCCGATCGGGCGCCGGTGGTGCGCATCAGTGAGCCTGGGCGCGACACGAAGGTGTCCAACACCGACGAGGTGACCATCGCGGTGGATGCCAGCGATGACTTGGGTGTGACATCGCTCGAGCTGCGCTATCGCGTCAACGGCGGCGCGGAGCAGACGGTGAAGATGCCTGGCGGCGTGGGCAGCCGGCCGCGCGAGGCGCAGGGGGCGCACACGCTGTTTCTCGAGGAGTTGCCGCTGCAGCCGGGCGACCTCGTGGCCTATCATGCCGTGGCGCGCGACGGCGCGGGCAAGGTGGGCAGCAGCGACGTGTACTTCCTTGAAATCCGTCCGTTCGGCAAGGACTATCGGCAGTCGGACGATGCGCCGCAACAGGGTGGTGGTGGCGCCGGGCAGCAGGGTGACTCACCCGATGGTTTTGTGCAGCGTCAGCGTGAGATCGTGTCGGCCACGTTCAACTGGTTGCGCGACAGCGCCGCCACCGCCGACAAGCAGCGTCGTCAGGACATGACCACGCTCGCCATCAGCGAAGGCCGGCTGCGCACGGATGTGGAGCAGCTGGTGACACGTCTGACGGAACGTGGTGTGGCTGACAGCGACACGATGTTCGCGAAGATCCGTGGCGAATTGGCGCAGGGTGCCGCGGAGCTCAAGTCGGCCGAGGAACTGCTGGGTCGAGTGCGCGGCGGTGACGCGCTGGCGGCCGAGCAGCGGGCGCTGCAGCGTCTGCAGCGGGCCGAGGCCATGTACCGCGACGTGCAGTTGCAGCAGCAGCAACAGGGTGGCGGTGGTGGTGGCGGCGGTGGCGGGCAGCGCAGCGCTGAAGATCTGGCCGACCTGTTTGAGCTCGAGACCGACAAGCAGCGCAATCAGTACGAGACCGTGCAGCAGTCGCGTCCTTAGCAGGCGGCGCAGCAGGAGGTCGATGCGTCGCTGGAGCGACTGCGTCAGTTGGCGGCGCGACAGCAGCAGGAGAACGAGCGCATGCAGCGCATGGCCGACGCCATGCGGCAGCGTTTGGCGCAGCAGGGTGGGCAGCAGGGCGGTGCGTCGTCGGGTGGGCAGTCGGCCGGCAGTCAGTCGGCGGGAACGCCGAACGCCGGCAGCAGCGGCGCACAGCGCGAGTTGGCGCGTCAGGCCGAGGAGGAGGCACGGCGGCTCGAGCGGCTGTCGCGCGAGCCGACCAATCCGGGGCTGACGCGCGCGGCGCAGCAGCTGCAGCAGGCGGCCGACAACATGCGGCGCGCCGCGAGCGGCTCGGGCACGCAGGGCAACGCGGCGCTCGAGGAGCTCAACCGTGCCACGCGCAATGTGGAGAGTGCGCGCGAGGCGGCCACCAATCAGGGTGTTCAGCGACTGGCTGATCGTGCGCGCGAACTCGAGTCGCGTCAACAGCGCATTGCCGAGGAGATGCGTGGACTGCAGGCGGCGAGCGGCGCCGCGCGTGGCGAGCGTCTGCAGGAGTTGTCGCAGCAGAAGGATGCGCTGCGGGATGCGGTGCGGCAGCTCGAGAGTGAAGCGGATCGTGTGGCGCGTGCGGCGCGTCGTGATCAGCCACGCGCTGCGTCGGCGGTGTCGGAGGCGGCCGATGCCATGCGGGAGATGCGTCTGGCCGACAAGATCGAGTTCTCCAAGCAGGTGGCCCGCGGCGGATCGGTGGAGTATCAGAACGCCTTCGAAGGGCAGATCAGCGAGAACGTGCGCGATGTGGCGGACAAGCTGCGTGCGGCCACCGGGGCGCTACAGGGCGAGTCGGTGGCCCGTCGTCAGGAGCGCACGCTGGAGCGCACGCGCGAGCTGGTGGCGAGCATGGAGTCGCTGCGTGATCGCATGAGTGGCCAACAGGGTCAGCAGGGTCAGCAGGGTCAGCAGGGCCAGCAGGGCCAGCAGGGCCAGCAGGGCCAGCAGGGCCAGCAGGGCCAGCAGGGTCAGCAGGGTCAGCAGGGCCAGCACGGCCAGCCGGGCCAGCAGGG